>DATJJB010000353.1:0-16511 GCA_035492655.1 Kutzneria sp. | reverse complement strand
TCGGTGATCTCGTTGTACGGCAACCAGATCACCACCTCCTTCGACCCGGCCGGCAGGTCGAACCGGATCGTGCCGACGGGTCCGGGAACCAGCTGGTTCTGGCCGGTGGCCATGGTGATCCGCAGCTGATTGCCGCCGGGGACACTGCCCTGGCCGACCAGTTTCCCGTCGATCAGCAGGTCGTAAAGGCCATCCGGCCGCGGCGGGCCGTCGACGTAGAAGTTCTTGGTAGGCAGAGCATCGAGCTCCACGGCCCTGGCCTCGGTGCGGAACACCAGTCGTATGCCCGCCGGCTGCCGCTCGGCCATGGAAAGCTGCGCATCGGGAACCTGCCACCGCGCCCGGGCCGGCAGTCGATGCAGTCGCACGCTGCCGCCTGGGAGCGGTACCAGCTCCAATGCCCCGCGCACCAGGTCAGCAGTGATGGGCGTGGTGATCCAGTCGGTCATATCCCCACCCTGGCACAGGTAGCTCGGTGAAGCGGACCGAGTTCGGCGGGTGTCGACGGAATCACTTGTCGCATGCTCACAGACTCGCGATAAACAGCGGCACTGATCATTCCTGAGACGAAATCAGTGGGCTTCGCCGCCCGGCGGAAAGCTGGCCGTCCGCATCCGGCCTACCGGGTGGAGCCGGATCGGGCCAAGGACCCGGCCGCTGGGCGGTGTCTTTCCTCGGCCAGGCCACGATCCGCGCATTCGTGTCCATAGTGGAAAAGTTGGGCTATATACCATGGTAGCGTTTCTACTATGGCCGGATCGGCCGATTTTGCCGCCAGGACAGCCCTTTCGGGCACCGGCGCGCACACCTGCCCGGTCGCCGTTACGCCGCCCGCGGACACCGAAACGACCGCTGGCCGCGGCAGATCCACCGCTGAGCGGCGGAAAGGAACCGTTGGGCAGTTGTCGTGCCCGAAAGGCTAACGATCGGCGTCGCGGCCGCGAATAGTCGCGTAGCCGGGATTCCCAAGTCTCCACCCGGTGCCGCGTGGTCCCCCTGTCACCCCCGAGCGGGGGGATCACGTCGGCCGAAAAAACTCCCGGATTGCCGCAGCGGCAAGTTCCGGCTGCTCTTCAGGTAGGTAGTGGTCGCTCGGCAGCGCGTGGCCGGTCACGTCGGCCGCGTACTCCCGCCACACGTCAAGCACGTCGTAGGTCCGGCCGACGAAACTGTGCTCGCCCCACAGCGCCAGCAACGGACAGGTCAGCAGTCGACCGGCATCGGCGTTGTCGTGCACCAGATCCGCGCCGGCCGCCGCCCGGTAGTCGGCGCAGGAGGCGGCGATCGCCGCCGGGTCGGCGAAGCAGCGCACGTACTCGTCGACGGCAGCCGGATCGAACGCGGTGCCGCCACTGTGCCGGGAGTTCATTCGTGACCGGATCCAGAACTCGGGCTCGGCCGCGAGCAGCCGCTCCGGGATGCCGTTGCGGTCGGCCAGGAAGAACCAGTGGAAGTAGCCCAACCCGAACGCCGCGTCAACATGGTCGAACGTGTAGCGCGTCGGCACGATGTCCAGCACGGCCAGCCGCGCCACCGCCGTCGGCGCGTCCAGCGCCATCCGGTGCGCGACCCGGCCGCCACGATCGTGCCCGACCACCCCGAAACGGTCGAAACCCAGTTGCCGCATCAGGGAAACCTGGTCGGCGGCCATCGCGCGCTTCGTGTACTCCGGCTCACCGGCGGTCGGCGCGGGCTTGTCACTGTCGCCGTATCCCCGCAGATCGGCCAGCACCACGGTGAATTCCGACGCCAACAGCGGCGCGACCCGGTGCCAGATCAGGTGAGTCTGCGGATAGCCGTGCAGCAGGAGCAGCGGCGGTCCGTCACCCCCGACCGCGCAGTGGATGCGGACGGAGCCCGTGTCGATGTCCTGGTACGTAAAGGAATCCGGCAGCAGGCTCACACGAACTCCAACACCGTCTTGGTGAACTCCGCAGTCGTCGCCGTGCCGCCCAGATCCGGCGTGCGCACCGACGACTTGGCCAGACAAGCCGCAATGGCGTTCTCCACCTGGGCCGCGGCCTCGGCGTGACCGAGGTGGTCGAGCAGCAGCGCCGCGGTCCAGATCGCGCCGAGCGGATTGGCCACCCCACGCCCGGCGATGTCCGGCGCGGAACCGTGCACCGGCTCGAACATCGACGGGAAGTCCCGCTCCGGGTTGAGGTTCGCGGCCGGCGCGATGCCGATGCCGCCGGCCACCGCCGCGGTCAGGTCGCTGAGGATGTCGCCGAACAGGTTCGAGCCGACGATCACGTCGAACCGGCTCGGGTCGAGCACCAGCTTGGCCGCCAACGCGTCCACGTGCTCGGGCCGCCACGCCACGTCCGGATGGCTGGTGGCGACCTCGGCCACCACCTCGTCCCAGAACGGCATGGTGTGCACGATCCCGTTGGACTTGGTGGCCGAGGTCAGCATCCCGCGCCGGTTCTCGGCCAGTGTGAACGCGTACTCGGCGATCCTGGTCACGCCGGCCCGCGTGAACACGGCCTCCTGCACGGCCATCTCCTCCGGAAAACCGCGGTGCAGCCGGCCGCCGATCTCGCCGTACTCGCCCTCCACGTTCTCCCGCACCACCACCAGATCGACCTGGCCCGGCAGCGCCGACCGCACCGGGCTCGGCAACCCCTCGAACACCTTGACCGGCCGCAGGTTCACGTACTGGCGGAAGCCGCGGCGGATCGGGATCAGCAGCCCCCACAGGGAAACATGGTCCGGCACCGACGGATCGCCCACCGCGCCCAGGAACACGGCGTCGTGGTGCCGGATCCGGTCCAGACCGTCGGCCGGCATCATCGCGCCGGTCTCGTGGTAGCGCGCGCAGGACCAGTCGAACTCGTCGTAGGCGAAGCTGATGCCGTGCCGCGCGCCGACCGTGTCCAGCACGTGCCGGGCCGCCGGCGTGACCTCGTGGCCGATGCCGTCGCCGGGGATGAGGGCGATCCGATGGGAGACCATGCAGCCGATCACAGCACCACCGGTCACAGTAGGTCCAAGACCGGTTTCCAGCCCGTCTCATAGGCGCTGCCTATGAGACGCTCGCCAGGAACGCCGCGGCCGCCGGGCTCAGCGCGTCCGGCCGCGTGGCCAGGGAGATGTGCAGGTAGGCCGCCGGTTCCAGGTCGTGCACCCGCGCCCCGCTCCGTGCCGCCAGGCCCGCCCAGGCATCCGACAGCACGGCCATGCCGGTGCCGTTCAGCACCAGCGGCAGGATCGCCTCGCGGTGCTCGGTGTCGACCACCGCCGCCAGATCCACACCGCTGTCCCGGATCCGGTCCACCAGCCGTCGCATGCCGCTGCCGACCTGGCCGACGATCAGCCGCTGGCCGGCGAGCTCGTTGTGCTGCACCACGTGTCCCGGTGGGAACGGCCCGTCCGGCGGCGTGACCAGCACGAACCGCTGCCGCCCCAGCGACGTGAAGTGCACGCCGTGGGCCGTCGGCTCCTCGGTCGAGGCCAGCAGGCCGACCTCGACCGTGCCGGCCCGGACCATGTCGATCACCGACGAGGCCGTGAAGGCCGCCTTCACCGCCACCGAAATGCCGGGATGCCGCGCCGCGAACGCCCCGATCAGGCTGGGCAGCGGCTCCACCGCCTGCGACGGCGTCGCCGCGATCTCCACCCGTCCCACGGCCAGCCCCGACACCGATTCCACGCCGGCCCGCGCCGTCGCCAGGCCCCGAACCACCTGCCGCGCCGGCTCCACCAGCGCCCGGCCGGCGTCGTTGAGCACCAGCCTTCGGCCGATGCGGTGGAAAAGCGGCTGGCCCAGGTCTTTCTCCAGGGTCCGCAGCGCCTGTGACAGCGACGGCTGGGCCACGTACAACGCGGCCGCGGCCCGGCTCATGCCGCCGTGGTCCACCACCGCCAGGAAGTACTCCAGCTGCCGAGCGTCCACAGTGGCCAGTATCGCAGTCCGTCACCCGTTCCGGGGTATGTCGACCCACTTGTGGTGATCACTAGGCTGGTCGGCGACTGCGAGGAAGAGGTGGCAACGGGTGGAGCGACCGGGCTGGGCCCCCAAGGATGTCGACATCGAGAAGGCCAGCGCGGCGCGGCTGTACGACTACTTCCTGGGCGGCAGCTACAACTTCGAGGTCGACCGCGCGCTCGGCCGGCAGATCGAGCAGGCCGCGCCCGGAGTGCCCGAGTTCGCCTTCCTCAACCGCGCCTACCTGCGGCGGGCCGTGCGCTACATGCTGTCGCAGGGCATCGACCAGTTCCTCGACCTCGGCTCCGGCATCCCCACCGCGGGCAACGTGCACGAGATCGCCCAGAACACCAACCCGGACGCCCGCGTGGTGTACGTGGACAACGAGCCGGTGGCGGTCGCGCACGCCGACCTGATCCTCGAGGACAACCCCAACGCGGTGGCCATCGAGGCCGAACTCCAGGACCACGCGACCGTGCTCGGGCACGAGAAGACCCGTGCGGTCCTCGACTTCAGCCGGCCGATCGGGCTGCTGGCCGTGGCCGTGCTGCACTTCCTGCCCGACGGCGTCGACCCGAACGAGGTGCTCGCCGCCTACCGCCGCGTCCTGCCGGCCGGCAGCTACTTCGCGTTGTCGCACCTCACCCGGGACGTCGGCAGCGACCAGGTGGACCAGATCATCCGGCTCTACGCCCAGTCCCAGAACCCGATCACCCCGCGCAGCAAGGCCGACATCGCCGGCCTGTTCGCCGGATTCGACCTGGTCGAGCCGGGCATCGTCTTCACGCCGCTGTGGCACCCCGAGTCGCCCGAGGACGTCGGCGAGCACCCGGACCGCAGCGGCGCCTTCGTCGGGATGGGCCGCAAGCCCTGACACACGGCTTGATGTCGAGCACCGGCGTGCCATCGATCGCCTCCAGGTTCCGCACGGCGATGACGTCCGGCTGGAGCGCGGTGATCGTGACCGTGTGCGGGCCGATCGGGTTGGGGCGATCCGGTGAGCGGGGACCGGATCCAGCCGATCGGCCGCACCTCGTAGGAAGCATCGGTCACAGCGGCTGAACCCATCGTCAGTGCTGCGCCGGCAGTCTGCCGGCGCGGCACTGACGGTCAGCCCCGGGCAGCCCGCGCGGCGGCGTGCCGGAACTTGTGCCGGTAGGAGCGCGCGGTGGTGCCGACATGACGCTGGAAGTTGCGGCGCAACGTCTCCGGCGAGCCGAAGCCGACCATGCCGGCTATCTCGGCCACCGGGTGATCGGTGGTCTCCAGCAGCAGCTTGGCCCGGTCGATGCGCTCCCGGTTGACCCAGTCGAAGATGGTCGTGCCGGTGGCGGCGCGGAACTTGCGGACCAGGCTGCGCTCGCTGATGAACGACTCCTCAGCCACTTTGGCCAGCGACAACGGCTCGTGCAGGTGCTCGCGCAGCCACGCCATCACGGGGGCCATCGGCTCCCGGTCGTCCGCGCGCCGAGCCCGGGCGTCGCCGCGCCACGGGGCAGCGATCACGGCCCGGCCGACGGCCTCGGCCCGCGCCCGGCCCACGTCCATGGCCAGCAGGTGCAGCGCCAGATCGACGCCGGAAAGCATGCCGCCGCCGGTGTGCACCCGCTCGTCGTCGACGAAGGAGTGATCGCCCTCGAGCCGAACAGACGGGAAGAGCTCGCGGAATTCGCGGGCATACTTCCAATGCGTGGTCGCGCGCCGGCCGTCCAACACACCGGCATAGCCGAGCAGGAATACCCCGCTGCCGAAACCGACCATCCGCGCGCCGCCGGCGTAGGCCGCCCGCAACGCGTCGATGAGCGCCGGACTACGCGGCGTGAGCGGATTCTCCACACCGGGCACGACAACCGTGTCGGCGGTCGTCATTGCGTTCAGCGGAGCCAACTCGGATTGCTCGCCGCACAGCACGACTTCGTACTGCCCGGCCACATCGGATTCGGCGGCCGCTCTTGGCCCGAATACCTGGCGCACGACGTCGATATCGAGGGAAACGGCGTCCCCGGTGACGACCAGCGCGATGACGTGGCGATAGCGGCCGCGGGACAGTGCGGGCCGGACGGTGTCGGTGCGCATCACGACGGCCTGCTGGCCGTGCGGCGTGGCCCGCCACACCTTGCCGTGGTTGCTGGCGAAGGTGGTGTAGTTCGAATGCACCTGCAGCGGCGTCGCCATGGTCGCCTGCCTTTCGTGGTGTCCACGCACGCTCCTGCGGGTGGTATGCGGGGGTTGCCGAGAACGTACCCATGCGGGCGGGGAATGAGCATCAGTCATCCGACCGTGGATGTGTAGGTAACCCGTTACGTCACCGCGTGAATTGGCGGCGGCCGTGGCCCGAGTGGCGCGCGCCCTGTGATCGAACACGCCGTGTTGAATGCCGTTCCGCTCGGCATGTGAGATTGCCGTGAAGGAGAACGTTCGCATTTCAACTTCCGCTTCAGCATAGGGCCACCGTCGGCGGGGTGCCAGTCCGATTCCCGCCTTCTCCGCGCCGCCGGTGTGCGCTGTGGCTGGATCTGTGCGATTGCCCGTTCGGTCGGGTCGGGAATACCGGGCGGGCGACAGCGTTGGCCACTTTCACCACGGCTGCTCACGGAGGATCGGCCCCATGAGATTCCAAGTTCTCGACATCCTGCCGCTGCTGGACAACCCGGTGACCGGGCGGGCGGTCAGCCCGGCCGACCGGTTCGCCCAGGCGCTGGCCAGCGCACGGTTCGCCGAGGAGGTCGGCCTGGACGCGGTGGCGCTGGGGGAGCGGCACGCCGGCCGATTCCTGTCCGCGGGTGTCACGGTGCTGTTGGGCGCGATCGCCGCCAACACCAGCCGGGTCCGCGTGCAGACCGGCGTCTCGGTGCTGTCCATTTTGGACCCGGTGCGGGTGGCCGAGGACTACGCCACCGTGGACCAGCTGTCCCGCGGCCGCCTGGAACTGGTCATCGGCAAGGGAAACGAGGCCAGGCAGCTGCCGCTGTTCAACGTCGAGCCGGGGCAGCAGTGGGACCAGCTGGCGGAGAAGTACGAGCTGCTGCGCCGGCTGTGGCGCGAGGAGAACGTCAACTGGGAGGGCAAGTACCGCGCCCCGCTGACCGACGCCACCACGCTGCCGCGGCCCTACGCCGGCGCGCCGCGGGTGTGGCACGGCTCGGCGACCACCCTGACCTCGGCCGAACTCGCGGCCAAGTGGGGCGACCCGCTGTTCAGCGCCAACGCGATCCAGCCGCGGGCCAGCTACACCGAGCTGATCGACCACTACCGGGCCGAGTACCGCCGGCACGGCCACGACCCGCGCTATGCCTTCGTCGCCGCCGGGGCCGGCTTCCTCTACCTGGCCGACACCACGCAGGAGGCGAAGGAGCAGTTCGGCCCGGTGTACGAGCAGATCATCGCCATGCTCAACAAGATGAGCGACGGCTCGCGCGGCACCGCCACCCCGTACCGCGACATCGACCACGCCATTGCCGAGGGACCGGTGCTGGTCGGCAGCCCGCAGCAGGTGATCGAGAAGATCCTCTACTTCCACGAGGCCTACCAGCACGACCTCCAGTCGTTCAGCCTGCCCACGATGCTGCCGCACGAGCAGCAGCTGGCCATGCTGGAACGGCTGGCCTCGGACGTGATCCCGGTGGTGCGCAAGGAAGCGCCGACCACACTGTGGACCGACGCCGACCCCTACGGCGGCCGTCCCGCGTTCGCCGGCGGCCAGACATCGGACGCGGCCGCCGTGGTGGAGGCCGCAAGACAGGCATGAAGCGCCCGCTGGTCAGTCGACGAGCTCCCGTTGGGACAGCCGGACTTCCTCGATGTCCAGCGGGCTTGGAGCTGCCGCAGCGCCGTTCCTCGGCGACGGCGTTGTCATCGGGCAGATGCGCCCAGCGCACCACCTTCGGCAGCACTGGACCCTGCCCGACCAGCGTGAGGCTCTCCCGGTACAGCAGCGCCGGCAGGAACAGCGGCAACACCGGCGGGGCGACGCGGAACCGCTGCGCCACCACGCCCGACACCAGCACCGCAACGCCCAGTGCCACCACGAGTTCAAGACCGAGCACCGCGACCTTCTTCGACCGCGGTAACCATGCCGCCTGTCGAGGACTTCGGTGCACTGTGGAGTGTTATGGACGGGAAGCCGTGCTTGCCCTTGGAGTCAGCTGCGGCGGCAGGAGCAGGGTTTCCGGCGGCATGGTCCCGGTGATCTGCCGGATGACCATCTCCACGGCCAGCGTGCCGAGCTCGGCGGCCGGGATCGACACCGTGGTCAGCGGCACCGCGCCGGTGGTCGCCGCGGTGTCCGAACACACGGCCACCACCGACATGTCGACCGGCACGCGCAGCCCACGCCGGTGCAGCTCGGCCAACACGATCGGCAGCGCACTCTCGTTGTGCACCACCAAAGCCGTCGGCTCCAACCGCAGCAACGCATCCAGGCAGTCGCGGACGGCGTCGTAGTTGTGCCCGCACGGCCGCGCGCGGAACAGCATGCCGTTCGCCTGGGCGGAGTCGGTGAGGCCGCGCAGGAACTGGAAAGCCGAGTTGACGCCACGTTGGTACACCGCCGGCGCCGGTCCGACCATGCCGATCGACCGGTGCCCCAGGTCGGCCAGATGCTCGACGCACCGCTCGGCCGCCGCCGCGTGGTCCAGGTCCACGCTGGTCAGACCGGTCGGCTGGCTCGGCGTGCCGATCAACACGACCGGCCGGCCCAGCGACAGCAGCGTCGGCAGCCGGGTGTCGGCCGCCTCCACGTCCAACACGATCAGCGCGTCCGCCAACGCCGACGAGATGACCCGGCGCAGCGCGGTCGGCCCCTCATCCTTGGTCAGCAGCAACAGATCCTGGTCGTGGTCGCGGGCCGCGGACGCCACCGCCGCCACGAAGTCCATCACGGTCAGGTCCTCGCGCAACGGCGCCACCAGAGCCAGCACGTTGGTGCGGCTGCTGGCCAGCGAGCGGGCGCCGGCGTGCGGGTGGTAGCCCAGCTTGCGGATGCTCTGTTCCACCACCCGACGGGTCTGCGGCGAGATCGACCGCTTCCCGCTGAGCACGTACGACACCGTGCTCGGCGCGACGCCGGCCGCCCGTGCGACATCGATGATGGTCACCACGGAAATTTGTCTCCTCGCAAAAGTCGGAGCATCGACGACGTTATTGACGCTAGAACACACGATCGTTCCTGTGCAAGAAGCAATTCGCCGGCTTCGAAACATTCGGAAACCACTCGCTGCAAACGGTTGTCGAATCCGTCGAAAGGCCAGTTCAATGGCGTCTTGATCGATCCCGTCCTGCGTGTTTATCGGTGCCGGTATACACAATTGCTCTGTGTTACCCACTCATTTCAATTCGCAGTCGAACGCGACGTCGTTCGAACCGGTTCAGTACGGCCGCGGGCACCCGGACGGCCGATATTCGCTGGCGGCCGGCCCTAGCCTGATCAGGTGCCCGAGACCAGCCTGCGGCGGCCATGAGACGCCGAGACCGCCAGTTCCACGTCAACGAAGTCCGCCTCGGGCGCGACACCTACCGCGTGATCCACCCGGCCCGGCCGATCGCCCACGGCGTCGTGTACGAGGCCGGTTGGGGCGTCGAGATGTACGTGAACAAGCCCGCCACGGTCGACTTCGCCCTCGCCTGGTGGCTGGCCGCTCGCTCGCCGCGCACCCTGGTGTACCTACCGCTGCGGTCCAGCGCCTGTGACCAGGAATCCTGTTACCTGGGCCGCCGGCTCGATCTGGTGTTTCTGCACCACAGCCTGGGTTTCCCGGTGTCGCGCTGGAAGGAGGTGCGCGCCCGGCTCACGCCGACCGGCGTGCAGAAGGTCGTGCTGCCGGACGAACCGTTCCGGGCCATCGGCCGCGAAGAGGCCATGCGGACGTGGCGCCCCGACTTCAAGGACCACCTCCGCTACGACTACGCCGCCGACACCCTGTTCGTGATCGGCAGCCGGCAGGCATACGAACTCGAAGGCGGCGACGTCGCCGAACTGGTCGACAACGCCCCCGCCGAGCTCGCGAAAACGCCCGATGCCCACACCTGCGCGGAGATCGAACTGGGTCTGTGGCACGGACACGGCGCGGCGGAACACCGCCGCGACGCCCCGATGCGGCTGCATGTCGTGGCCTGCAACGATCATTGGTGAGGCAGGAACTGCGGTGCCCGGCGAGCGTCGGCGACGCGCTCGAACGCCGCGGCCAGCGCCAGTAGCCGTGCGTCCGCGTTCTTCTCGGCCATGAACGACACACCCACCGGCAGCGCGCCGACAAAGCCCGCCGGCACGGTGATGTTCGGGTACCCGGCGACGGCTGCCGGCGTCGAGGACCCGACGCCCTCCACGTCGCCGATCGCGTAGTCGGTGGGCCAGGCCGGCCCGTTGGTCGGCGCGACGATCGCGTCCAGGCTCTCGCCGGCAATCAAGCCGTCGATATAGCCCCGTGCCAGCTCGGTCGCGGTGGCCCGTTGCTGGCGGTAGGTCGGATCGGTGGTCGGCGAGGCGGCCTGCGCCTGCTCGAACAGCTCCTGCCCGAACCTCGACAGCTCCACCGGGTCGTTGCGGTTGAAGGCGATCAGCTCGTCCAAGGTCTGTGGCACGCCGGGCCTGGTGGCCAGATAGGCGTGCAGGTCGCGCTGGAACTCGGTGATCAACGCGGGCCACTCGTGGTTGCCGATCTCGTCCTGGTCGGCCGGCGGCACGTCGACCAGGATTGCGCCGGCCCGGCCGAGCGTGTCCAAGGTCTGTTGCCAGACCTCGCCCGCGCCGTCGATCGTCCACACCCCGATTCGCTTACCCCGCAAGGACATCTCGGCCGGCCCGTAATCCCGGCCGGCCAGCACCGACAGCGTGATCGCGGCGTCCACGACGTGCCGGGCGAACGGGCCGGCCGTGTCCGGCTCGCGCGAGATCGGCACGATGCCGCCGCCGTCGATCACGCCCACTGACGGCTTCAGGCCGACGATCCCGTTCACGCCGCCGGGCGAGACGATCGAGCCGTCCGTCTCCGTGCCGATCGACACCTGCGCCAGCGACGCCGCCACCGCGACCGCCGACCCCGACGAGGACCCGCTCGGATTTCGGTCCAGCACATGGGGATTGTTCGTCTGGCCGCCGACCGCCGACCAGCCCGAGGTCGGCTTGGTCGACCGGAAGTTGGCCCACTCCGAGAGATTCGTCTTGCCCAGGATCACCGCGCCCGCCGCGCGCAGCCGTCGCACCAGCGGCGCGTCCGCGACGGCGTTGGCAGGCAACAACGCCCGTGAGCCAGCGGTCGTCGGCAGGTCGTGGGTGTCGATGTTGTCCTTGAGCAGCACGGGAATCCCGTCCATCGGGCCCAGCTGACCGCCGTCGCGGCGGCGCTCGTCGGACGCCCGGGCCTGCGCCACGGCCGACGGATCCAGGAACAGGATGGAGTTGACCTTCGGCTCCAGTTCCTGGATCCGCGCCAGGTACGCCTCGGTCAGCTCGACCGCGGTGAGCGTGCCGGCGGCCATGCGGGCTTGGAGGTCCGGGATCGTTGCCGCGTCGAGGATCACCGGCCCAGCGTAGGGCGAAAACACCGTGGGGCCGACCGCATTGCGGCCGGCCCCACGGTTCATCGGGATCAGACGTCGAAGCGGTCCAGGTCCATGACCTTGGCCCACGCCTGCACGAAGTCCGCGACGAACTTCTCCTTGGCGTCGTCGGAGGCGTACACCTCGGCGAGCGCGCGCAGCTCGGAGTTGGAGCCGAACAGCAGGTCGACCCGGCTGCCGTTCCACTTGACGGCGCCGCTCGCGTCGACACCCTCGTAGGTCTCCTCGTCGGAGCCCTTGCGCCACTGCACGCCCATGTCGAGCAGGTTCACGAAGAAGTCGTTGGTCAGCGTGCCGACGTTCGACGTGAACACACCCAGCTGCGACTGCTGGAAGTTGGCGCCCAGCACCCGCAGACCGCCGACCAGCACGGTCATCTCGGGCGCGCTCAGCGTGAGCAGGTTGGCCCGGTCGACCAGCAGGTACTCGGACGGCAGCCGGTGGCCCTTGCCGCGGTAGTTGCGGAAACCGTCGGCGGTGGGCTCAAGTGCGGCGAACGACTCGACGTCGGTCTGCTCCGCCGTCGCGTCGGTGCGGCCCGGCGTGAACGGCACCGTCACGTCGTGACCGGCGGCCTTCGCGGCCTGCTCGACCGCGGCGACGCCACCCAGCACGATCAGGTCGGCCAGCGAGACCTTCTTGCCACCGGCCTGGAACGCCGCCTGCACGCCCTCCAGGGCACGCAGCACCTGAGCCAGCGTGTCGGGGTCGTTGACCTCCCAGTTGCGCTGCGGCTCAAGGCGGATGCGTGCGCCGTTGGCGCCGCCGCGCTTGTCGCTGCCGCGGAACGTGGAAGCAGACGCCCACGCCACCGACACCAGCTGCGACACCGACAGGCCGGTGCCGAGGATCTGCGCCTTGAGGGCAGCGATGTCGGCGTCGTCGATCAACTCGTGGTCGACGGCCGGCACGCGGTCCTGCCAGATCAGCTCCTCCTGCGGCACCAGCGGGCCGAGGTAGCGCTGGATCGTGCCCATGTCGCGGTGCGTCAGCTTGAACCAGGCGCGGGCGAACGCGTCCGCGAACTGCTCGGGGTTCTGGTGGAACCGGCGCGAGATCGGCTCGTAGATCGGGTCGAAGCGCAGCGCCAGGTCGGTGGTGAGCATCGTGGGCGTGCGGTTGAGCTCACCGGTCTCCGGGTCCGGGATGGTGTTCGCGCCCGCGCCGTCCTTCGGCCGCCACTGGTTGGCGCCGGCCGGGGACTTCGTCAGCTCCCACTCGTAGTTGAACAGGTTGTCGAAGAACCCGTTGCCCCACTGGGTCGGCGTCGAGGTCCAGGTGACCTCCAGGCCGGACGTGATGGTGTCACGGCCCTTGCCGCTGCCGTGTGCGTTCTTCCAACCGAGGCCCTGCTCCTCGAGCGGCGCGCCCTCCGGCTCCGGGCCGACGTTGGCGTCGGCGTCGGCGGCGCCGTGGGTCTTGCCGAAGGTGTGGCCGCCGGCGATCAGCGCGACGGTCTCCTCGTCGTTCATCGCCATCCGGCCGAACGTCTCCCGGATGTCGCGGGCCGCGGCCAGCGGGTCCGGGTTGCCGTTGGGGCCCTCCGGGTTGACGTAGATCAGGCCCATCTGCACGGCCGCGAGGGGCTGCGCCAGGTCGCGGTCACCGGTGTAGCGCTCGTCGCCCAGCCAGGTGGTCTCCGGGCCCCAGTACACGTCCTCGTCCGGCTCCCACACGTCGGCGCGGCCGCCGGCGAAGCCGAACGTCTTGAAGCCCATGGTCTCCAGCGCGCGGTTGCCCGCGAAGATCATCAGGTCGGCCCAGGAGATGGACTTGCCGTACTTCTGCTTGACCGGCCACAGCAGGCGGCGGGCCTTGTCCAGGTTGGCGTTGTCCGGCCAGCTGTTCAGCGGCGCGAACCGCTGCATGCCGGCGCCCGCGCCGCCGCGGCCGTCGTGCGTGCGGTAGGTGCCGGCGCTGTGCCACGCCATGCGGACCATCAGGCCGCCGTAGTGACCGAAGTCGGCCGGCCACCAGTCCTGCGAGGTGGTGATGACCGCGTCCACGTCGCGGGCCAGCTCGTCCAGGTCGACCGTGGCGAACGCGGCCGAGTAGTCGAACTCCTCGCCCATCGGGTTGGCGACAGCCGGGTGCTTGCGCAGGATCTTCAGGTTGAGCTGGTTGGGCCACCAGTCGCTGTTCACGCCGCCCTCGGTGGGGTGCTTGAACCGCCCGGTGACCGGGCACCCGCCGGCGCTGAGATCGTTCATTTCGCCAACGACGGCGTCGGGCTTGTCAGACACGGGAATCCTTCCGGAACTTGAGATACGGCGTGTTAGGAGCTGAGTGCCTTGGCACAGTCCGCGCACTGCCCCCAGTAGATGACCTCGGCCTCGTCGATCGTGAATCCGTGATCGTCCGAGGCGGTCAGGCAGGGTGCGGCGCCGACCGCGCAGTCCGCGTCGGCGATGACGCCGCACGATCGGCACACGACATGGTGGTGGTTGTCCCCGACCCGGGACTCGTAGCGGGCGACGTGGCCGGCCGGCTGGATGCGCCGGACCAGTTGCGCGGTGGTCAGAACTTTGAGCACGTCATAGATGGCCTGGTGGGAGACGTCGGCCAGGTCCCGCCGCACCGCGCCGAGAATCGTGTCCGTGTCGGCGTGGGGGAGGGCGTGCACCGCGGACAGCACCGCCACGCGGGGCCTCGTCACCCGCAGCGCGGCCCCGCGCAGCATCCGCTCGTAGTCCGAGGAGGTGGGCACCGCCGCAGTCTGGCGGATAATCTGGAACGAATCAAGTTTTTGTGGGGTTCTGGCTGGTGGGCTGGCGTGTCGGGGTGGCGGCCGCGGGTGCGGTGCCGGGATGTGGATCTTGAAGGTAGCGGAGGGGTGTTGGGGTGGTGTTCGGGGGTGGGGGAGAGGTAGGGGTTTGTTGCCGTTTGGCGTGTAATTTTATTTGGTGTGGAGACCTCTGGGCGATGCCGCCGGCCAGTGACGCGACGTTCGTTGATTTCAGCGAACGCATCGACTAGGGCCTTCCTTCGATGCGCAGGGGGAAACGTCCGCCTGCCTGGTCATGTGGCGACGTACTACCCGAAGGGAGCGCATGAAGGAGAGACGGTCAGGGTCTTCGTCGATCTCGTCGGCCGCGTGGCACGTCAACTGTCGAACCCCGTAGTGCGTGAGCGGGAAGGCCCATATCTCCTGGCGAACCATGTCTGGCGACTGCGACCGCAAGACCCGTGCCGCCCCCCGCTGATGCGTTTGACCTAAGCTGTCAGTCCTTCTCTTTCCCATCGCTCATGGTACGCCGCTGCGATTTGTTCGGCGGTCGCATCGGCCGGCTCAAGGATTGAGGTCACCACACAGATGAGTTCGTCCGATCCGTTGCCCTCTCAATCGGGGATCTCATGCTCCACCAGTCGAACCCGCCCTGCCCATCCTCCCCTCATCCGATGAGCCCTTCGCGAGCGTACCCCACCTTTTACTCCATTCAGTGGGCAACCTCGCGCCATCGAATCATATAGCCTCATCTCCGCAGTGCGACCGAATTGTCGCGTATTTCGGAGGGAATTATGCGTGGTGCGTTGGCCATTGCCGGCCTCGTCCTGTCGTTGTTCACGCCCGTGACCGATTCGCAGACTTCGTCGCCGCCGCCCGGAAAGATCACGCTCGATATCAAGACCATCAACGGTTCCGGCTGCCCGGCCGGCACGGCGGACGCGTCGGCCGTCGTCTCCGCCGACAACACCTCGTTCACGGTGACCTACAACAACTTCGTCGCCCGCACCGGCGGCGGGGCCTCGGCCGTCGACCAGCGCAAGAATTGCCAGATCAACGTTCTCGTCCACGTCCCGCAGGGCTTCACCTACGCCGTCGCCGAGGCCGACTACTCCGGCTTCGCCCACCTCGCCGCCGGCGCCACCGCCCTGGAACAGGCCAACTACTACTTCACCGGCACCGCGGCCACTGCCAGGGTGCCGCACACCCTCACCGGTCCGTTCGACGGCGAGTGGCACACCCAGGACGTCGCCGACGTCGCCACCCTCGTGTACGCCCCGTGCGGCGTCGACCGCAACCTCAACATCAACGCCGAGCTCCGCACCAGCACCACCGACAAGAGCACCGGCAGCTTCATCGAGATGGACACGTCGCACGCCAGCGTCAACACCACTTACCAGTTCGCCTGGAAGCAGTGCTGACCGACCGCGCCACGCGATAACCGCCCCCACGCCGGCCAGGCGACGGTTCCCCCAGACCGCCACCTGGCCGGCAGGCGCACACCCACCCGAACCACCCACGGCAACGGCTCACCCGAGCCACCTACGCGAACCGCGCGTGAACCATCCGCGCGAACCGTGCGCACGACCCGCTCACCTGACCGGCCGCACGAGCCGGTCACCAGAGCCGGCCGCGGAAGCGGCTCGCCTGAGCCACTCGCCTGAGCCAGCCGCGCTAACGTCCCGGCCGCGCCAGTCGCGCGAGCCAACTGTGCGAGTTCCCCGCACGAACGGCTCGCCCGAGCCACTCGCGTAATCCGCCCACGGGAATCGGCTCGCGTGAACCGCCCGTGCGAGCCGGGGCTTGGGAACGGGCCACCGAGCCACTCGCGTTAGCCGCCCGCGCGAACGGCTCACCTGAGCCATCGCCTGAGCCATCCCGCGTGAGCCACACGCTGGAATGGCTCGCCCGAGCCACCTTCGCGAACCGCCTGCCGGAAACGCCGGCTAACCGTCCGGCTGACCGAACGAGCGTGCTTTGGGGGCGGATTTCCGACTGGCGTCGGGGCCTGTCGGGCGTGGCACGGAGTGTCGAGAAACAATTCTGCCGTGATGGAGAATTCGGAGCGGCATGCCGGGTGGCTGGAACTGTTCTACGACCTGTTGTTCGTGGTGCTGATCGCGCAGCTGGCACATTCCGTTGTGGATCATCCGGGGGGGCGGGGTGCGGCTGCTGGTGTTGTTCCTGCCGGCGTGGTGGGTGTGGGTGGGCTCCACCATCTACACGAATCTGACGGCGCAGGTGGGGGCGGAGCGCCGGCTGGATGTGCTGGGTCAGATGGCGATCGTGCTGGTGATGGCG
>DATJJB010000352.1:0-11200 GCA_035492655.1 Kutzneria sp. | reverse complement strand
TCGGCCGGGGCGACCGCGGTCAGCAGGAAGAGCTCCTCCACGTACATACGGCCGAGGCCGACTTCCTGCCAGTTGGCAACGCCGTCCAGAGCCCGGCGGCACTCGAGCAGCGCCTGCCACGCCGCGTCAGCGTCGCCGGCTTGGCGTTCAAGGCCGGCCAGCCGCTGCCACGCCGAGGCCGCATCCCATGCCGTGTCGACAAAAGCCACGCTCTCCCGCTGAGCCAGTGCAGCCGCCGCGAAGTCGCCAAGCTCCGCCCATTCGTAACTGAGCACACTCAAAGTGGCCTTGTCCCTTGGCTTTCCGGACGCCCAGTCGGTCAACTCGCGGCGGGCCTGCTCCGCCTCTCCGGCGAGCTTGGCCCGCTCGACCCAGGTGAGCGGATCCTCGTCGTCCGGGTCAGTGGAGAAGCGGCAGCTCTGCCGCCACTCGTCCAGCTCCTCTTCGGACACGAACGGCTCGCCCTCCGCGGTGAGCAGCCGCTCCAACACCGCGTCCCGGTCTTCGTGGTCGCTCGCCCGCACGAACTCCACCGTCGCCTGCACCCCCGCCGCGAACAGATACTGCGAGTCGTACCCACACCACGTGTCGAAGTTGGCCCTCTTGATCCGCCAGTGCAGCCAGACGTCTTGGACCTCACGGTGCTCCGCCAGCAGAAACCCCGCCAGCTCCGTCTCTTCCGTCATCCCTTGAAACGGCGCTTCATGCCGGCACCGCGCCTCTTGCTCCGCGATCCAGCGCACCAGCGCCAGATCCGCCGGCCCGTGGTCGTACTGCAAGGCCCACAACACCTTCGCCCTGCGCACCCCGTTCCGGTCGTACGCCCGGCCCTCCGCGTCCGTGCCCTCCGCGTACCCCAGCTCCGGCCACGCCGCCCGTTCCCGCACCCTGGCCAGCTCTTGTCTCGCCGCTTCCATCACGCCGCGAGGATCGCACAGCACGCCGCGACGGCAGACCGCTTTATCGTGCTGGATTACGCTCCAAGGGAAAGGTTGCCCGGGCCGCATCGGCCACACCACAGAATCGACGGCGTAGCGAACGCGCGGAGCCCTGGGAGCACGCCGATGTCGGTCCCCGTCCATTTGGTGAAGGTGCTCGACGCCCTCGGGTTGAACCCGGCGCTGCCGGCCGACATGGTCCGGCGGCTGCTCAAGGGCGGCAGGGGCATGGGCCGGGTGGCGAAGCGGCCTGACCTCACGGCGGACATGATCACCGAGATCCTCGACGACGACCGGCCCGACCTGGTCCACATGCTGGCGCTGAACCGGCGGCTGCCCAACGAGTTCCGGGAACGGCTGGTGCGGCATCCGGACAACTCGGTCCGGTTCGCGCTGGTGATCGGCGGCGAGGGTGCTCCGCCGGAGCTGTTCGAGCCGCTGATCGACGACCCCGACCGCTTCGTCCGGGAGCTGCTGACCGAGACCGACCGGCTTACGGCGGCGCAGCGCGGCAGGCTCGCGGCCGATCCGGACCCCCAGGTCAGGGCGACGCTGGCGCGGTGGTGGCCGGACGGTCCGATCGAGGTCCGGCGGGCCCTGCTGACCGACCCGGACGCCAAGGTTCGGGCGGCGGCCTGTTCGACGTACTACGCCCGGGGCCCGCACCCGGTACCGCCGGCCGACCTGATCCCGGCCCTGCTGGCCGACCCGGCCACCCGCACCGGGGTGCTCCGACATGTGGACCTGGACCACGAGACGGCCGCCCGCCTGGTCGAGGACCCGGATCACACGGTCCGTCAAGAACTCGCGAAGCATCCCCAGCTGCCCACGGAACTGCGTGACGTGCTCGCCGGCGATCCCGACAACCGGGTCAGGGTCGGTGTGTTCGCACGCCCCGACACTCCCGAGGCGCTGCGCGCGGCGATCTACGCCCAGCTGCGCAGCGGGCCCGACCCGGTGATGACGATGTTCGCCCGTGATGTCGAGAAAGCGGTACGCGAAAAGGCAATTGCGGACCACTGGGCCAACCTGGAGCTGGCGACGCTCCGGCTGGACTGGGTCAAAGCCGATCCGCTGCCGCATGTGGACTCGCCCTACCCGTGCTTCCGGGCGGCCGCGGCGGCGAACCGGGAACTCCCGCCGGACGTCGTCGCGCGGCTGCTCGACGATCCGGACAGCAGGGTGCGGACGACCATGGCCAGACACGCGCCGGACCTGGTCGACGCGGTGACGATGGAGCGCATCGACCGGGAGTTCGCGCCGGTCGGCAAAACCCGGTGGCGACCGGCCGACTTGTTCGACTTCTCCCCGGAGACGCTGCGGCGCTTTGCCACCGACCCGGACGGCTGGATGCGCCAACTGGCGCCCCGCGATCCCGATCTGCCAGCCGAACTGGCCGCGCAGTTGGCCAAGGATCCGAGCGACCAGGTGCGCCTCGCCGTCGCCGGTCACGCGAACCTGCCGGCGTCGGCGTTGGTCACCCTCCTGGCCGACGAGGCTGAATGGGTAGCGCGGGCGGCGGCCGGCTCGCCTGTCCTGCCGGTCGAGGAGATGGACCGCCTACTGGCTCTCGCTGACCTCTGACGCTCGCGCCGCCAGGGCCTCGATGCCGGCGATGATCAGGTCCAGCGCCGCCGCGAAGCGGTCGCCGGAGCCGAGGAGGGGACCGAGGGCGAGGAGGGCGGGGAAGCGGTCGGGGGGTAGGGCGGCCATGTACTCGCCGAGCTGGCGGGTGCGTTCGGCGATCTCGGCTTCGCTGAACTGGCCGGAGCGGACGGCGTTGGCCTCGACGGCGTAGGCGGTGAGGTAGAGGCTGAGCACGTCGAAGGCGACGGCGACCTGGGGGTCGGGCAGGCCGGAGGCGCGCAGGAGGCCGAGCATGGCCTCGGCCTGGGCGAAGGAGGCCTCGCCGGCGGGGACGATGGTGGCGAGCGCGACCTGGGCGATGCCGTTGTAGGTGACGAGGGCGTCGAGGGTGTGCCGGCAGAGGTCCCGGAGCTGGGTGGCCCAACGGTCGGGATCGGGAGTCTCGCGGGGGACCTCGGACAGGACGCGCTCGAGCAGCAGTTCCTGGAGCTCGTCCTTGTTGCTGACGTGCGCGTAGAGCGACGCGGGCCCGGTGTCGAGCTCGACGGCGATCCGCCGCATGCTCACGCCCTCCATGCCGACCTGGGGCAGCAGCCGGTACGCGACGTCGACGATCAGCTCGCGGCTGAGCTGGCGACGCCTGGGCTGGCGCCACGGCGGTTCGGGAAGCGACACCCCCATACCCTAATTGACACGAACGCCGTTCGCGACTAGAAACGGTGTTCGTCAGGACGAACGGGGTTCGAAGGGGGACGATGTGAGTGTGTTGGTGGTGGGCGGCGGCCTGTCGGGGCTGTCGACGGCGATGTTCATGGCGCTGCACGGAGCGCCGCCGCTGCTGGTGGAGAAGCACCGGACGACATCGGTGCATCCCAAGGCCAGGGGGCAGTTCCCGCACGTGATGGAGGCGCTGCGGGTGGCCGGGGTGGCCGAGCGGGTGGTCGAGGCCTCGCCGAAGGACGGGAAGTTCCGCATCGTCCGGGCGGTGAGCCTGAACGGCCCGGTGCTGCAGGAGATCCTGGCCGAGTCGCCGGACTTCACGCACCTGTCGCAGGCGCCCTGGGCCGACGTGAGCCAGGAGCGGATGGAGCCGATCCTGGCCGACCGGGCCCGCGAGCTGGGTGCGGATCTGAGGTTCGGCACGGAACTGGTGTCGTGGCGCCAGCACGACGACGGGGTCACGGCGGTGCTCAGGAACGTGGACTCCGGGGCGCAGGAGACGGTCGAGGTCGACTACCTGGTGGCGGCCGACGGCCACCGGAGCCCGATCCGGCAGGCGCTGGGCGTCGAACTCGAAGGCAGGGGCGTGCTCGGCGAGGGGACGGGCCGGCTGTTCGAGGCGGATCTCCAAGGCCAGCAACACTTCCTGGCCTACCTGCTGAACCCGGAGCTGCCGGGCGGCGCGGGCGTGCTGGTGAGCACGGACGTCCCGGGCCGGTACGCGGTGGGGGTGTCGAACACCGACGACGACAAGGACTGGAAGCAGATCATCCGCACGGCCACCGGGATTCCGGATCTGGAGCCGACGATCCTCGACCTGCCGCACGGCCGGTCGCAGACGCGGCACGGCGTGGCCGAGCGGTTCACCGACGGCCGGGTGTTCCTGGTCGGCGACGCGGCCAGGATGATGCCGCCGACCGGCGCCTTCGGCGGCAACACGGCGATCATGGACGGCTTCAGCCTGGCCTGGAAGCTGGCCATGGTGACCAAGGGGGAGGCCGGGCCGGGCCTGCTGGCCAGCCACGATCCGGAGCGCCGGCCGTACTCGAAGATCTTGGCCGACCAGCAGTTCCTGCTCTTCACCCAGCGCGGCCGGCCGGATCTGGCCAACGACCCGACGCTGCCGGCGCCGGTGGAGCCGGTGAGCGCGCTGTTCTTCGGCTACCGCCAGCTGGGCGGGGCGATCGTCGCCGAGCCGGGCGACGACCTGTGGGAGAACCCGGAGCAGCCGACGGGCCGGCCGGGTGTCCGGGCCCCGTACGTGAAGCTGGCCGACGGCTCGACCACCGACCTGCTGGGCCACGGCTTTGTCGTGCTCACCGGAAATCCGACGCTCAAGGGCCTGCCGATCGACGTGCACGTGATCGAGGAACCGGCGTTCTTCGCCAAGTACGGCATCACGCCCGAGGGGGCCACGCTGGTGCGCCCGGACTTCGTCATCGCCTGGCGCAGTGTCGGGGCGACCACCCCGGAGGAGGTGGAAAGCGCCTGGCGCACAGTGCTTGACTGGCCGGCATGACCCGACGTGTGCCCCGCTGGCGGGACCTCCGACCGCTGTTGCAGCCCCGAGCGCCGGAGCTGGATCCCGTCAAGCGGGCGCACACGGTGAGAGATCTCCATGACGCGGCAAGGAAAAGGGTGCCGCGGTCGGTGTTCGACTACGTGGCGGGTGGGGCCGACGACGAGATCAGCTTGCGGCGCAACCGATCCGCGTTCGAACGGGTGGAGTTCAGCCCGCGGGTGCTGGTCGGCGGCGAGGTGAGCACGGCGACGACGATCCTCGGTCGGCCGGCGGCGCTGCCACTGGTGCTGGCGCCGACGGGCTACACGCGGATGATGCACCACATCGGCGAGCCGGCGGTGGCCGGCGCGGCAACGAAAGCCGGCATCCCCTACACACTGTCCACAATGGGCACAACCGCTCCGGAAGACTTGACAGGCAACGATCTCTGGTTCCAGCTCTACGTCTGGCGTGATCGGGGCTTCACCACGGACCTGATCGAACGGGCCCGCGGCGCGGGGTACACGGCGCTGGTGCTGACGGTCGACACCCCGGTGCCGGGCAACCGGGTCCGGGACGTCCGCAACGGCCTGACTTTGCCGCCGCGGCTGGGTGTCAA
Organism: Kutzneria sp.; assembly: GCA_035492655.1. GTDB lineage: Bacteria > Actinomycetota > Actinomycetes > Mycobacteriales > Pseudonocardiaceae > Kutzneria. Next base: position 5,835 of record DATJJB010000352.1, on the reverse strand, counting down.
GACCCTCCTGGACGGGGCGAGCAAGCCGCGCTGGTGGTGGCATCTGCTGACCACGGAGCCGCTCCGGTTCGCGTCGTTCGACGGCGACGGCTCCATGGCACCGTCGGACATCGGCACGAAGATGTTCGACCGCGACGTGACCTGGGCGGACGTGTCCTGGCTCCGGGAGACCTGGGGTGGACCGCTGGTGGTCAAGGGCATCCAGAGCCGGCACGACGCGAAGCGGGCGGCGGAGGCCGGCGCGGACGCGATCGTGCTGTCCAATCACGGCGGCCGGCAGTTGGATCGGGGCCCGGCGCCGCTGGAACTGGTGGCGCCGGTGGCCGACGAGGTCGGCGACCGGCTGGAGATCTACGTCGACGGCGGCGTCCGCACCGGCGGCGACATCGCGGCCGCGGTGGGGCTGGGCGCGAAAGCCTGCCTGATCGGGCGGCCCTACCTGTACGGCCTGATGGCCGGCGGGGAACGGGGCGTGGCCAGGGCGATCGCCATCCTGCGTGAGGAGTTGGAGCGCACGATGAGACTGGTGGGGGCCAACTCCATCGCCGATCTCGACCGGGAGAAAGTCGGGTTGCGGGCTTAGCCTGGACGGCGTGCTGATCGACGACCTGCGAGCGGTGCTGCCCGAGGATCGCGTGGTGACGGATCCGGACGTGCTCCGGAGTTACGCGCACGACGAGGCGGAATGGGCGCCGTGGGCGCTGCCGGCGGCGCTGGTGCGGCCGCGTGGCGCGGAAGACGTGCAGGCGGCCGTGAAAACCTGCATCGAACACCGGACGCCGCTGGTCACCAGGGGTGCGGGCACGGGGTTGTCGGGTGGGGCGAACGCGGTCGACGGCTGCGTGGTCATCGCCATGGACCAGCTGAACCGGATCACGGAGATCGACCCGGTGGAGCGGCTGGCGGTGGTCGAGCCGGGGGTGGTGAACGACGACCTGCGGGCCGCGTGCGCCGAGCACAACCTCTGGTACCCGCCGGATCCGGCCAGTTCGCCCTGGTCGACGATCGGCGGCAACGTGGCCACGAATGCCGGCGGCGTGTGCTGCGTGAAGTACGGCGTCACGCGGGACTACGTGCTGGGCATGCAGGTGGTGACCGGCACGGGCGAGATCGTCCGACTGGGCCGCCGCACGGCCAAGGGGGTGGCCGGCTACGACCTGGCCGGTCTGATGGTCGGCAGTGAGGGCACGCTGGGCGTGATCACCGAGATCACCGTGCGGCTCAAGGCGAAGCGGGCGGCGGAGCGGACGGTGGCCGGCTACTTCGACTCCATCGTCGCGGCGGGTACGGCCGCGGCGGCGGTCGTCGCCGCCGGGGTGGTGCCGTCGGCGTTGGAGCTGGTGGATAAGCACTGTCTGAAAGCGGTGGACGCCTGGAAGAACATGGGTCTGGCGGCCGAGGCCGAGGTGGTGCTGCTGGGCCGTACCGACACGCCGGGCGAGGACGAGGCGGCGGCCATGCTCAAGTGCTTCGAGCAGGCCGGTGCGACCTGGGCGGCGATGTCGACCGACCAGGAGGAGGCCGACGCCCTGTTCTCGGCCCGACGGCTGGCCTATCCGGCGTTGGAGCGGCTGGGGCCGGTGCTGACCGAGGACGTGTGCGTGCCGACCAACAAGATCGCCGAGATGCTGGGTCGGATCGAGGCGGCCGCCCAACGGCACGACACGGTGATCGCGAACGTGGCGCACGTCGGCGACGGCAACCTGCACCCGCTGCTGATCACGCCGCTTGACGACGACGGTGCTCGGCAACGGGCGCAGGCGGCGTTCGAGGACATCATCAACGACGCGCTCCGGCTCGGCGGCACGGTGACCGGCGAGCACGGGGTGGGCCTGCTCAAGCGCCCGGGTCTGGTCAAGGAGCTCAGCCCGGCGGTGCTCGATATGCACCGCGCGGTGAAGAAAGCCCTTGACCCGCACGGGATTCTCAATCCAGGGAAGGTGTTCTCGTGACCGTGATCAGCACCGGCTCCGGCCGGATCCGCGGCGAGGTCGTCGACGGCATCCACCGGTTCCGCTCCGTCCCCTACGCGGCGGCCCCGGAAGGCGAGCTGCGGTTCGCGAAACCGCGACCGTCCACGTGGGACGGTGAGCGGGACGCCACGAAGCCGGGACCGATCGCGCCGCAGACCGTCCGCAAGCTGCCGGGCCTCGACCTGGGCTCCATCCTCGGCGGCGATCACCAGCAGGGCGGCGACTACCTGACCGTCGACGTCCACACGCCCGACCCGTCGGCCGGCGGCCTGCCGGTGATGGTGTTCATCCACGGCGGCGCGTTCGTCTACGGCACGGGATCGGCCGCCGTGTACGACGGCAGGGCGTTCGCCCGCCGCGGCGTGGTCCTCGTGACGATCAACTACCGCCTGGGCATCGACGGCTTCCTGCCGCTCGACGGCGGTGACACGAACCTGGGGCTACGCGACCAGATCGCGGCGCTGCACTGGGTCAAGGACAACGCCGCGGCGTTCGGCGGCAATCCGGACAACATCACCGTGTTCGGCGAGTCGGCCGGCGGGATGAGCATCTCGTGCCTGCTGGGCTCGCCCTTGGCGCGCGGCCTGTTCCGACGGGCCATCGTGGAATCCGGCCACCCGGACATGGTCCGCACGCCGGACAACGCCCGACTCCTCACCGACGGGCTGGCCGCGAGGCTGGGCGTGCCGGCGACCGCGGCGGCGTTCCGGACGCTGTCCACCCAGCAGCTGCAAGCGGTGCAGACGGAGATCATCACGCCCGGCCAGACGCTGGACATGCGTGATGCCAACGGTGTCGACCCGGGCGTCGGGCTCGCGCCGTTCCAGCCGGTGCTCGGCGACGACGTGCTGCCGACCCATCCCCGCGAGAACCTGGACGCCGACGTCGACCTGATCGCCGGCAGCAACGCCGAGGAGATGCGGCTGTACTACGTGCCGAGCGGCCTGCTCGACGTGATCACCGACGAGCAGGCGGTCGCGATCCTGGCCAACTCGCGGCCGGACGCGGCCGAGATCCTCAAGCGGCACGGCCTCGGCGAGCGGCCGACCGGCGAGATGTTCCTCGAGGCGATGACCGACCTGGTGTTCGCCGACGGCGCGCGGCGGCTGGTCGAGGAGCATCCCGGCCGTGCCCACCGGTACCGCTTCGACTGGCGGTCGCCGCTGTTCGACGGCCGACTCGGCGCCTGCCACGGGCTGGAGCTGCCGTTCGTCTTCGACACGCTGGCCAGTGCCCAGGGGCTGGTCGGGCCGACGCCGCCGCCGGAGCTGGCCACCGAGATGAACGCGGCCTGGGCGCGGTTCGCCGAGACCGGCGACCCCGGCTGGGCGGCCGGGGTCGTCCGGAGTTTCGGCTGATCAGTGGTGCTTGGTGGTCGTGGTCTCCGCCGGGGAGGTCATGACGGTGGTCGTCTCCACCGGAGAAGACTTGATCGTCGTGGTCTTCGTCGTCTCCGTCGGGTAGGTCGTGGTCCGCGTGGTCTCCGTCGGGGCCACCGTCTTGGTGGTCTCCGTCGGGTACGTCGTGGTCCTCGTGGTCTCGATCGGCGACGTGGTCGGCTCAGTCGTCCTGGTCGTCTCGATCGGCGACGTGGTCACGGGCGCCGACGGGGCGGGGCTGGTGGTCACGGTCGACGACGGCGAGCCGCCGGACGCCGAGGTCGCCGCCATGGCGACCGTGCCGGCCCCCAGCACGCCGACGGTGACCGCCGCCGCCACGATGGCCTTCCGGGAGCGCAGCACAGCGGGGATACGCATGAGGGGTGTCCTCTCGGTTCTCGGGTCTGACACCACTTCCATGCGGCCCGGGCCGGATCTGTTGCAGCGGCCGGAAAAATTCTCAGTGCGTCTTGGTGGTGGTCGTCTCGATGGTCGTCACCGTGGTCGTCCTGGTCGTGTTCGCCGGCGAGGTGGTGCTCTCGGTCGAATGCTTGGTGGTCGTCTCCACGGCCGTGGTCGGCGAGACGATCACCGTGGGCGAGGTGGTCACGGGCGCGGCCGGCGGCACCTCCGGCACCGGCGTCCCGCCGCCACGCTGCAACAACACCAGGCTGACCACCACGACCGCCAGCACAGCCGCGGCCGTCAACACCGGCGCGAACCGCCGCAGCGGAGAGCGGGCCGAGGCCCGGGCCCGAATGGCCGGACCGGACAGGTTGGAGTGCACCCGGTCGGCCCGAGCCGCCAGCAGCCGCCGGAGCTCGTCCTCCTCGTCACTCATGGCCCCTCCACACGCGTTCGTCCGATCCCAACACCGACCGCAACGCCGCCAGCCCCCGGCTGATGTGGCCCCGCACGGTGCCCTCGCGGCAGCCGAGCACGGCGGCGATCTCCGGATCGGTGAGGTCCTCGTAATAACGCAGCACCACCGCCGCCCGTTGCTGCCGGGGCAGTTTTCGCAGCTCATGGGCCAGGCGCTGGTCCGGCTCGGCCCAGTCGAACTCGACCCGGCCCTCGGGCAGCTCGGCGGTGGCGAAGATGTGCCGGGTGCTCCAGCGCCGCCGCCACGACAGGAACTCGTTGGTCACGGCCCGCCGCACGTAGGCGTAGCGGGAGCCCTCCAGGGCCTCCCACCGCGGGTACACGCGGATCAGCACCTCCTGCACCAGGTCCTCGGCATCGCCCTGCCCGCCGCACAGCAGCGTGGCATAGCGGACCAGCGCCTGCTGGTGCTCGTGCACGAACTCGTCGAAGGACATCGTCAGGCTAGACGCCGCGACCCCGGCCGGAGTTGCTCAGAGGTCGTCCATCGCCTTGTAGATCCGCTTCTCGGAGATCGGATAGGCGGTGCCGAGGGTCTGCGCGAAGTAGCTGACCCGCAGCTCCTCGATCATCCAGCCGATGGCCCGCAGCGCCTTGTCCACCGGCTCGCCCTTGGGCACGGCGGCCAGCAGCGCCCGGTACTCGCCGGTGATCTCGGCGATCTCCTCGGTGCGCTGCACGTCCCGCTGCGGGTTCTCGGGCAGCTTCTCCAGCCGCCGCTCGATCGCCTTGAGGTAGCGCTCGACGTCGGGCAGCCGCTGGTAGCCGGTCTCGGCCGCGAAATCGGCGTGGACCAGGCTGCGCAGCTGGGCCCGGATGTCGGCCACGGAGGCGTCCGGGGCGAACTTGGCCGCCGCCAGCTGCCGTTCCGCGGCGTGCGCGGCGTTGAGCACCCGCCGCACCCGGTTCACCACGTCCAGCACGGTCTCGTTCAGCCCGGACCGGGCCCGGACCAGCAGTTTCTCGAATCCCGCCTGGTCGAACACGACGCCGCCGCCGTCGGCCACGAGCTTGTCCACGGCCGTGGCGATGCAGTCGTTGAGCAGCGCCGGCACGCCGCCGTGCGGGTTGCGGCTCAGGGTCAGCTTGGCGTCGTTGCTGAGGCTGCGGACCACCAGCTTCACCGGCGACGGCAGCTGGAGCAGCAGCAGGCGCCGCGTGCCCAGGGCCATGGCCGCCCGCTGCTGGGCGGCACTGTCCAGCAGCTTCACGTCCACGTGATCGCCGCGATCGACCAGCGACGGGTACGTGGTCACTTCGTAGCCGGCGACGGCCTGGCGATGGGTCCGCGGCAAGGTGCCGAAGTCCCAGGTGGTGACCTTGGTGCGCTCGATGTCGTTGGGCGCGGCGGACAGCGCGGCCCGCATGGTGGCCCGCAGGTCTTCCTTGATCGCCGCCAGGTCCTTGCCCTCGGCCAGCGTCTTGTCCTGCTCGTCGACCACGTGGAAGGTGGTCTTGAGGTGGTCGGGCACCTGGTCCAGCTGCCACGCCTCGCGCGGGATCGTCACGCCGGACAGCGTGCGCAGCTCGCGTTCGACGGACTCCAGCACGTGCTGGTCGTTCGGACCGAGCCGGTCCACCACGGCCTTGGCGAAGGTCGG
>DATJJB010000351.1:0-11412 GCA_035492655.1 Kutzneria sp. | reverse complement strand
AGTACAGCGCCAGCCTCTACCTGGCGCTGCGCATCGCCGAGCACTTCGAGGTACCGGTGGAGGTCGTCTTCGCCACCAAGCCGTTCCCCCGCATCGGCAGCGAGGACCGGCCGGCGTAGCTGGACGAGGGCCGGCCAACCTAGCTGGTGCTTACCCTTGCGGTGCTTTGTGTTTCGCCGGTTTTGGTGCTGGCGGAACACGAATAGGGAGATCAGGTCGGTGAGCTGCAAGGTGTGAAAAAGTGCCCGCAGGCGGCCGATGTTGTCGCCGAGAGCGTCCGGCGGACCGGTTGAGGGGATGCTTTCGGGCAGCCTCAGCTCAACCAGAAGACACTGGTGTCGCTGAGTCCGTCTCCGGCACGTTGGGCTCAGTGGTGGTGCCAAGCGCGGGACTACTGCCGGTAGAGCAGTGTCCCCGGTCGTACTGAGTTCAGATTCCTCTGCATCACGAACCCGCTTTGATCGACTACGTACCACGTCGAGCGCCGGCTTGGCGTGGCTCCCTGCTGAGGCGGTCAGTTCCGGCCACGCAGCAGAGCAACATGCGATCGACGACAACCGCAGCCGATCGGACGCACTCCCGATATCGCGCGATCGAGTGGCGGCCGAATGTGGATCTTCACGATCGAGGTACCGGTAAACCCTCACAGGATCTCCGCACCTTCTCCACACGCGGCTGGTTCGCTGGGAGGCATGGCTTCTTGGCTCACGGGACCGCTCTATGCCCTGTACACCCATCGCTTGCGCAAGCGAGTCACGCAGGGCCCGGTGCCGCGGCATGTCGGGCTGATCATGGACGGGAATCGGCGGTGGGCCCGGCAGCGGGGGATGAGCTCGCCGAGTGTGGGGCATCGGTACGGGGCGGAGCATGTGGATGACGTGCTGGAGTGGTGCAGGGCAACGGGAATCGAGCACGTCACGGTGTTCGTGTGCTCGGCGGAGAACCTGCAACGGCCGGGGGACGACGAGGTCGCCTACCTGATGGGGGTGATCGAGGACGTCGTGACGGAGCGGCTGATGACCGGCAACGAGCACTGGCGGGTGCACGTCGCGGGCAGCCTGGACATGCTGCCGGACAGCACGGCGCACGCGTTGAAGCGGGCGGTGGAAAGCACTCGCACGCGGGAGAAAGGGCACATCACGCTGGCGGTGGGCTACGGGGGACGCCAAGAGCTGGTGGAGGCGGTGCGGGAACACCTGTACGCCAACGGGGACAAGAGCGCGAGGGAGATCGCGGCGGGGCTGACGACGGACGACATCACGGAGCGGCTGTACACCGCGGGTCGGCCGGATCCGGATCTGGTGATCCGGACCAGCGGCGAGCAGCGGATGTCGAACTTCCTGCTGTGGCAGAGCGCCTACGCGGAGCTGTACTTCTGCGAGGCGTACTGGCCGGCCTTCCGGGAAGTGGATTTCCTGAGAGCGATCAGGAGTTACGCCCAGCGACAACGGCGGCACGGGGCCTAGAAGAGCTGCCAGAGATCGAGGACGGCTTCGGTGGCCTCGACGAAGACGACGCCGACGAGAACCACGGTGAGCAGGGCGAGAATCCGGTACCGGGGCCGGACGGGCGTCAACAGGGCGGCGACGCGCTGAGGCACGGGACCGGCGGAAATGCCCAGGGAGGCAACGGAAAGCCGGGAGTGGCGGGCGGCGAGGGCGGCGGTGGCGACGGCACGGGCGGTGAGCACGCGGTCACCGGTGTCGGCCGCGGCGACCTCGTCGGCCCAACGCTCCACTGTGTACCGAACGGCGTCCCGCAGCGGCCACAGCAGGGGCTGGGCGGCGCTGGCCAGGTCGACGAAGAGCACGAAACGGTGATGACGCAAGGAAACATGGGCTCGCTCGTGGGCGAGCAGGGCCCGGCGCTGATCGGCGGCCAGGGCGCGGACCATGCCGCGGGAGACGACGACACCACCGGGCAGGGCATAGGCGACGGGCTCGTCGTCGGGCAGAAGGGCAAGCCCGTCAACGGGAATCCGCCAGGCCTGACGCCGGTGCCAACCGGCGACGCCGACCGAGCAGACGGCGGCGAGGAACAGCACGGCCAACCCGGAGCCGACCAGCACGGAACCGCTGAGCAGTGAGGAAACGGCGGTCACGGCGAGCGTCACGGTGCTGGCCAGTGCCAGCAGCGCGCAGATCCCCGCGATCAGCCAACTGGTCGCCCGTGGCGGCCACGACCGGCAGTAGGCCAAGGCCCAGGCCAGCATCGGCGCCAGCAGCGGCACCAGCGCGCCGTCATCCATCCGAGTCGGCGAGCAGTTGTCGCAGCAGCACTTCGTCCTCCTGGCTCAGGTCCGTCACGAACCGGGTCAGCACCAGCCGCCGGTCCGGCTCGGCGTCGAGGAGCTTACGCATCCGACCGGCCGTCCGGCCCGGTTCGTCCTGGACTGGGGAATACGCGTACGCCCTACCTTGCCTCTCCCGTGCAGCCGCGCCTTTTTCGTGCAGTCGCGACAGGATCGTGACCACGGTGGTGTAGGCGAGGTCGCCGCCCAACTCGGCCTGCACCTGCGCGGGCGTCATCGCGCCGTCGGCCGCCCACAGCGCGGCCAGCACCTCGGACTCGAGTTCGCCGGACCTGCGTCGCATCGGGACAATCTACGACCGGTCACGAGCCGGCACCTAGCAGTTGCCACCATCCGGGCAGGGATTCGACGGCTCTGCCGACAGTGCCCGCACCAACGGCGCGAACTCGGGATTGCCGGCGGCCTCGCCCAGCGCCTTCGCCAGCTCGGCGTCGTTGACCGGCCGGGCCGCCTCGAGCAGGGCGAACCCGGCCTCGGTGACCTCGGTGTAGATGCCGCGCCGGTCGGTGGGGCACAGGTAGCGGCGCAGCAGCCCGCGGTCCTCCAGCCGGTTGACCAGCCGGGTGGTGGCGGACTGGCTGAGCACCACGGCGTCGGCCAGCTGGTTCATCCGCAGGTGGTGCTCGACCTGGGTGGACAGCGTCAACAGCACGCCGTACTCGCGGACCGACAGCTGGTGGGACGCCTGCAGGGCTCGCTCCAGGCGGTCCTCGATGCGGTTGTGCAGCGCCGCCAACGTGCACCAGCCCTGCGCGCGCCGGACGTCCTCGTCGGCCAGTGTCACGGCTCACTCCTCATCGGCTTGCCCGGATCGACTGCCCCTGGGCATGCTTGCATGCAACATTATCGAGCGTCTGCAACTATTGCGGAAGCTTGCTACCGAGGAGTCTACTGCGGAAGGAACGTCATGCCCCTCGCCCTGCTCGCCCTGGCGGTCAGCGCATTCGGCATCGGGACGACCGAGTTCGTGATCATGGGCCTGCTGCCCGAGGTCGCCGGCGACCTGCACGTCACGATCCCGACGGCCGGCCTGCTGATCTCCGGCTACGCGCTGGGCGTGGTCGTCGGCGGCCCGCTGCTCACGGTGGCCGGCAACCGGTTGCCCCGCAAGAACCTGCTGCTCGGGCTGATGGTGCTGTTCATCGCCGGCAACCTGATCTCGGCGGTGGCCCACAGCTACACCCTGCTGCTGACCGGCCGCGTGGTCGCGGCGCTGGCCCACGGCGCGTTCTTCGGCGTCGGCTCGGTGGTCGCGGCCGGCCTGGTCCCGGCGGCCAAGCAGGCCAGCGCGATCGCGCTGATGTTCACCGGCCTGACCGTGGCCAACGTGCTCGGCGTGCCCGGCGGCACGGCCCTTGGCCAGGCCTTCGGTTGGCGCTCGACGTTCTGGGCGGTGACCGCGCTCGGCGTCATCGGCCTGCTCGGCGTCGCCTTCCTGGTGCCGAAGCAGCCGCTCGAACCCGGTCCCGGACTGCGCGGCGAACTGGCCGTGCTGAAGCGGCCGCAGGTGCTGCTCGCGTTGGCGATGACCGCGCTGGGCTTCGGCGCCGTGTTCGCCGCGTTCACCTACATCGCGCCGATGATGACCCAGGTCGCTGGCTTCTCCAACAGCTCGGTCACGTGGCTGCTCGTACTGTTCGGCGTCGGCCTCGTGGTCGGCAACCTGATCGGGGGCAAGGCGGCCGACCGCAGGCTGCTGCCCAGCCTGTACGTCATCCTCGCCGCCCTGGCCGCGATCCTGCTGGTGTTCGTGTTCACGGCGCACGCCCCGGTCCCGGCCGCGATCACGCTGTTCCTGTTCGGGACCATCGGCTTCGCCACGGTGCCGGGCTTCCAGACCCGCGTGATGCAGCAGGCCGACGGCGCGCCCGCGTTGGCGTCCACGGCGAACATCGCCGCGTTCAACCTCGGCAACGCGTTCGGTGCCTGGCTCGGTGGCCTCGCCATCGACGCCGGCCTGGGGTACACCTCCCCGAGTTGGATCGGCGCCGCACTGGCGTTCGCGGGCCTGGTCGTCGCGGTGGCCTCGGGTCTGCTCGAACGACGTCAGCAGACGTGGCCGCCCTCGACCTCCAACGGGACGACGGAGCCCGAGGCGGCCGGCGTGACGTGCAGCGTGAGCAGCCCGTCGGCGTAGACCGGGCGCACGTAGTTCCGGGTGTCCACGACCGTGTCGTCGGTGACGGTGCACCCGACGCCGACGACACGGTCGATCGCGCTCGACGCCACTACCTCGCGCACCGGCAGCGAACCGCGCAACGCGTCCTGGCCCGGGAACCGGAACGCGCGCCCACCTTCGCGTTCGGACCGCGTCGGGAAGTCGGTCGGCGCGTCGAGTTCGAAGGACACGGCGTGGTGCGGGGACGGCTCCCGCACCACGTGCGTGCACAGCAGGGTGGCCGCCGGGGCGAGCTCCAGGGCGAAGTGCTCGGCCTCGTGCCGATCGCGGTGCCCGCCGTCGGTCGTGAACAGCGTCACCGGACCACGTCCACGAACACGGGATTCGAGTACGTCCACAAATCGCTCCACGGATCCACTCCGCCGGCAGGATCCATTCGTGGCTCAAGTGAGCCAGTAGCGTGGAAATTCCCGTCGGTGCCGCGAAGTCGCAGGTAGAAGGGGTCGCACACGTTGCGGAAGGTGTGCTGGAACACCGCGACGGGCACGAACCCGCGCCGGGTCTCGAACGACTGCACGACGCGCACGTCCGGGGTGGCGAACGTGTCGCGATCGGTGACCGGTCCGGTGACCTGGCCCTGGATCAGGTCCATGCGAGCCAACTTCGGCACGCTCCCGCCGGCGTTGGGCCGGGTCGCCAGCCGGGCCACCACCAGAATCGTCACGTTGCCGCCCCGCCGGACGGTCGTCCGGCCGCCCAGCGTGACCGGCCAGCCGCCCTCGTCCGAGAACACCGTCACTTCCAGATCCGCGAGCAGGCCGCCCATCGCGACCCAGACCCGGCCGTTGCGAATGCCGTCCATCACCGCGCGGTAGCTGCGGTCGGTCGCGCCGACCACGGTGCGCGAGTACTGACCCGGCCAGAAGTCGGCCCAGCTGTGCTTGACGCCGCTGTCCACCGGGTCGAGGTGCTTGCCGGTGGCGCTGTAGTCGGCGTCGGGCGACGGGCTGGTCAGCGTGTCGCCGAAGTTGCGGTGCGAGTCGGAGTTGGACGTGATCCACCAACCGCGCCCCTCGGCCAGCATGGAGTCCCACAGGCCGCCGAGCTTGGCCGTCATCCAGTCGAAGCCGCCGTGCGTGCGGTACAGCTCCAGCGGGTAGCCGGGCCACGAGTCGACGCCGGGGCTGTTGGAGTAGCCGCCACGCGCGGCGCCGTTGCCGCCCAGCGCCGTGGGCGTGCTGTCGGCCTGCGCGCCGGGGGAGCCCTCCATACCGACGGCGATGTGCGGCGCGACGTCCCGCCAGTTCCGCAGCTCGTGCGGCGAGAGCCTGCCGTTGCGGGACGGGTGGTTGGCCAGGAACAAGGCCGAGTTGATCTTGCCGGCGCGCACCTGCGCGTCCAGCCAGCGCAGGCCCTGCACGGCGATCAGCTCGTTGGCCGGCGAGCTCGGGTTGGTGCCGTTGACGTTGCCGTCGAACAGCTGCTCGAAGGTCTGCAGCATGTGCGCCTCGTCGCGCGAGCAGTCGAAGAACACGGTCGCGTGCTCGGCCGCCGGGGTGTTCCACTCCAGGCCCTGCCACAGCAGCAGGCCGCGGTGCTTCTGACGGGCCTTCAGCACGTCGGCGTAGGTCTGCTGGACCGCGTACTTCTCGTGGGCCAGGTAGCCGTGGTCGGTGATGACCATCCAGTCCAGCCCGTTGCGCACACCCCCGGCGACCTGCTGCTCCACCGTGTACATGGCGTCGTTGGAGTACTGGGTGTGGATGTGGTGGTCGCCGGACAGCCACTGGTAGCGGCCGGGGCTGTCCCATCCCGGGTTCGCCGACGCCGTGCCGGCTGAGAGTGCGCCCGCGCCCGCGACCGTGGCGCCGAGCAGACCGGCATTGCGTAGGAACCGTCGCCGGCTCACGTCCAGCGGGCGCAGCTCGCGCTCCGGCACGGACAGGTCGGCGTAGTCGGGCGTGTCACCGTGATGGTGGTTGTGGTCGTGCACGGCCGGACGCTAAGAGCTCGAGATGGCCACCGCGTGGCCGTGACCTGAATTCGGGGCGGTTCACCTGGAACGAACAGAGACGAAACATCGCCGACACGTCCGGAACCGGTCTCGGTCCTAGGGTGGCCGACGTGGTGGAGGTCGGTCGGACCGGAGCTCGCTTCGGGTCGGCGCGCAACCGCGGCCGGTGGGCGGACGTCGAACCGGACGTGGAGCAGCCGAAACCGGGGGCGCCAGCTCCGGAAGTGGTCGAGTACGCGGAGCCGGCGCCGGAGGTCGGGCGCACCGGCGCCCGGTTCGGCTCGTCACGGGCCCGGTACCGGTGGCAGCAGGACGACGACGAACCGGGGGCCCACCGGCAGCGCGATGGGGATGCGGGCGAGGACGACGTCGCGCACACTCAGCCGATGCCGGTCCCGCCCAAACCGACGCCGCCGCCGCGGCCGATCCTCCCCGAGGACGACCGGTCATGGGACGACCTCGATGACGACGAGGAACCCAGCTCGCTGGTCCGCCCTTACGCGCGCACCGGCGGGCGGACCGAGGCGAGTCGTGAACTCCGGCTGGAAACACTGATCTCGGTCGAGCGCTTCGACGTAGTACTGGCCATGGAACACCGTCGCATCGTGGAGATCTGCGAACGGACCAGTTCGGTGGCCGAGGTCGCGGCCGCCCTGCCGGCGCCGCTGGGCGTGGCCCGTGTCCTGATCGACGACCTCATCGAGCTCGGGGTGTTAACGGTGCATACCGGAGACAGCCGCCCCGACGAGGCGCTATTGGCCCGCGTGTTGGCGGGACTTCGCAGACTGTGACCCGTCGGTAACGCTTGACGGTCGTCAGGAAGCCGTGAAAAGTTCTCGCCTACTCCGCCGAACGGAGTCCCGATCGGCCTGCCATCCAGGCGGATGCCGAGGGCGAGGAAAGGGGGCGGCCACGTTCCGACTCGCCGACACCGGCCAGCAGCAGGAGCCCACCCCGCGACAGGTCGCCGATGACCTCGTCGCCACCCTCAGCTTAGCGGAGAAGATCGAACTCACTCAGCAGACCCAGCCGGCCCTGCCCCGGCTCGGCCTGCCGGCCGCGGATTTCACGCTGCGGTGCGTCACCGACGGCGTCGAGTCCGAGTTCCCGCTGCCGCTGGGCCTGGGCAGCAGCTGGGATCCGGACCTGGTGGCCCGGGTCGGCGTGGCCATGGCCGACGAGATCCGGGCGTCCGGCGGCGGCGGGGTGCGGGAGATTCCGCTGGTCAACCCGTCCTACGACCCGCGGCACGCGCGCAACGAGCGCGGCTTCGGCGAGGACCCGCTGCTGTGCTCGAAGCTCGGCGTGGTCTACGCGCTGGGGCTGCGCGGCCCGGAGAAGGCGCACCCGAAGACCGTGCCGGTCGTGCGGCACGTGGACGACCTCGACCGCTGCGCCATGGCCCCGGGCTTCAACCTGCGCGTGTTCAACGAGTACGAGATGCCGGTGTACCGGGCCGTGGTGGAGACCGGCGGCGCGGCCGGGATCGTGTTGTCGCAGATGATGATCGAGGACTACCCGGCGCTGGCCGCGCAGCTGTTCCAGCTCGTGCTGCGCGGGTGGAGCGACGGCGAGGCGGCGATCTGGAGCGAGAAGCAGCCGGGCCGGCCGCTCACCTCCGGCGGTCAGGCGCTGGCGTTGCGCCTGGGCGCGGATGCCTTCATGGGCGGCGAGCGGACCGTCGAGGAGATCGCCGAGGCGTACCACCGCGGCGAGGTCACCGAGGCGATGATCACCGCTGCCGCGCGGCGGATGCTGATGCTGCGGCTCCAGCTGTTGGCTTCCAGCGCCGGGCCGGCGCACGTGGACCGCAAGGCGCACCAGGAGCTGGTGCAGCGCGCGTCCCGCGAGTCGATCGTGTTGCTACGCAACGACGGCCTGCTGCCGCTGCTGGTCGGTCCGGGCATGCGGCTGGCGGTCATCGGTCCGCACGGTGAGGGGCTCGCCGACGCGCTGAGCCGCCGAGTCACCGCCCAGTACGTCAGCGGGGCGGACATCGTCACCGTGCCTGGGCTGGATGGCGAGTTCGAGCTCAACGAGTGGCGGCCCGGCCGGTACACGCTGACGTCCGAGACCATGACGTTCGACGCCACCACCCGGCCTGACGGCGTCGTCATCGATGACGAGGGCGCGCCGCTGGAATGGCAGCGGGTGGCGCACGGCATCGCCGACGCCGTGGCGCTGGCCCGCGAGGCTGACGTCGTCGTGTTGGCGATCGGCAGCAACCCCGCCCTGGACGGCGAAAACCGGACCACACTGGAACTTCCGCCGCAGCAGCACCAGTTGGTGCGGGCGGTGCGGGCGGCCAACCCGAACGTGGTGCTGGTCGTGCGCAGCAGCTATCCCTACGCGCTGCGCTGGGAGGACACCTACCTGCCGGCGATCCTGTGGAGCGCGCACCCGGCCGACGAGGCCGTGGCGGAGATCCTGTTCGGCGACCACGCGCCGTCCGGGCGGCTGCCGCAGACCTGGTACCGCGCCGACGACGACCTGCCACCGACCCTGGACTACGACCTGATCCAGGGCAGCGGCACGTACCTGTACCAGGAGTCGGAGCCGCTGTACGCCTTCGGGCACGGGCTGACCTACACCACGTTCACCTACGAGGACCTGGACCTGAGCTCGCGGGTGATCAACTCGCATGATTCCGTCACGGTGACGGTCCGGGTGCGCAACAACGGGTTCCGCGACTGTCACGAGGTCGTGCAGCTGTACACGCGGCAGCTCAACTCGCAGGTGCGGCAGCCGCGGAAGGTGTTGCGGGACTTCAGGAAGGTGCTCATCCCGGCCCGGGAGAGCCGGACCGTGACGTTCCGGCTGCGCGGCGCCGACCTGTGTTTCTGGGACGTCACCAGGGACAAGTGGGTGGTGGAGACCGCGCTGCACGAGGTCTTCGTCGGCGGCTCGTCGGCCAAGGCGGCCACCAGTGCCGTGCTCGACGTGCACGGCAGCACGTTGCCGGCGCGGACGCTGGCCGGCGTCGCGGTCAACGCCCACTCCTACGACGAGTCCATGGGAGTGTCCCTTGTGGACATCTCCAGCGTGGCCGGACCCGTTGTGGCGGCGGCAAAGGACGGCGCCTGGCTCGGGCTGCTCGGCTACGACCTGGACGGCTGCCGGTCGTGGAGCCTCACCGCGTCCAACGACGGCGACGACCCGGTGCCGGTCGAGCTGCGCTGCGGCGCGCCGGACGGCCGGCTGCTCGGCACCGTGCTCGTGCCGCCGACCACCGACCGCCGCCGGTACGCCGTCGCCACCGGCTCCCTGATGCCGGTGGACGAGGTCAGCGACCTGTTCGTGGTGTTCCCCGAGCAGGGCCCGTGGATCACCCGGATCGGCTTCGCGTAAGGGTTTCTAGCCGATCTGGATGGAGCGCTTGGCCAGGCCGTGCCAGAAGCCGTCGATGACGGTGCGCTGCGTGGTCAGCTCGTCCTCGGCCGCGCCGAGCGTGACGAACAGCGGCGCGAAGTGCTCGGTGCGCGGGTGGGCCAGGCGGCCGGCCGGCGCCTTGTGCTCGAAGTCCAGCAGCGAGTCGACGTCGCCGGCGTCGAGGGCGTGGTGGCCCCACTCGTCGAACTCCGACGACCAGGTCGGCGTGCCGACGGAGCGCATGGCGCTCAGGTTGTGGGTGAAGAAGCCGCTGCCGATGATCAGCACGCCCTCGTCGCGCAGCGGGGCCAGCTTGCGGCCGATCTCCATCAGCTGTTCGGGATCCAGCGTGGGCATGGACATCTGGAGCACGGGGACGTCCGCGTCGGGGTACATCTCCACCAGCGGCACGTACGCGCCGTGGTCGAGGCCGCGCTCCGGTGCGTCGTGCACCTGCTGGCCCAGCAGCTTGCGCACCCGGTCGGCCAGCTGCGGCGCGCCCGGGGCGGCGTACTGCACGTCGTAATAGTGCTGCGGGAAGCCCCAGAAGTCGTAGACCAGCGGCACGGTCGTGGTGGCCGACACGGTCAGCGGCGCCTCCTCCCAGTGCGCCGAGACCATCAGGATCGCCTTCGGCTTGGGCAGGTCCTTCGACCACGCGGCGAGCTGGCCGGTCCACAGCTTGTCGTCGGCCAGCGGCGGCGCGCCGTGGCTGAGGTACAGGGTCGGCAAACGCATCGAACGACCTCCCGTCTGGTTGAACTTTCAACAGGATAGGCGGGAGGTCGTTCAAATTTCAAGTACCTCGGCTACCAGGTCACCGGCAGCTCCGTCACACCCGACAGCAGCACGTTCTCGCGCCGCGGCACCTGGTCCACCGGCAGCGTCAGACGCAGCGTCGGAAGCCGGCGGAACAGCTGGGTGAAGGCGATCTCCAGCTCGGCCCGGGCCAGGTTCTGGCCGAGGCACTGGTGGATGCCGAAACCGAAGGCCAGGTGGTGACGCATCGGGTTGGCCACGTCGAGCTCGTCGGACTGCTCGCGGTCGGCGATGGCGGTGGCCACCATGACGCCCTCGCCCGCCTTGATGGTCTGGCCGCCGAGCTCGATGTCCTCGGTGGCGACCCGGGTCAGGGTGCCGGCGATGGTCAGGTAGCGCAGCAGTTCCTCGACCGCCCCCGGCACGGCGGCCTCGTCCGTGCGGACCTTGGCCAGCTGGTCGGGTGTGGTGAGCAGCAGCATGGTGCCCAGCGAGATCATGTTGGCCGTGGTGTCGTGGCCGGCGATCAGCATCACCATGCCCATCGCGGCCAGCTCGCCGTGATCCAGCTTGCCCTCGGCCAGCTGCTCGGCGATGAGATCGTCGAGCAGGCCGTCACCCGGCTTGTCGATCTTCTTCTGCACCAGGTCGTGCAGGTACATGTACAGGTTGGCCATGGCGTTGGAGTCGGCCTCCAGCCGGCGGCGGGACTGCTCCTCGAAAAACGCGTGATCCTCGTACGGCACGCCGAGCAGCTCGCAGATCACCATCGACGGCACCGGCAGCGCGAAGTCGGCCAGCAGGTCGGCCGGCGGCCCGGCGGCGATCATGGCGTCCAGC
>DATJJB010000350.1:0-11902 GCA_035492655.1 Kutzneria sp. | reverse complement strand
TTATGCAGGGAAGGACGCCTTACCTGCGTTGAACGCAGGTAAGGCGTCCTTCCCTGCATCAGGAAACTCCGGGAGTGGCGCGGTCCCCTCTGCTGCGCCAACCCTCGTTTTCCGTTGTCAGATCAGACCTTCACGGACCGCGAACGCCACCGCGTGCGAGCGGTTGCGCAGCTCGAAGCGCACCGTCACGTCGTGCAGCAGGCTCTTGACCGTGCGCTCCGAGTAGCAGAGCTTCTTGGCGATCTCCCGGGTGCTCAGGCCCTGCGCGATCAGGCGGAGCACGTCGGTCTCCCGGGACGAGATGCCGGACAGCCGCAGCCCCCGCGGCTCCAGCACCTTGGTCTGCAGCCGGCCGACCCGGTCGAGCAGCCGACCGAGCATGTCCGGCGGCATCGAGCCCTCGCCGGCCTTGGCCACGTTGACCAGCCGGACCAGCGCGTCGGCGTCGATCTCGCCGCGCCGGGCCACCGCGCAGACCCCGGACTGCACGGCCGCCAGCACCTCGTTGTCGTCGATGTCGCCGGCCACCAGCACGATGCGCCGGTAGCCGCGGCCACGCATCCGGCGTAGCAGTGCGGTGACCCGTTCGTCGAAGCGGTCCCCCACCGCGAGCACGACGGTGCGGGCCGGGTCGGCCTGCGCGTCGTCGACGAGCTGGATCTCCGGTCGTCCGCGCAGCGCCAGCATGATGCCGCCACGCAGGATCGGGTCGGTCGCGCACACGAATACGGCGGTGCGAGTCATGGTGTTGAGCACGAGTTCCCCTGCCTCCCCATCAGGCACGCCCAGGTTCGGCGAGCCGTGACCCAACGATGCCCTTTGGGGCTTCCCGGCCGCATGGGTGCACGCTCCCGAGAAGCCGGGAGGTTGTACCCAGACAGGGCCGCTACCGGGTCTTTCGGTCACGGAGGGGTCACGGCGTGACGCCGCGGTGGATGCGACGTCACGCCGTGTGTGCGGGTGTGGTGAACCGGTCAGCAGGTGTGCGTGAAAGCGCACTCCAGGCTGTCGCGAGGGTTGGTCGCCTTGGCCGGCGCGCCGGTCTTGGCCCGCGGCGCCACCCGCGGCGCGTGCGTGACGTCGTTGGTCCCGTTGTACTGGGCCAGCCGCACGCCGACGGCGTCCTCGACGTCCTTCACCGTGGCCGGCAGGAAGTTGTTGGACATCAAGGAGAACACCAGCTTCTCACCGTCGGCCGCGGTGACGTAGCCGGACAGGGCGCTGACGCCGGTCATCGAGCCGGTCTTGCCGTGCAGGTTGTTCGCGGCGGGCGTGCCGCCCATCCGGTTGGCCAGCGTGCCGCCGATCGCCGGGTCGGTGTTGCCGGCCACCGGGAGCGCGTCGTACCAGCCCTGGAACCAGGACCGGGACTTCGCGTTGATCAGCAGCTGGGTCAGCTCGGCCGGGCTGACGATGTCGTACCGGGACAGACCCGAGCCGTCGAACTGGTTGTACTTGTTGGGATCGATACCCAGCGCGCCCAGCTTGGTGGTGAGCGCGTTGACACCGGCCGCGAAGCTGCCGGAGCCCAGCCGCTCGACGCCTGCCGCCTTGGTGATGGTCTCGGCCAGCAGGTTGTTGCTCTGCTTGAGCAGCGTCGGCATCATCGCGCCGATGCCGGCCGAGGTGTGGCTGGCCACCGTGGGCAGGCCGGTCGGCATCTTCTGGAACGCGTTCGCGCCGGCGACCGAGACGCCGGCGTCGGACAGCGCCTGGCGGAACAGCGAGGCCGTGAAGGCGGTCGGATTGTCCACCGACATCTGGTTGGTGACCGACGCCGCGCCGGCCGCGATGCTGCCGCTGACGGTGATCGTGTTCGTGCCGTGCACGCGGTTCACCGACAGGCCCGTGGTGGTGCCGGTGGTCGCGGTGTTGGCGATCGTGACGTAGCTGTTGGGCGGGTTCATGGTGATCACCGCAGGCTGGCCGGACGCGCCGGGCGCGACCGTCACGTTGACCGAGCCGGCGTTGGAGGTGCCGTCCGGGGACACCGTCAGCGCCGAGACCTGGGCCGCGTAGAAGTACGGCTCGTCGTCCCAGTTCCAGCCCGGACCGAGCCGGGTGCTGTCGAAGTACGTGTCGTCGGCGACCAGTCGGCCGGTGACGGCGTTGATGCCGGCCGCCTTCACCTGGGCGGCCATCGCCTTGTAGTCGGCCAGCGTGGTGGTGGGGTCGCCGAAGCCCTTGAGGTACAGGTCGCCGTTGACCGTGCCGTTGGCCAGCGTGCCGGTGTAGCGGACCAGGGTGTCGAACGAGTAGTCGGCGCCCAGCAGGTCCAGCGCCGTCGTCGTGGTCACCAGCTTCTCGTTGGACCCCGGCACCAGCAGGTTGTCGCCGAGGCGGGAGTACAGGGTCGCTCCGGTGTCGGCGTTGCGGACGACGAGCCCGGCCGTGGCACCGGCCAGCTCGGGATTGGCCAGGATGGAGTCCAGGTCCTGGCCGAGGGCCGACGTGTTGGCCGAGTCCGCGCTGGCCGCCGCCGGCAGCGCGAGCAGGGCGGCCGCGACGCAGCCGATCGCGATGTTGCGCGAAGAGATTCTCACGGTGCCAAGACGAGCAGGCGGGGCCCGAAGTTGCAAACCCGTTCCGCATTACGGCCGAACGGCGGCCACGCCGTTGCGCCCCGCAGCGCCCCGCCAATGCAGGGAAGGACGCCTTACCTGCATCCAATGCAGGTAAGGCGTCCTTCCCTGCATCAGATCAGGCGTCGTGCTCGGTGCGGTCGGCGCTCCACAGGGTGTGGAAGCTGGCCTCGCCCTTGTCGATCCGGCGGTAGGTGTGCGCGCCGAAGAAGTCGCGCAGGCCCTGGATCAGCGCGGCCGGCAGGCGCTCGGCCCGCAGCGCGTCGTAGTACGACAGCGCCGAGGAGAAGCCGGGCGCCGGCACGCCGGCGCCGGTGGCCGCCACCACGACCCGTCGCCACGACTCCTGCGCCTTGATCACCGCGTCCGCGAAGTACTCGTCGACCAGCAGCGACGGCAGGCTGCCGTCCTTGTCGTAGGCGTCCTTGATGCGGTTGAGGAAGCGGGCCCGGATGATGCAGCCGCCGCGCCAGATGGTGGCCATCGAGCCGAGGTCGATCTGCCAGCCGTAGGTGTCGGCGGCGGTGCGGATCTCGTCGAAGCCCTGGGCGTAGGCGACGACCTTGGACGCGTACAGCGCCTGCCGGACGTCCTCGACGAAGGACTCGCGGTCGGCGATCGACGGCTTCGACGACGGGCCGGGCAGCACCTTCTGCGCGGCGGCGCGCTGGCCGACGTGGCCGGACAGCGAGCGGGCGAACACCGCCTCGGCGATGCCGGTGACCGGCACGCCCAGCTCCAGGGCCTCCTGCACGGTCCAGCGACCGGTGCCCTTCTGCTCGGCCTGGTCGGCGATGATCTCCACGAACGGCTTGCCGGTGGCGGCGTCGACGTGCCCGAGCACCTCGGCGGTGATCTCCACCAGGTACGACTCGAGGTCGCCGGTGTTCCAGCTGCGGAACACCTCGGCGATCTCGGCCGGGGTCAGGCCGGCCACGTTGGTCAGCAGGTCGAACGCCTCGGCGATGAGCTGCATGTCGGCGTACTCGATGCCGTTGTGCACCATCTTCACGAAGTGGCCGGCGCCGTCCTCGCCGACGTGCGTGCAGCAGGGCACGCCGTCGACCTGCGCGGCGATGGCCTCCAGCACCGGGCCGAGGTGCTGGTAGGACTCGGCCGAGCCGCCGGGCATGATGCTCGGGCCGTTGAGCGCGCCCTCCTCGCCGCCGGAGATGCCGGTGCCGACGAAGTGCAGGCCGCGCTCCTTGAGCGCCTTCTCGCGGCGACGGGTGTCGGCGAAGTGCGCGTTGCCGCCGTCGACGATCATGTCGCCGGGCTCCATCAGCTCGGCCAGCTCGTCGATGACCGCGTCGGTCGGACCGCCCGCCTTGACCATGATGATCACCTGGCGGGGCTTCTGCAGCGACTGCACGAAATCGGCGGTCGTCTCCGCCGGCACGAACTCGCCCTCGGAGCCGTACTGCTCGACCAGGGCCT
This sequence comes from Kutzneria sp., assembly GCA_035492655.1. Taxonomy (GTDB): domain Bacteria; phylum Actinomycetota; class Actinomycetes; order Mycobacteriales; family Pseudonocardiaceae; genus Kutzneria. The sequence goes on along the minus strand of DATJJB010000350.1, from coordinate 7,883 downwards.
TCGTCTTCGCCGCGGACCGGTTGTGCACGGCGACCCGGAAACCGTGACGAGCCAGGTTGCGAGCAAGGTTGCTGCCCATCACGGCCAGGCCCGTGACGCCGATACGAGCCTTCTGTTCAGTTGCCATACACCCAGCCTGCCCGGCTTGGCGCTAGATCTCCAGCCGGGACGGCTAAATCGATCCCGGGTGCTGCCCGCACGCGTCCAGCCGCAGCAGGACCGCCAGCAACTGCTCGCGCTCGGCCGGTGGCAGGGTGCCGAACATCTCCTCGGCCGCACCGCGTTTGGCCTCCTCGATGCGGCTCACCAGCAGCCGCCCGGCCTCGGTCAGGCTGACCAGCAGCGAGCGCCGGTCGCCCGGATCGGGACGGCGCATGACCAGGCCCTGCTCCTCCAGACCGTCCACCACCGAGGTGGCCGAGCGGGGCACGATGTCCAGCCGGCCGGCCAGGTCGGCCATCCGGATGCCGTCACCGGCCCGCGCGATCACGCCCAGCGCCCGCCCCTGGCCGGGGGTGAGGCCGAGCGGGGCCAGCTGGTGCATCCAGCGGCCGCGCAACCGCTTGGCCACGTGGGTGAACACGTCGGCCAGCCGGGCCGTGGTGGCGTCGGTCACGTGGTCCTCCGAGCCGTGGAATACTGATCTAGTCTCATTATATGACAGGCTCATCATTCACGACGCAGGCGCTGGTCGCGACCGATCGGCCCTCCCGCTACCTGGTGCAGCTGTGCAAGCACTTCGGCCACAAGATCCAGACCGTGTGGACCGAGCACGAGGGCGAGCTGTACTTCGACTTCGGCACCGCCGTGCTGCGCACCCGGCCCGAAGGGCTGCACATCACCTGCACCACCGGCGACGCCGAGGCGCTGGACCGGCTGGCCGACGTGGTCGAGCGGCACCTGGTCCGGTTCGGCGCCAAGGACGAGCTGGTGGTCGTCTGGAGCTCGACGGGCCAGGCAGCCTGACATTAGGGTTCGCCGGCATGGAGCTGCCTGACTGGGTGCCGGCGACCATGGACGTCAGCAAGCCGAGTCCCGCCCGGATGTACGACTACTACCTGGGCGGCACCCACAACTTCGAGGTCGACCGGGACGCCGCCGAGCGGGCCATCGCCGCGATGCCGTACACGATCCAGGGAGCCAGGGGGAACCGCGACTTCCTGCGGCGTGCCGTCCGGCTGCTGGTCGACTCCGGCATCCGGCAGCTGCTCGACCTCGGCTCGGGCATCCCGACCGTGGGCAACGTGCACGAGGTCGCGCAGCGCCGCGACCCCACCACCCGCGTGGTGTACGTGGACATCGACCCGGTCGCGGTGGCCCACTCGACCGCCATCCTGCGGCACAACCACCTGGCCGCGGTGGTGCAGGCCGACATGCGCGACGTGGACGCCGTGCTGTCCCACGCGCGGGTGCGAGGCCTGATCGACTTCTCCGAGCCGGTCGGCCTGATCATGGCCTCGGTGCTGCACTTCGTGCCGGACTCGTCCAAGCCGGCCGAGATCGTGGCCGCCTATCGCGACGCCGTGCCGGCCGGCAGCCATCTCGCGCTGTCGCACATCGGGTCCAACGAGGAGCCGGGCAACCGGACCGGCATGCTGGCCGACTTCAAAGCCGTCTACCAGAACACGACGAACCCGGTGGTGCTGCGCACCCGGCCGCAGATCGAGGCGTTCTTCGACGGCTTCTCCCTGGTGGAGCCCGGCGTCACGCTGGTGCACCAGTGGCGGCCCGACGCCGACCAGGAGCTGCCGGCCAAGCTGCCGCCCGGATACGGCGGGGTTGGCGTGAAGCCGTAATGCGCAACCCGGTCGGTCCGAAACACCTTGTGTTCATCTAGGGTTCACCGAACTCCGCACGGCACCCCCTACCGTGCCGCAGGACCCGCTAGTGGAGCATCGGAAGGCGTTTGATGTCGGACCTGAGCTACGTCGAGGCCATCGCCGTCGGGCTGCTCCAGGGGGTGAGCGAGCTGTTCCCGGTCTCCAGCCTCGGGCACAGTGTGCTGCTACCGGCGCTGGCCGGCGGGCAGTGGGCCAAGGACCTCAGCCTGAGCGGCGACGAGACGCCGTACCTGGCCGTGCTGGTGGCCATGCACGTGGCGACCGCGCTGGCGCTGGTGGTGTTCTACTGGCGGGACTGGGTGCGCATCGTCCGCGGCCTGTGGACGTCCATCGTCACGCGGAAGATCGAGAACGCCGAGCAGCGGCTGGGCTGGCTGCTGGTGGTCGGCACCATCCCGGTCGGCATCGCCGGCATCGCGCTGGACCACCTGGTCCGCAGCGTGCTGGGCAAACCGATCCCGACCGCGCTGTTCCTGGCGTTGAACGGCCTGGTGCTGTTCGCGGTGGAACGCCTCCAGCACCGCCGTCGCGAGGCCGACGACATCGAGGGCAACCCGGACGAGACGATGATCATCCCCAACGCCGCCTTCTCGTCCGGCGACACCGCGCCGCTGCACGCCATCACCGCCGAGCCGCTCAGCGAGGACGAGGCGTCCGAGCGGCGGCTGTCCAAGCTGACCTGGAAGGAAGCCGTGCTGGTCGGCGGCGCCCAGGCGCTGGCCCTGCTGCCCGGCATCAGCCGCTCCGGCATCACCATCGTCGCCGGCCTGACCCGCGGCCTGCGCCACGTCGACGCCGCCCGGTTCGCCTTCCTGCTGGCCACCCCGGTCATCCTCGGCGCCGGCGTGTACAAGATGCCCGAGCTGTTCAAGCCGGCGGTGGCCGGCTCGCTCGGCCCGGCCCTGGTCGGCAGTCTCGTCGCCGGCGTCGCCGCCTACGTCTCGGCCCGGTTCCTGGCCTCCTACTTCGAGACCAGGACGCTCAAGCCGTTCGCCCTGTACTGCGTGATCGCCGGCGTCGGTTCGCTGGCCTTCTTCCTGATCCACGGCACGCCGTGAGCTTGCGGGGGTGCGGCCCCGCGGGCCGCACCCACGGTCACGGCAGGACCCGCAGCAGGCCTTCCTGCACCACGGTCGCGACCAGCTGGCCGTCCCGGGTGAAGAAGCGGCCGGTGGCCAGGCCACGGGCGTTGGAGGCGCTGGGCGACTCGCAGTCGTACAGCACCCACTCGTCGGCCCGGAACGGGCGGTGGAACCACATCGCGTGGTCAAGGCTGGCGCCGAGCACCTTGTCCGTGCCCCAGTACACGCCGTGGCGGGCCAGCACCGAGTCCAGCAGCGTCATGTCCGAGGCGTAGGCCAGCACGCACACCTGGAGCAGGTCCTCGTCCGGCAGCTTGCCGTCGGCGCGCATCCACACCTGGTTGCGGGCCTCGTGCGGGCCGCTCTCGCGGGTGATCCACGGCGGGTCGGAGACGTAGCGCAGGTCGATCGGCCGCTGCCGGTCCCGGCCCAGTTTCACCGCGTCCGGGCCCAGCTGGGCGATCCGCTCGCCGAAGGTCGGCAGCGACTCCGGGTCCGGCACGTCCGGCATCGACTCCGCGTGCTCCATCCCCGCCTCGACCAGCTGGAACGAGGCCGACAGCGAGAAGATCGCCTTGCCGCGCTGCACGCCGACCACGCGGCGGGTGGTGAACGAGCGGCCGTCGCGGATGCGGTCCACCTCGTACACGATCGGGATCCGCGGGTCGCCCGGGCGGATGAAGTAGGCGTGCAGGGAGTGCACCTTGCGCTCCTCCGGCACCGTGCGGCCGGCCGCGACCAGCGCCTGGCCGGCGACCTGGCCGCCGAACACGCGGACCGAGGAGTCCGCCGGGCTGACCCCGCGGAAGATGTTCTCCTCGATGCGCTCCAGGTCCAGCAGCGCGATCAGGCGGTCGAGCACCGGCTGGCCGTGCGGCACCCCGTCGAGCGTCAACGGCACCGACCCCGGAGCTTGGTCAGCTCCGGGGTCGGCGGCCGCGGCGCGAGCCGCTTCAGTCAATGCAAACTCCTAGGCGTGGTCGTCCTCGCCCAACCGGTGCACCCGGATGAGGTTGGTCGACCCTACGGTGCCGGGCGGCGAGCCGGCCACGATGACCACCAGGTCACCGGGCTGGTAGCGGCCGATGGACAGCATCGCGAGGTCGACCTGGCGCACCATCTGGTCGGTGGAGTCCACCTTAGGCACCAGGAAGGTCTCGGTGCCCCAGGTGAGAGCAAGCTGACTCAGCACGTCCGGCTCCGGCGTGAAGGCCAGCAGCGGCAGGTGCGTGTGCAGGCGGGCCAGGCGGCGCACCGTGTCGCCGGACTGGGTGAACGCCACCAGGGCCTTGGCGTTGAGGCGCTCGCCGATGTCGCGGGCCGCGTACGAGATGACGCCCCGCTTGGTGCGCGGCACGTGGGTCAGCGGCGGCACCACGGTGGACTCGCTCTCCACCGCGACGATGATCTTGGCCATCGTCTCCACGGACTCGATGGCGTAACGGCCGACGCTGGTCTCGCCGGACAGCATCAGCGCGTCCGCGCCGTCCAGCACCGCGTTGGCCACGTCCGAGGCCTCGGCCCGGGTCGGCCGGGAGTTGGTGATCATCGAGTCCAGCATCTGGGTGGCCACGATGACCGGCTTGGCGTTCTCCCGGGAGATCTGGATGGCGCGCTTCTGCACCAGCGGGACCTGCTCCAGCGGCAGCTCGACGCCCAGGTCGCCACGGGCGACCATGACGCCGTCGAAGGCCAGCACGATGGCCTCGAGGTTGTCGACGGCCTCCGGCTTCTCCACCTTGGCGATCACCGGCAGCCGGCCCTTGCCCACCCGGTCCATCACCTGGTGCACCAGGTCGATGTCGGCCGGGGACCGGACGAAGGACAGCGCGATGAAGTCCACGCCGAGGCCGAGAGCGAACTCCAGGTCCTCGATGTCCTTCTCGCTCATCGCCGGCACGGAGACGTCCATGCCCGGCAGGGACAGGCCCTTGTTGTTGCTGACCGGTCCGCCCTCGGTCACCTCGCAGACCACGTCCTGGCCTTCGACGGCGGTGACCACCAGGCCCACCTTGCCGTCGTCGACCAGCAGCCGGTCGCCGACCTTGGCGTCCTTGGCCAGGTTCTTGTACGTCGTGGACACCCGGTCGTGGGTGCCGGCGACGTCGTCGACGGTGACCCGCACGACGTCGCCCGTTCGCCACTCAACAGGGCCGCCCGCGAACGTGCCAAGGCGGATCTTGGGGCCCTGCAGGTCAGCCAGGATGCCGACCGCGCGGCCCGACTCGGCGGCGGTGGTCCGCACCAGGTCGTACACCTGCTTGTGGTCGGCGTGGCTGCCGTGGCTGAAGTTCATCCGGGCCACATCCATGCCCGCCGCGACCAGGTCACGCATCTTTTCCGGGGTGGACGTCGCTGGCCCGAGGGTACAGACGATCTTCGCTCGTCGGCTCACGTTCCAGCAGCTTAGACCGACGCACTGGACCGATCCCGAACTACCCGGCGGTAATGTTTGGGCAACCGCCTGGAAACGGTCCGGAAGCCCCTTCTTTTCAGCCCACCGTCACCGTTCGATCACTGCTCGTTCACCCTCGGGCTGTTTTTCACGCTCTCCCGGACCTCGCGGGCGGCGTAGGCCAGCAGCACGTAGCCGGCGACCGGGTCGGCCCACCACCAGCCGAGGGCGGCGTTGAGGACCAGACCGGCCAGCACCGCCACCGCCAGCAGGCCGTCGACCATCGTCACCCGGCCCTCGGCCCGCAGCACCGGGTTGTCCAGGGCCGCGCCCGTACGAGCCTTACCCGCCGCCAGCGCGAACATCACCACGGCCGTCACCGCCGTCCACCCGATGCCGGCCGCACTCGGCCGCGGGTGGTAGCCGGTGACCAGCACCACCGTGGACTGCACCGCCAGATAGACCGCCAGCAGCGCGAACGCCCCGCCGATCAGCCGCAACGCCCGCCGCTGCCGGTCCTCGCCGACGCCCGACAGCTCCCAGATGACCACCGTCGACGCGCCGATCTCGATCAGCGAGTCCAGCCCGAAGCCGGCCAGCGCCACCGACCGCGCCGTGATCGCGGTGATGGCGAGCACCACGATCCCGACCACGTTCCAGCCCAGCGTCACGTACTCCAGAGCAAAGCCCCGCCACACCAGCCGGCGGCGTCGATCGTCCACCCGCCGACCAGCCTTTCGCGGACCGTTCCCCGAGTTGTCCACAGCCTCCGAGTTATCCACATCCCGATCTTCACCCGGCTTCCGGGACCCCCTCCGCCGGTAGACTGGGCTAGGGCCGCTTCCCCCGGAGAGGGTGGGGGCTGCCCTTCATTGGTTTCCGCCCCGGCTGGCGCCGAGGCGGTGTGTCAGCGGCCGGTCAGTCCTCGGTGTCGGCCTCCGACTCGGTCTTCGCGATCTCCGGCTGCACGGCCTCCGACTTCGCCTCGGCCGGCGTCGCCATGCCGCGCTCGACGGCCAGCTCCTCCAGGCCGTAACGGGACACGATTTCGGCGTCGGCCAGGTCGATCACCCGCAGGCCCTCGGCCTCCAGCCGCTCGTTCACCTGGTCGAAGTGGTCGCGGATGATCTGCTTCTCGGCGTCGTTGACCTTGCCGCGGTGCGGCTTGCCGGCGTGCTCGAGGCTGCCGTAGTTGACCTTGACCTCGCCGGTCGACTTGGCCCGGGCCGGCTTGGCGTAGGACTTCTTGGCCGCCTTGATGACCACGTCCATCGGGTCGTCGGTGGCCAGCTTGTCGAACTCGGCCAGCGGCATCACCACCGCGCGCGGCGGCTCGCCGGGGGTGTGCACCTCGAAGCTGACCACGTCGATCGCGTGGTCCTCGATGTTCGCCAGCTCCGCCGGCGCGGCCTCGATCTCCACCGGGCCGTCGGCCAGCGCGGGGTGCTGGGTGACGACGATCTTCACCAGCTCGCCGTCCTCGACGATCTTGCCGCTCAGGTCGGAGAACAGCACAACCTTCTGGCCCATGGCCGGTAATTCCTCTCGTCGTGGCGGGCGCGGACTAGGGGCGGAGTCTGCCACAGCAGGGCCCCGCACCCCGTCCCGCGACACGCTGGCTTAGAACGGGTGTTCGATTCTAGCGCGGTCGCGGGATGTCGCATTCCGGTGTTCTGTTTCGACGTATGGGCATGCAGACAGTGACCTCCAAGGACGGCACCTCCATCGCGTACGAGCGGAGCGGGCAGGGCCCCACCCTCGTGCTCGTCGGCGGCGCCTTCATGACCCGCGCCTCCTTCGCACCCCTGGCCGCCGCACTCGGCGCTTCGTTCGACGTCGTCGCCTACGACCGTCGCGGCCGGGCCGACAGCACCATCGTCGAGCCCTACGCCGTCGACCGGGAGCTCGAGGACCTCGCCGCCGTGCTCTCCGCCGTGGGCGGCTCCTTCGTCTACGGCATGTCCTCCGGCGCCGCCCTCGCGTTCCTCGCCGCCTCCGCCGGCCTCCCCATCACCCGCGTCGCCGGCATGGAGCCCCCTTACCGCCTCCCCGACGCCCCTCCCGTCGACCCCACCTACGGCCCCGTCCTCACCTCGTTGATCGAGGCCGGCCGCAACGACGACGCCGTCGCCCACTTCATGCTCAACGGCGTCGGTCAGCCCCAGTCCGTCGTCGACCACATGCGCGCCGACCCCTTCTGGCCCCACCTCGTCGCCCTCGCCCCCACTCTCGTGCACGACAACGCCGTCATGGCCGACGGCGGCCTCCCCCCGTTCCTGTCGTCGATCACCGTGCCCGCCCTCGTCATCAGCAGCACCGGCTCCAGCCCTTGGCTCCAGGCCGGCGCCGCGGCCGCCGCCTCCGCCCTCTCCCACGGCCAGCACGTCGCCCGCGACGGCGGCTTCCACGACGTCCCGCCCGAGATCCTCGCCACCGTCCTCACCGAGTTCTTCAAGGGGTGACAATCAATCGCACGCGCGGTTGCACGTGCGCCAACGACGTCGTGCAACCGCGCAGAAACACACAATCGGGCTAGGCCGTTCGCGGCGGAAGTCCCAGCCAAAA
>DATJJB010000349.1:0-20335 GCA_035492655.1 Kutzneria sp. | reverse complement strand
AACTCGAGCTCCTCGACCTGCCACGGCCGGCCCTCGGCATGCGCGGCGAAGCCGCTGGAGTACGTCCGGTACATGCCCTTGGACCGCTGCCCCAGCGACTTCGTCGGGAAGCTGACGACCACCACCGGCGAGTTGATCGCGTCGATCAGGCCCCAGCCGAGCTTCTTCTGCTGCGTCTCGATGCACGGCACGGCCTTGAGCAGCAGCGTCACGTCCGCGGGCTTGGGGTCCGGGCCGGTCAGCAGGTCGTGCACGGCGACCTCGTGCGGCACGCCCAGCACGGTCAGCGCCTCGTCCAGGAAGGCCATCAGCCGGCTGTCGATGTCCGATGCCCGGTACAGCACGTCCTCGCCGACCGGCATCCACTCGACGGTCAGCGGGTTCATGCCGCAGGCCAGGTCGGCGATCACCCGCGGCGGCTCCGGCAGCCGCTCGAAGACGGCCCCGTAGAACTCCTCCAGGATGGGCAGGCGCTCCTTGGTGGAGGCGTGCGAGGACATCGTCCGGGACAGCACGTCCCGGCGCTCGTCGCGGCCCTGGGCGTCGCGCAGCAGGCCGAGCATCTTGTCGTACCGGGGCGTGCTCGGCAGGTACGCGCCGAAGATCTCGTGCAGCCCGCGCTTGGTGCGCTTGACCGCGTCGTTGACGTCGCCGCGCGCCGCGCTCAGCGAAGCCGTCGCGATGCGGCGCACGGTGTCGTCGGCGACGCTGGCGTAGCGCGAGCTGTCCCGCACCGCCACCAGCACCTTGGCCAGCTTCTCGTCTTCCACCACTACTCCTCGGCCAGCCCCGCCCGCGAGGCCAGCAGCCTACGCAGCGAACGCAGCCTGCCCTCGGTCGCCAGCCCGTCGGCCACGACCGTGTCCAGCATGCAGTCCGGGTCCTCGGGCGGTCCGAGGTGCCCGCAGCCCGACGGGCACTCCTCGGCGGCCTCGGCCATGCCGGGGAACGCCGCCACGATGTCGTCCGGCGTGATGTGCGCCAGGCCGAACGACCGGATGCCGGGGGTGTCCACCACCCAGCCGCCGGCCGGCAGCGGGAACGCCACCGCCGAGCTGGACGTGTGCCGGCCCTTGCCGACGCCGCTCACCGCGCCGGTCGCCCGCCCGGCGGCCGGCACCAGCTTGTTGACCAGCGTCGACTTGCCCACGCCCGAGTGCCCGACCAGCGCCGACACCCGGCCGTCCAGGCGTTCGGCGAGCACCGTCGGCTCCCGGTCCGACCGGGTCACCACGACGACAAGGTCCAGCTCGGCATACACCCCGAGCAGCTCGTCGGGGCTGGCCAGGTCGGACTTGGTCAGGCACAGCACCGGCGTCAGGCCACCGGCGTAGGCGGCGACCAGGCACCGGTCGATGAAGCCGGTCCGCGGCTGCGGATCGGCCAGCGCCGTCACGATGATCAGCTGTTCGGCATTGGCGACCACGACTCGCTCGAACGGGTCGGTGTCGTCGGCGGTGCGGCGCAGCACGCTGCTGCGCGGCGAGCGGCGCACGATCCGGGACAGCGTGTCCGGCGTGCCCGAGGTGTCGCCGACGATGTCCACCAGGTCGCCGATGACCACCGACGTGCGGCCCATCTCCCTGGCCCGCATCGCGGTCACCAGGTGCTCGGGATCGCCGTCCACCGCGCAGGTCCAGCGGCCCCGGTCGACCGCGACGACCATGCCCGACTCGGCGTCCGAGTGCTCCGGCCGCTTCTTGCTGCGGGGCCGCGAGCCCTTGCCCGGCCGGACCTTGACGTCGGACTCGTCGAGCCGACGCCAGTCGCCGCGCGTCACACCCGCTCCGCCAGCTGCAGCATGGCGTCCCACATGCCGGGGAAGTCCGGGATGGTCTTGGTGGTGGTCTTGATGTCGTCGACCGAGATGCCGGGGACGGTGAGGCCGATGATCGCGCCGGCGGTGGCCATCCGGTGGTCGGCGTAGGCGTGCCAGAGGCCGCCGGTGAGCTTCGCCGGCCGGATGACCAGGCCGTCCTCGGTCTCGTCGGCGTCGCCGCCGATGCCGCGGATCTCCGTGGTCAGCGCGGCCAGCCGGTCCGTCTCGTGGCCGCGGATGTGCGCGACACCGCGGATCTGGGTCGGGCTGTCGGCCAGCACCGCCATCGCCGCCACCGTCGGCGTCAGCTCCGACGCCTCGTGCAGGTCGATGTCGATGCCGTTGAGGCGCTCCGGGCCGACGACGGTGAGGCCGTTGTCCGACAGCGACACCTGGCAGCCCATCCGCTCCAGCACGTCCCGCATCTCGTCGCCGGGCTGCGTGGTGACCAGCGGCCAGTCCGGCACCGTGATCGCGCCGCCGGTGACCGCGCCCGCGGCCAGGAAGGCGGCCGCGTTGGACAGGTCCGGCTCGATGTGCCAGTCGCGGGCCCGGATCGGGCCCGGCTCGACCCGCCAGCGGTTGGGCTCGCTGTCGTCTACCACGACACCGACCGCCCGCAACATCTCGATGGTCATCTCGATGTGCGGCAGCGACGGCACCGGCTTGCCGTCGTGCAGCACGGTGACGCCCTGCTCGTAGCGGGCGGCGGACAGCAGCAGTGCCGAGACGAACTGCGAGGACCCGGACGCGTCGATCGTGACCTCGCCGCCGCGCACCGCGCCGCGGCCGTGCAGCGTGAACGGCAGCGAGTCGCCGTCGACCGCCACGCCCAACGAGCGCAGCGCGTCCAGGACCGTGTTCATCGGGCGGACCCGCGCCTGCTCGTCACCATCGAAGCGGACGTCGCCGTCGGCCAGCGCCGCGGCCGGTGGCACGAAGCGCATCACCGTGCCGGCCAGGCCGCAGTCCAGGTCCGCGTCGCCGCGCAGCGCACCCGGCGTGACCTCCCACGATCCCTGGCGCCCGTCGGCGATCCGCACGCCGAGCGACCGCAGCGCCGCCGCCATCAGCTGGGTGTCGCGGCTGCGCAGCGGCAGGTGCACGGCGGAGGGGCCGTCGGCCAGCGCCGCGAGCAACAGGGCACGATTGGTGATCGACTTGGAACCGGGCACGGGCACGGTCGCGCGCACGGGCTCGGTGACGGACGGGGTGGGCCACGGCTGCGTCATGGGGGTGATGATTCCCTACTCGGCCGCTTCGGTTACTGCTCGGGGCCGTGACGTGCGACGATGAATTCGGAGGTGGTCAGGGGTGTGCGGCAGGTATGCCTCCACGAAGGACCCGGCGCAGCTGGCCGTCGAGTTCGACGCGCTGGACGCGAGCGGCTCCGACGCGCCCGGGGCCGACTACAACGTGGCGCCGACCAAGCCCGTGCTGGCCATCGTGGCCCGGCATCCCCGTGACGCCGAGGGCCAACCTGATGTGGCGCGGGTCGAGCGCACCATCCGGGTGATGCGCTGGGGGTTGATCCCGACCTGGTCGCAGGACAAGAACGTGGGCGTGAAGATGATCAACGCCCGGTCCGAGACCGCCGCCGTCAAGCCGGCCTACCGGGACTCCATGGCCCGGCGGCGCTGCATCCTGCCGGCCGACGGCTGGTTCGAGTGGCGGCGGGAGACCGGGGCCAAGGAGCCCTTCTACGTGACCGGTCCCGATTCGTCGAGCCTGGCCATGGCCGGGCTGTGGACCGCGTGGCGGGACCCCAACGAGCCGCAGTCGCCCTGGCTCGTCACCTGTGCCGTGCTGACCGCTGACGCCTTCGGGCCGTTGGCTTCGGTCCACGAGCGCATGCCGATCGTGCTGCCTCGGGAGTCCTTCTCGCAGTGGTTGGCTCCTGACCAGGGCAGCGACGACGTCGCCGAGCTGCTGAAGCCGTCCGCCGAGATCGTGTCCCAGCTCGAGCTGCGGCCCGTGTCCACCGCCGTGAACAGCATTCGCAACAACGGACCCGCGCTGCTCGAGCCGCCCGTGCCCGAGCCCGTCGAGCTGGACCTGTTCTCATGACCCGGACCACGGTCGAGACGCCTTTCGGCCCCGCCCGGGCCGAGCTCCACTGCGCCGCCGAGAGCCGCGCCGCCCTCCTGCTCGGGCACGGTGCCGGCGGCGGCATCGAGGCCCCCGACCTTGTCGCCGCCACCCGTGCCGCCACCGCCGCCGGGGTGCATGTCGCCCTCGTCGAGCAGCCCTATCGCGTCGCCGGCCGTCGCGCCCCGGCCCCGGCCAAGCAGCTCGACGCCTGCTGGCTCGCCGTTGTCGAGGACCTCGGTGAGCGCTGGTTCGAGGGCTTGCCGCTGCTGTTCGGCGGCCGCTCCTCCGGCGCTCGCGTCGCCTGCCGCACCAGCCTCGACGGCTCGGCCGTGGCCGTCTTGTGCCTCGCCTTCCCCGTCCATCCGCCCGGCAAGCCCGACAAGACCCGCCTGCCCGAGCTCGACGGCGTCGAGGTGCCGACTCTGGTCGTTCAGGGCTCCCGGGATCCGTTCGGCATCCCGGAGCCCGCGCACCATCGGGAAGTCGTGGTGCTCTCCGGCGACCACTCGCTGAAGGCTGACGTCAGCGGCGTCACCAAGTCCGTCGGCGAGTGGCTCAACCGGGTGCTGCACACTCTGGACGCCTGACTCAGGGTTGTCCACAGGCCTTGAGCTGCTGTTCTGTGGCAGTCAGCCGCACTTGGGAAGCGCCCGTGGCGGTTGTCCACAGACCACCCGTTTCAAGATCGACTACCGGTTTCCGCTGGTAGAATGGGCTCGGGGATGGCCCCCTAGGGATAGGGCGGGCCTTGTTCGGGCGGGGCCGGGTCGCCGAGGGCGGTGTCCGTGCGAGACCTGGTCCGGCTGAGGACTCGAGATGCGGCCTTGGGAATTCGTGAGCTTTGTCCGACCTGGTCTGTCAGCCTGAGGCGATGTCCGAGTACCGACTGCACGCGGAGCGGCTCTTCTCGACGACGGCGATGTACGCCGAGGGTGCCTGGCACGTGGAGCTGATGGAGGAATCCGTCGGGGCTCCGCAGTCGATGGCGCGGGTGGTGGCGCCGGACGAGGTGCCGGACCCGCAGCCGGTGGTGGAGTTCTGGTACCCGGACGGCTACACGGTTCCGTACGAGGTCATGCGCTGGTTCCTGGACGTGGCGGCCGGGTACGTGTCAGCCGGCGATGGGGGCGACGACGGCGGCGGTGAGGTCGGCCAGGTCGGCGGGGGTGAGCTCGACGTCGAGACCGCGCCGGCCGGCGGAGACGAAGACGGTGTCGAAGGTCGACGCTGAGGCGTCGATGACGACGGGGAGTCGCTTCTTCTGCCCCAAGGGGGAGATGCCGCCGGCGACGTAGCCGGTGGCGCGCTCGGCGGCGGCGACCTCGGCCATGCGGGCCTTCTTGCCCCGGAGGGCGGCGGCGAGGGCCTTGAGGTCGAGCTGGCCGGTGACGGGGACGACGCCGACCGCGAGGCGGCCGTCGACCTCGGCGACGAGGGTCTTGAACACCCGGGCCGGGTCGAGGCCGAGCAGCTCGGCGGCCTCCAGGCCGAAGGACTCGGCTCGCGGGTCGTGGTCGTAGCTGTGCAGCGTGTACGGCACCTTGCGCTTGGCCAGCAGCGCGGTCGCCGGGGTTCCCTGTCCCGCCATGGGCAAGACCCTATGACCCGGCTCTCACCACGGAATGCCTACGGGGGCAGTCGTGTTGAACCCCACGTGGCTACTTCAAGCGCTGTGCTCGGCCGGTCCACGGCCCGACGCGTATCCTCAGGGGCGAACGACACGCTTCCCGCACGGGGAGCGTCGACAGCGTCCGCCCGGCTCGCGCGCCGGCGGGGAGGGAGCCAGGTGCCGGGTAGTTCCGCCCAGGTCAACGAGAACAACATCGCCGAGCAGGAGACTGCTGAGCAGCGGGCCGCGCGCTTCGAGCGCGACGCCATGCCGCTGCTCGACCAGCTGTACTCGGCCGCGCTGCGCATGACGCGCAACCCCGCGGACGCCGAGGACCTGGTCCAGGAGACCTACTTGAAGGCCTACAGCGCCTTCGAGTCCTTCACCAGCGGGACGAACCTCAAGGCCTGGCTGTACCGCATCCTGACGAACACCTACATCAACGGCTATCGGCGCAAGCAGCGGCAGCCGATCCAGACCTCGGCGGACGAGATCACCGACTGGCAGATCGCCGCCGCCGAGAGCCACACCTCCTCGGGCCTGCGCTCGGCCGAGGTGGAGGCGATGGACCGGCTCCCCGACGACGACGTCAAGCAGGCGTTGCAGCAGCTGCCCGAGGAGTTCCGCATCGCGGTCTACCTCGCCGACGTCGAGGGCTTCGCGTACAAGGAGATCGCCGAGATCATGGGCACCCCGATCGGGACCGTGATGTCCCGTCTGCATCGCGGCCGCCGCCAGCTGAAGGACCTGCTCACCGACGTCGCCCGGGACCGCGGCTTCCTGCGCTCCGCCCGCGAGCCGGAGGTGACCGGGTCGTGAGCGCCGACGAACACAGCGACGTCAAGGCCGGCTGCCGCGAGGTGCTCGCCGAGGTGTGGGCCTTCCTGGACAACGAGTGCGACCAGAACCAGCGCGACATCCTGCGCCAGCACCTGGACGAGTGCAGCCCGTGCCTCGAGCAGTACGGCATCGAGGAGCACCTGAAGATCCTGCTGGCCCGCAAGTGCGGCGGCGAGCACGCATCGGCCGAGTTCAAGGACCGGCTGCGGGCGTGCATCAAGGAGAAGGTGCTGGAGCGCACGCAGGCCAAGGCCGAGCAGCAGCAGCAGTAGCGCTCAAGACATTTGAAGGCCCCGGTGACCAGGTCACCGGGGCCTTCGTGCGTCGAACGCACGGGTCTCAGGCGTTGGGCCGCTTCCCGTGGTTGGCGCCGCCCTTCTTGCGGTCGCGGCGCTTGCGAGCACGCTTCGACATGAGTGTCTCCCTATGGCAGTGCCCGATTTTGGGCGAGTAAGGCTGTCCCCCGATTGTCTCACGCCAGTGGCGGTCCCCCGAATCCGTGGTTCCATGACGGTCATGACCGAGGAGATCCGGGCCGAGATGGTGGCCAACGTGAGCAAGGTCGTGGCCCACGAGGGCGACTCCGTGACCGACGGGTCGGAGATCGTCATCCTGGAGTCGATGAAGATGGAGATCCCGGCGGTGGCCCACCACGCCGGCCGCGTGACCAAGGTCGCGGTGGCCGAGGGTGACGTCGTGCAGGAAGGCGACCTCATTGCCGTCGTCGAGTAACCGGACCGACTAGCGTCGGGACCGTGTCCACACTCACCGACCTGCTCGCCGAGCACACGGGCCTGCCCGGCGCCGCCGTCGACCACCTGCAGATGGTGGCGGCCGAGTGGCAGCTGCTGTCGGACCTGGCCTTCGCCGACTTCGTGCTCTGGGTGCCGCTGCCGGAGGCCGACGAGCCGACCGGCGCCTTCCTGTGCGTCGCGCAGGCCAGGCCGACGACCGGCCCGACGGCCCACCCCGACGACATGGTGGGCAGCACGGTCACCGCGGACGACCACCCGCAGGTGCGCCGCGCCCTGGTCGAGGGCCGGATCTGCCGCGAGGAGGACCCGCGCTGGCACCTGGGCGTGCCGGTGCGCCGCGAAACCATCCCGGTCCGCTTCAACGGCGACACGATCGCCGTGCTGTCCCGTGACACCAACCTGGCCGTGCCGCGGGTGCCGAGCCCACTGGAGATCGCCTACCTCGGCAGCGCCGCCGACCTGTGCCAGATGATCTCGGACGGCACCTTCCCGGCCATGGAGCCCTCGGCCGACGTGCACACCAGCCCCCGCGTCGGCGACGGCCTGATCCGTATCGACAGCTCGGGCGCGGTGGTGTTCGCCAGCCCCAACGCGCTGTCGGCCTATCACCGCATGGGGCACGCGGCCGACCTGGTCGGCGTGCACCTGGCCCCGCTGACCCGGTCGCTGGTGGCCGATCCGTTCGACGCGACCGAGGTGGCGCAGCGGATCAGGACCGCGCTGGACGGCAATCCGAGCATGCGTATCGAGGCGGAGTCCCGGCGCGGCGCGGCGGTGCTGTTCCGGGCGCTGCCACTGCGGCCGTTGGGCAAGGCGGCGGGTGCTCTGGTCCTGGTCCGCGATGTGACGGAGGTGAAGCGCCGGGACCGGGCGCTGCTGTCCAAGGACGCCACGATCCGTGAAATCCACCATCGGGTGAAGAACAACCTACAGACGGTGGCGGCGCTGCTGCGGCTGCAGGCCCGGCGCACCAACAACGCCGAGGCGCGCGACGTGTTGCAGGAGTCGGTGCGCCGGGTGACCTCGATCGCGCTGGTGCACGAGACGCTGTCCATGTCGGTCGACGAGCGGGCCAATCTGGACGACGTGCTGGACCAGGTGTTCCCGATGCTCTCCGATGTCGCGACGGCCGAGACCGGAATCAACGTGCGTAAGGAGGGCAAGCTCGGCGTGGTGTCGGCCGAATTGGCGACCCCGCTGGTCATGGTGCTCACCGAACTCGTGCAGAACGCGCTGGAACACGCCTATCCGGCCGGCGCGTCGGGCGAGGTCGTGGTGCGCTCGGAGCGGTCGGCCAAGTATCTGGACGTGGTGGTGGCCGACGCGGGCCAGGGCCTGCCGCCGGGCTTCTCGCTGGAGCGGACCGAGCGCCTTGGCCTGCAGATCGTGCGCACCCTGGTGGAGTCGGAGCTGCGCGGCTCGCTGTCGCTGCGCCGGCGGGAACCGAAGGGCACCGAGGCCGTGCTGCGGGTGCCCCTGCGGCGCAGCCGCTGAGCACGCACCGCGGCGCGGCCGCTGATCGGGTACCGCCGCTGATTGGTCACGACGGGCAGCCGTCGATCACTCACAGCGGCCGGATCGATGAGTTAATTCGTCAAAAACGTACAAGGGCCCTAGAACCTCGGGGGAAGGTTCCAGGGCCCTTGCGCGATGAGAAATCGAATTAAAGAAATGCGTTCGTCAGGCGTTGCTGCGAGCGCGGGTACGAGCGTTGCGACGCTTCAGCGCACGCCTCTCGTCCTCGCTCATCCCGCCCCACACGCCGGCGTCCTGCCCGGACTCCAGTGCCCACGACAGGCAACCGGACATCACGGGGCAGCGGCGGCAGACGGTCTTCGCCTCGGCGATCTGCAGCAACGCCGGACCGCTGTTCCCAACGGGGAAGAACAGCTCGGGGTCCTCGTCACGGCAGGCCGCGCGGTGGCGCCAGTCCATTTCTCTAGCTCCTCGCTAAGCGCGCTACGAGCGCACTGTTGTCGTCAGCGGTCGTCGGGGTGCTTGTGAATGCTTTCACGAACTTCGGGGATGTCAAGAGGTCGGCTCCGACTCGGTGAGAGAACTCACCCGAAAGATCGGCGCGTTTGACCACTGGTGCCGGTCCGTGAGCAGCCATGATGCCGGCGCGACCAGCCCCATGACCAGTGTATTACGCTCCGGTCACGAACGCAGCGCGACGCCCCGGGTTCTTCAGACGGCCACCCGCAGCGCCTTCGGCACTGACGTGAACTTTACCTGACGGTGTTCACCCAGGTCGTCACCGTCCACCTGAAGTCGAACCGGACGCGCCGCGGTCACCCTGACCTCGGCGACGTCGTCGAGCCGGAGCAGATTCCCGCCGGAGGGCGGGCCAAGCGGCAGCAGGATCTGCGACAGCGTGCGCGCGATGGTCGGCGGGGCCAGGCTGCGCAGCGCGAACAGGCCGAGACCGCCGTCGAACGAGCAGTCCGGGTTCATGTGGATCGGCTTGGCGCCCAGATAGGTCCACGGATCGGTGTTGGAGACGAAGGCCAGCCGGGTCTGCTCCTTGGTGCCGTCCGGCAGCTCGACCAGCAGGTCCGTGGCGGTGAGCATCTGCTTGACGTAGTTGGCCAGCGCGATCGACGCGTACAGCAGCGGGCTGGCGGTCTTGTCCCGGCGGCGCTCCACCTCGGCCACCACGTCGGCGTCCCAGCCGAGGCCGGCGTTGAACGTGAACCAGCGGCTGGGGGCGCCGGCCGGCTCGGCCAGGCCCAGCCCGACCTGGCGGCGGCTGCCCGACTCGATGGCCATCAGCAGCCGGTGCGTCGCCTCGACCGGGTCTCTCGGCAGGCCCAGAGCCCGTGCGAACACGTTCGCCGAGCCCCCGGGCACGACACCAAGGGTCGGCGCGTCCAGCGGGTCCTGGCAGCTGGTCAGCAGGCCGTTGACCACCTCGTTGACCGTGCCGTCACCGCCGTGCGCGACCACCAGGTCGAACCCCTCGGCCACCGCGCGCTTGGCGGCGTCGGCCGCGTGCCCCCGGTAGCTGGTCTCCACGGTCTCCAGCTGCACGTCACTGGCCAGCGCGTGGGCCAGCACGTCGCGTCCGGCGGCGGAGGTCGCCGTCGCCTGCGGATTGACCACGAGAAGGGCACGCACCCCTGGAGCGTAGGACAGACCGTGACCGGCGACCGGCTGGCCGTCCCCGTACGGGTGGTGATGGCTCATCGAAAGTGAGGGAGGTCTCCTTCCGTGCCGACGCCGCTCCGGTTCGTTCGCGTTGTCAGCGAGTGCACCCAGACGACCCGTCTGCTCGACGACAACAAGGGAATCCTCCCTCCTGCGTCCGCGCCGATCGACCGGCCGTCCGGGTGGCCTACGATCGGGCGTGCGCACGGATCGTGATGTGCGCAGGTAGCAGGTCGAGGAAGGTGTCCGTTGTCACGCGAAATCGCCGCTCCCGGACCCGTTCGCGTCGCCGGCACGCTGGTGACGGTGCAGGGAATCGCCGCATTGGTGGTGGCTGTCGTCACCCTGGTGCTCGGTCTGTCCGGCGGCGCGCCCGCACTCGTCGCGTTCGGTGAGGCCGGCATCTACGTGGTGATCGCCGCCGCGTTCCTGGCGCCCGGCATCCTGCTGTACCGGGGCATCCGCGGCGCCCGCAACGGCGCGGTGTTCCTGCAGCTGCTGGTGATTGGCGGCATCTGGTGGGGATTCAACCCCGTCGACGCGCTGGCTGTGGACATCCCGCTGACTGTCTACAGCGTCGCCATCCTGGTGATGCTGCTGTTCATCGAGTCCTCGCGGGCGTGGGCGATGGGCATCACCAAGGAGGACGAGTCCGAGGTGCGCTAGGCCCGCGCGGCGGCCTTCAGCAGCGCCTCGTCGGCCAGGCGGTAGCGGAACCAGTCGGTGACCTGGGTGGCGCCCATCGCCTCGTAGAAGTCGATCGCGGACTGGTTCCAGTCCAACACGGACCACTCGAAGCGGCCGAGGCCGCGGTCGGCGGCTTCCTTGGCCAGGGCCAGGAACAGCGCCCGGCCGTGGCCGCCGCCACGGTGCTCGGGGCGCACGTACAGGTCCTCGAGGTAGATGCCGTGCGTGCCGGTCCAGGTGGAGAAGCTGAGGAACCACAAGGACATGCCCACCACCTCACCGTCCTGTTCGGCCACGTGCCCGAACAGCGCAGGCGACGGGCCGAACAGCGCGGAGCTCAGCTGCGCCGCGGTCAGGTGGCATTCCTGTGGCGCCCGCTCGTACTCGGCCAGGTCGTGCACCAGTCGCACGACCGCGTCGACATCGGACTCACGGACGCCGCGGATCATCAGATCTCTCCCAGGGGTGGCACGTTCAGGCGACGGATCTGCGCCTGACCTCGCTCGTCACCCAACACCGAGATGCCCGCCGGGTCCAACCCGATTCGCACGCCGGCGGCCGGGTCCAGGCCCAGCCAGCGCACCACCAGCACGCGGCTGAAGTGGCCGTGGCCGATCAGCACCACGTCGCCGCGCTCCAGCTCCTCGCGAGCGCGGGCCAGCACGGCGTCGGCGCGGTCGCCGACCTCCTTGGCCGTCTCACCGCCGGGGATCTCGTGTGTCCACACCGTCCAGTCCGGCGCCGACTCGCGGATCTGTTCCGTGGTAAGGCCCTCGTAGTCGCCGTAGTCCCACTCGGCGAGGTCCTCGGTCACGTCGTCCACGGTCAGCCCGACCAGCTCCGCCGTGCGCCCGGCGCGGGTCCGGGGGCTGGCGAGCACGAGTCTCGGTGGGACGGTGGTGCCGCGGAGTTCGGCCAGTACGGCGCCGGCCTTGCGGGCCTGCTGCTCGCCGTGCGCCGTGAGGGGGACGTCCGTGCTGCCGGTGTGCTTGCCGGTCAGCGACCACTCGGTTTCCCCGTGCCTGATGACGTACACGTCTGCCACCCAGCGGATCGTAGCCCCGCGATGCCGCCCCGGCCGGTCCTGTGACCCATCGCACTGCATCGAACAGGCGATCGAACAATTGCGCTGGATGAGGTAAAATTTGGAGGTAGTCCAGGGGAGAGGACGGTGTCGTCGGTGCGTCATCCAAAACTCGGGGTTGTGGTGGACTTCGCCAACTGCGTGCCCGGTGCGCAGACCAGGATCGTGTCCGACCAGCGGCGCATGTACCTCGACGAGGGACGTCAGCCGTGGGCCTACTACGGGCCGATGGTCGCCGCCATCCGGCGCGCGCTGGCCGATCCGTCGCCGCAGCTCGCGTTGGAGCTGGCCGTGGCCAAGGTCGAGGACTCCGCCAAGCACGGGCACTTCGTCGAGCTGCAGAAGGGTTTCCAACGCTGGCAGGAGGGTTTTCGGGGCACCTTGGTGCCCGTCGGCACCGGCACGTGGGTCGGCGCCGACGCCGTGTTCGACGTCGCCCCGCAACTCGGCCTGCGGCCGGCGAAGGGCCCCAAGCTGGCCGTCCAGCTCTACATGAAGGAACCCGAGCTGCGGCCCGAGGCCGCCGCCGTCCCGCTGCACATGATGCGCTCCGTGATGGACCAGGTCCTCCCGGACGGCATCCCGGCGATTCTCGATGTGCGGCGCGGAAAACTCCTGCTGCCGTCCCGTCGTCGCAGCGACAAGCGCCTCGACGCCGACGTGGCCGGCGTCGTCGCCCACTGGTCGGCCATCTGGCGCGCCATCGCCTGATCAGTGGGTCATGAAGCCGATGCCGTTCTTGTCGCAGCCGACCTGAGGCGCGTTGTGGGAGTCGGTGTCGGACTCGCAGGTCCAGCCGTTGACGACGAGGCGACGGGCGGTGCCCTGGGCTTTGTGCGGGGCATCGCGGTAGTAGGCGCGGAGGACGTCGAGGGCCTCGGGGCAGGGGGCAGTGCCGGCGGGAAGGGCGGGGGAGATGAGGGTGCGTTTGCCGGCGGGGCCGGTGAGGGCGCCGCAGTCGACGGGCGGGACGTAGTTGGGGTCGGGAGGTTGGGCGTGGGTGGGGCCGGCGCCGCAGGCGGCGAGCAGCGCGAGTGAGAGCACGGCGGGCAGCCAAAGCCCCATCGTTCCTCCGTCCGAGTGAACCTGCTCAGAGGACGCGCGTGGGGAGGCGGGGTTCACCCGTCGGCGAATTTGGCTCGTAGGCGGTCGATGTCGGGACCGAGGGGGCGGTCGACGAGGACGGGAGGGACGGTCTCGGCGATCCAGGCGTAGGCCCCGCGAAGGCGGGGAGCGCCGGGGAGGCCACGGAGGTGGTGCGCCTGGGCGATGCCGATGAGCTCGCAGGCGGTGATCGACAGCAGATGGTCGGTGACCTGCCGAAGCTGCTCGCCGGCGGCCCAGGCGTGCGCCTGCACGTCCTCCTGGCCGGCGGAGGTGTCGAGGGAACCGAGGGTGGCGGGCGCGGCCAGCCGGCGGATCTCGTGCAGTTCGCCGGCGGCGCGCTTGTGGATGGGGGAAAGACCGGCCTGCGGGCCGGGGTCGACGGCGAGCTGGGCGTTGAGGCCGGTGAACTGGCTGTCCATGAAGCGATGCAGCCGCTGCACGGAAATCTCGGCCAAGTGGGTCAGCGCGGCGGTGACGGCGTCCATGCGCAGGCCGACGGTGACGGCGTGGTAGCCGGCGGTGGAGGTGAAGCGACCGTCCAGGAAAGAGGGGGAATCCGTCGGCGCGGCAAGGAGAAGGTCCCGCGCGGCGGCGAGGTCGTCGAGGGTGCGCTGCGCGTGGGCAAGGGCCTGCGGGGCGACGCGGAACGACACCGGGGCCTGCACGAGGTCGGAGCGCGTGGCGGAATCCGTTGTGCGGGAACGGATGTCGTCCAAGACAGCGGCCAGGACGGTGTCGGGTCCGGCCAATGAGGGGTGGTAGATCGAGCGGGGTGCGCCGAGCACGTCGACGGCCGCCGCGGCGGCGAGGGTCTGGAGTTCGATGGCCTGTGTGGCCTCGGCCCCGCGCATGAAGGCGTGCGCCAGAGCCAGCGGCGAGCCCTGGATCAGGCTGGCGCCTTCCTTGGGGCCCAAGGGGAACGGCTTGGCCTTGCGTCGTTTGAGGCCGTCGGCGGCCGGCTTCTCGACGCCGTCCTCCAGGATGGTGCCGACGCCGACGAAGGTCTGGAACGCGTGCGACAGCGGGATGATCTCGCCGGCGCTGCCCAGCGCCGACCGGGGCACGGCCGGCACGAAACCGTCGTTGATCCGGTCGACGAGGAACTTCACGAGCTCGGCGCTGGCGGCGGTGGTCGGCGCGAGCAGGCCGTGCAGCTTCACCGCCAGCAGGGCCCGCACGTCCTGGGCCGGCAGCCACGGCGGCCCGCCGACGGCCCGGCCGATGAGCAGATTCCGTTGGTGTGCCGCCTGTTGCTCGGCATCGAGGGCCACACCGGCCAACCGGCCCATGCCGGTGTTGACGCCGTACACCGGCTTGTCGGCGGCCTCCAGCGCGGCCAGCATCGCCCGCCGGTTGGCCGCGATGTCGTCCAGCGGGCCGAGTTCGACCCGCTGCCCCCTGGCCACGGCCAGGATGTCCAGGTCCCTCACCGGTACGGCAGCATCGTGCCGACGTCGTTCGCCTCGGCGCGGTGCAGGATCATGTTCGCCACCGCGAGGTCCGTTGTGGACAGTCCGCGATGCCAGAACAGGGTGCGCTCCTTGTCGTTCTCGCGGCCGGGGCGATGGCCGGCGACGATCTGACCGATCTCGGCGTGAATCCGGTTCTCCGTGAGCAGTCCCGCGTTCAGGTGCGGCCGCAGCGCCCCGAACCTCGGGTTGCCCGACTGCGATTCGCGCCAGTTGTCCACCACGATCTTGTCCACGTCGTCGAGCAGGTCGAGGGCCAGCGCGCTGATCGTCCCGTACGGCACGAGGAAACTCCCCGGCCGGAGGAACTCCTTGCGCAGCAACGGTTCCGGCTCGGTCAGCCGGGAAGCCTCGACCAGCACGTCCGCGCCGTCCAGCGTCTCTTCCCAGCTCGTCGCCGCGTGCACCGGCTTGCCGAGATGCTCGCTCAGCCGCTGCGCGAACGGCTCCCGGGACTCCGGGCGGCGGCTGGTCACCCTGATCTCGTCGAAGTCGAACACCGAGTCCAGCAGCACCACGTTCCACCAGGCCGTGCCGCGGGCTCCCACGTGGCCGAGCACCTTGGCGTCCCGGCGGGCCAGGTACTTCGCCCCGACCGCCGTCATCGCCCCGGTGCGCGCCTCCGTGATCATCGTGCCGTCCACGATCGCCTTCGGCATGCCCGTCTCGGGGTCGAACAGGCTGATCAGCGCCATCTCGCTGGGCAGGCCCCGCTCGTAGTTGGCGACGAAGTCGCCCACCACCTTCACCCCGCTGACGCCCTTGTCGGTCAGGCTGCCGCGGAGCACGTTGAAATGGCCCCGACCGCCGTTGTCCGGCACCAGGTGCGTGCGCGGCTCGAACACCACCCGGTCGTTGCCGTGATCGGCCAGCACGTCCTCCACCGCCGCCACGATCTCGGCGTCCGTGATGCCCAGCGCCTCGATGTCGGCGCCGGACAGATAGCGCATCCAGACGGTCGTCACGGCTTCAGCCTAGATCGGCAAGGGCAGATCCTGCCGAACCTGTAGGTCGAGGTCGAACGGGACGAGGCCGTCGTGCTGGCGGCGGCTCAGCCCCGGTAGCGCCGGACCCGGAAGCCGCTCCTGAGCACGAGGTCGGGCCGCCGCCAGCAGAACACCAGGCCGGCCAGGCCGACGAGCAGGAACAATGCCGGGATGGGGACGATCGGCGACAGCCGGTCCTCGGCGGCCGGCGCGACGTCGTCGAGCGGACGGGTCGCCGAGTAGCGGATCTCGATGGTCCGGCCGGCGGCCGGGACGGCGGACTGCGCGCACAGGACGACCTGATGGCCGCTCCCCTGTGCCGAGAACGACACGAGGGCGCGGACCGGGCAGGCCTTGGTCCGCGGGAGCAGCGATGTCACGGTGGCGACGGCCCGGGGCTGGTCGGCCTGGCTCATCGCGGCCAGGCCGAGGCCGGCCAGCATGACGGCCGCGAAGCCGGTGAACACGCACAGGAAGATGCGGATCCGCCGGAGTTCCCGCTGGGCGGTGCGCTTCTTCGGCACTTCGGGAGGTAAGTCATCGGCCACACGTGCCAGCATGGCAAAACGGCACGAAAAACGGCGCCGACCGGCGGAACGCGTCTCCGCTGGTCGGCGCCGTCAAGTAGGCGCGGGCTCAGCCCTGCTTGGTCTCCCAGAAGATCTTGTCGATCTCGGCGATCAGATCGAGCAGCTCCTGGCCCTTGGCCGGGTCCATGGAGCCCTTGGCGCCCGACGCGCCGGCCGCCTTGGTGGCCTTGTTGAACAGGGTGTGCAGCTCCGGGTACTTCTCGAAGTGCGGGGCCTTGAAGTAGTCGGTCCACAGCACCCACAGGTGGTGCTTGACCAGCTCGGCGCGCTGCTCCTTGATCTGGATGGCGCGGGCCCGGAACTCCGGGTCCTCGTTGCCCTGGTACTTCTCCTGGATCGCCTTGACCGACTCGGCCTCGATCCGGGCCTGGGCCGGGTCGTAGACGCCGCACGGAAGGTCGCAGTGCGCCGTCGCCTCGAGGCGCGGGCCGAGGATGCGCGACAGCAGTCGCATGGGTCCTCCCTGACAGTGAATGCTCCGACGTGCGGAACCCTACTCCGGACGGCCGGAGCGGGCAGGCGGAGGTGATCGTTGGCACCGGAAGGAATAGATCGTTGGCCAGTGCGGCGGCTGCGGGTGCGCGGACCGTCGATGGCGCCGACGCTCAAGGACGGGGACGTGCTGTTGGTGAGCTTCCGCAAGGAGCCGAAGCCAGGCGCGATCGTGCTGGTGAAGTGGCGTGCGCGGCCGCAACAGCTGTCGGTGAAGCGTGCGGTGGAACGCCGGGGCGAGCAGTGGTTCGTGGTGGGCGACAACCAGTTCGCTTCGACGGATTCGACAGAGCTGGGGCCGGCGGACGTGCTGGGCGTGGCCACGTGGCGATTGTGGCCACGCCCCGGCAGGCTCAGCTGAGCTTTGCCCGATAGGCCAGGCAGTCGGCGTACACCGGCAGCAGCCCGGCGGCCTGCGCCTCGGCCAGCGTGGGGGCGTCGCGGTCCTTGTCGGACAGGATCGGCTCGATGTCCGACGGCCACGGCAGCCCCAGCGCCGGGTCGACCGGCGAGATGCCGCGCTCGGCCCCGGGGTTGTAGCCCTCGCTGCAGATGTAGGCGATCGCGGTGTCGTCCTCCAGCGCGACGAAGCCATGGCCGAGGCCCTCGGAGAGGTACACGGCGTTGAGCTTCTCGGCGTCCAGCCGCACCGAGGTCCACTGCCCGAAGGTGGGCGAGCCGACCCGGACGTCGACGATCACGTCCAGCAGCGCGCCGGTCGGGCAGTAGACGTACTTGGCCTGCCCGGGCGGCACGTCGGCGAAGTGCATGCCGCGGATGACGCCGCGCCGGGACACGCTGTGGTTGGTCTGGGCCAGCCGCAGCGGATGGCCGACCGCCGTGACGAACGCCTCACCCTGAAAGGGCGCGGCGAACCGACCCCGGTTGTCGGGAAAGGCCGGTGGAGTGAATTCCCAAGAACCTTCGATGTCGAGCTCGCGAACCTGCACGGCGGGCCAGGTTAGCCGCTTGACCGATCGTGAACCGAACTGCCTGCGGAAACTGACCGGTCGGTGCAAGCAATTCGTACGGTCGTCTTGCTACACCGCCTCTGAGCTGGGCAAAGAATGTGATCCCCGCCGCAGACAGACCGGTGATCGGCTGTCACACTGTGCCAACCCCAGCGTCGTCCGACCACAGTTTCGATACCCGGAACGCGATGTTCGGACCGACCCGCACGACGCGCAGTGACCGACGCGACAGCGTCGATCGCGACCACGCGCGCCCGCCACGCCGCCGTGTCTGATGAGGGACGCCGTGACCGCTGTGAACGAATCCACCACCGAACTGACCGACACCGAGATATTCGCCGCCCATGAGGGAGGCAAGCTGGGCACCGCCGTGACGGCCCCGCTGGCCGACCCCAAGGCGCTCTCGATCGCCTACACCCCCGGCGTGGCCCGGGTGAGCCGCGCCATCGCCGAGGACCACGCGCTGGCCGCGAAGTACACCTGGGCGCACCGCCTGGTCGCGGTGGTCAGCGACGGGACCGCGGTACTCGGCCTCGGCGACATCGGCCCGAGCGCGTCGCTGCCCGTGATGGAGGGCAAGTCGGCGCTGTTCAAGAAGTTCGGCGGGCTCGACTCCATCCCGCTGGTGCTGAGCACCACCAATGTCGACGAGATCGTCGAGACCCTGGTCCGCCTGCGCCCCTCGTTCGGCGCGGTGAACCTGGAGGACATCTCCGCCCCGCGCTGCTTCGAGCTGGAGGCCAAGCTGATCGAGGCGCTGGACTGCCCGGTCATGCACGACGACCAGCACGGCACCGCGATCGTGGTGCTGGCGGCGCTGCGCGGCGCCACCACGGCGCTCGGCCGCAAGCCGGCGGACCTGCGGGTGGTCGTGGCCGGCGCCGGCGCGTCCGGCGTGGCCTGCGCGAACATCCTGCTGGCCGGCGGTGTCGGCGAGGTGACGGTGCTCGACTCGCGCGGCATCGTGCACCTCGACCGTGACGACCTGAACCCGGTCAAGCGCGAGCTGGCCGGCCGCACCAACGGCTCGGGTCTGCGCGGCGGTGTCGCGGAGGCGCTCAAGGGCGCGGACGTGTTCCTCGGCCTGTCCGGCTCGACGGTGCCGGAGGAGCTGATCGCGACCATGGCCCCGGAGGCCATCGTGTTCGCGCTGTCCAACCCGGACCCGGAGATCCATCCGGCGATCGCCGCGCGGCACGCGGCGGTGGTGGCCACCGGCCGTAGCGACTTCCCGAACCAGATCAACAACGTGCTGGCCTTCCCGGGCGTGTTCCGCGGCGCGCTGGACGCGGGAGCCCGCCGGATCACCGAGAACATGAAGTTGGCCGCGGCCGAGGCGATCTTCCAGGTCGCCACGGACGAGTTGTCGGTCAACCACATCGTGCCCAGCGCGCTCGACCCGCGGGTGTCCGTCGAGGTCGCGCGGGCCGTCGGCGCGGCCGCTGCGGCGGATGGAGTAGCGTAGCCGCCGACGCGGACCCGCTCGGCCGGCCGATCCGCTTTTTTCATACGTCGCCAGGATATTGGCGGGGACGGCTGTGAGTTCGGCGGTGGACGCGATACCGTCGCTGGCGTCAGGTGCTCCCCGGGGGTGCGTCGCGACCGACGCACCCCCGGCGCACTGTGATGCAGTCGCCGGCTTGGCCCACCCATGCCGCCCCGGTGGCCGACGCGGAAGGGCGGAGCCGTGGCTGAGCGCAGCGGGCAGGCGGGGAGCGCACCTGTCACGCTCGGTGGTGCCCGGCTGCCGAACGCCCGGCGCGGCCCGATCGAGCTGGGCGGTCTGACGTTGTCCGAGCCGCCGACCCTGCGGGTGGACCCGAAGGGCGTGGTCATGCACGCCAACGCCGCCGCGGCGGCGATGGTCGGCGCGGCCGACCCGGACCGGCTCGGCGGCGTCGCCCTGCGCGACCTGTTCGCCGGTCAGGAGCCCGACCTGCGACTGCGCCGGCTGGACGGCAGCGAGCTGCCGGTCCGTGTGGTGCAGACGCCGATCCCCAACACCGGGTTGCACGCCATCGTCCTGGTGGACGTCTCCGATCTCGCCGCGGCCGCCGCCGAGCTGCGCGAGGAGCGCCGTCGCCTGACCGACGTGCAGCACGTCGCCGGCATCGCGTCCTGGGAGTTCGACCCGGCCACCGACAAGACGGTGTGGTCGGACAGCCACTACGAGATCCTCGGCATCGAGCGCGGCTCGGTGGAGCCGGGGGCGCAGGCCGTGCTGGACATCGTGCACCCCGACGACGTCGAGATGGTCCGCGAGTACTGGGGCAACCACCAGTTCTCCGGCGAGCCGATCGACATCGAGTACCGCATCGTGCGACCGGACGGCGACGTGCGCTGGCTGCGCGGCGAGGCCAAGTCCACGGTCGGCGTGGACGGCCGGATCGGCCTGGTCACCGGCTACATCAGGGACATCACCGAGCGGAACCGCACCAACGACGAGCTGGCCCACGAGCGGGCCCGGCTGGTCGAGGCCCAGCGGATGGCCCGCATCGGCAGCTGGACGCTGGACGTGAACACCGGCTCCACCTACCGCAGCGAGGTGCTGCGGGAGATGTACGAGCTGGTGGGCGGCTCGTCGTCGGACGAGAACTTCATGCCGGGCGTGCATCCGGACGACCAGCAGCTGATCACCGAGATGCGGGACAAGCTGCTCACGGCGCAGACCGACGAGCCGCTCGAGGT
>DATJJB010000348.1:0-11480 GCA_035492655.1 Kutzneria sp. | reverse complement strand
TGCGTTGGTTGGGGCGCTTGCGTTGCGTCGTGGTCCTGCGCCTGGGCTGGCATGCGGGGGTCTTTTCCCCCGCTCCCCCCTCAGCCACTTCCCTCGCTCCGCCGCTTGCGTTGCGTTGTGGTTCAGCGCCGGAGCGGGGCGGGTGGCGGTCGGTGCCTGTGGTGGCCTACTTCTTCACGCCTACGGCGGCGTAGTCGTACATGCCGTAGCCGTCGGAGACGAACAGGTTGGTGCCCCTGGCAGGTCGGAAGAGGAGGGACTTGGCCACCAGGCCGGGGAGGATGTAGGCGTCGTCCATGACCTTCTGGTCGACCTGGCTCCAGAGCTGCAGGCGGGCGGTGGGGTCCTCGGTCAACGCGGCCTTGTCGATCAGCTGGTCGACCTCGGGGTCCTTGACGCCGAGGTTGCTGTTGCCGCCGGAGGCGCGGATCACGCGGCTGTCGACGATCTGGCTGAAGTAGCCGAAGCCCTCGGGCCAGTCGGCCTGCCAGCCGAAGATCATCAGGCCCAGGGAGTTGTTCTTGGCGTAGTCCGGTTTGCCGGCGTAGAGCTTGCCGTAGTCGCCCTGCGGGAAGGGCTTGATGGTGAGCTTGATGCCGACCTTGGCCAGGGACTGCTGCAGCGACTCGGCGGTGGCCTTCTCGCGGGGACGCTCGGCGCGGTAGGAGATGTTGGTGGTGAAGCCGGTGGGCTGGCCACAGGCCTGGAGCTCCTGCTTGGCCTTGTCCTCGTCGCCGGCGTTGTTGGGCGTGGGGTACGGGTCGAACTTCTGCGCGCCGGGGATGACCGGCGGCTGGAGGTTGGTGGCGATGTCGCCACCGATGCTGCCGCCGTACGCGGCCTGGTAGGACGTCTTGTCGGCGGCGTACAGCACGGCCCGCCGGCAGTGCACGTTGTCCAGCGGGGCGACGTCGCTGTTGATGGCGGTGTACCAGAGCCGCGCGCTGGTCGGGTTGTCGGTCTCGGCCTTGAGCTTCTGGTCGGCCAGGATCTTGCCCTGGGCGGCGGCCTGCACGCCAACCCCGCTGACCTCGAAGTCCAGGTCGCCGGACAGCAGCCGCTGGTCGATGTCGTCGGCGTTGGTGTTCAGCGCCACCTCGAACTTGTCCGGCAGCGCCTTGCGCAGCGGATCGGTCTGCTGGCTCCAGTGCGGATTGCGGACCAGGGTGAAGTTCTTGCCCTGGTTGTTGTCGCCGAACATGTACGGCCCGCTGGACACCACGTGCTTCTTGTAGTCGCTGCCGGTGTCCTTGGCCGCCGGCACCGGAATCGTCGCCGGCAGCATCGCGAAGTAGTCGAACGCGGCGAACGCCGACTTCAGGTGGAACACGATCGTCGTGTCGTCGGGCGTCTCGATGGCCTTGAGGCCCAGCTTGTCCTTCGACGTGTCCTTGTACGCCGAGGTGTAGCCCTGCAGGTCGAGATAGTCGTTGAAGTACGTCGGCCCGTCCGGGAACACGGTCTTGTCCAACGACCGCTCCACCGCGTACTTCACGTCCTTGGCCGTGACGGTCGAGCCGTCCTCGAACTTCACGCCGGTGCGGAGGTGATAGGTCCACGTCTTGTCGTCGTCACTGGACTTGCCCAGATCGGTGGCCAGATCGGGGACCAGCTTGGCGCCGGCCGGGCCGGGCTGCGGGGCGAAGGTGAGCAGACTGCGGCCGAACAGGCGGGAGAAGTCCCACTCGTAGCTGTAGTACGAGTCGGCCGGGTCGAGGGAGTCCCAGTCGCCGGGGTTGGCCATCCGGATGGTGCCACCCTTGGCGTCGGACGCGTTGAACACCTTGCTGACGGCCGCGTTGAACTGCGCGCCACCGGCCGAGCCGTCGGCGCCGGAGCCGCCGCTGCAGGCGGTCACACCCGTGGCGAGCATGGCGGCAACACCGACCGCCGCCATGATCCGCTTTCTCCCCATGTCAGCTCCTCATCTCGTGCAGGGTTGCCAGAGTCCACCAGAATCCCGAGCACGAGGCGAGGTCGGGACGGCGAATCGG
Source organism: Kutzneria sp. (assembly GCA_035492655.1). Lineage (GTDB taxonomy): Bacteria > Actinomycetota > Actinomycetes > Mycobacteriales > Pseudonocardiaceae > Kutzneria. The sequence goes on along the minus strand of DATJJB010000348.1, from coordinate 9,486 downwards.
CGTCAGGTCACATTCGGCGCCAGGCGTAGGCTGGCGCCGTGAAGACGTGGGTGTTCGTGCTGCTGGGCGTGGTGTTCATACTGCTCGGCGCGCTGTGGTCGGCGCAGGGCTTCGGCTACGTGACCGGCAGTTTCATGACGGGATCGAAACTGTGGGCCACCATCGGCCCCATCGTGGTCCTGCTCGGCCTGTGGTCGCTGGTCACGGGCATCCGGCGCGCCCGGTCCCGCTGAGCGCGGCCCGACTACCTGGGCCGACGGGCCGGCGGCTCACAACAGGCCACCGCGCAGAACTCGCCGTTCACCGTGCAGCCCAGTGTCGAAAACGTCGAAAGCTTGCGGGGTTCGACGTTTTCGACGTGCTCACGCACCAACTCCACGACCATGTCGGCGAAGCGCTGGTCGGGGCCCGGGGTGGCGGCGCGGGCGAAGGCCATGCCGTACGACTCGGCCCGCTCACGGGCCTCGGTGTCCAGGTCCCACGCGACCTCGAGGTGGTCGCTGACGAAACCGACCGGGCACACCACCAGGTTGGTCACCCCCTTGGCGTGCAGGGCATCCACGTGGTCGACGATGTCCGGCTCGAGCCACGGCACCTGCGGCGGCCCGGAGCGGGACTGCCACACCACGTCGTACTCGGCGACGCCCAGCTCCGCGGCGACCAGCCGGGCGGCCTCGGCGACCTGCTGCGAGTACAGGTGCCCGGACGGGCCGCCGGTGGCGTCGAAGGAGTTGGGGATGGAGTGCGCGGTGAACACGAGCCGGTAGTCGTCGAAGCCGGCGGCGGCCGCGCGCACGGCGTCGGCGAACGGCAGCACGAAACCGGGGTGGTCGAAGTACTGGCGCAGCTTGACCAGCTCGGGCGGGTCGGTGACGGCGGCCCGCGCCCGCAGGATGTCCTCGTCGTACTGGCGACACGCCGAGTAGCCGCCGTAGGCGCTGGTCGGGAAGACCAGCGCACGACGAACACCGTCGGCGACCATCTCACCGACGGTGTCCTCGAGCATCGGATGCCAGTTGCGGTTGCCGAAGTAGATCGGCAGGTCCAGCCCGGCGGCCGCGAGCGCCGCGCGGATCGCCTCGATCAGGTCCCGGTTGAGCCGGTTGATCGGGGAGACGCCGCCGAAGTGCAGGTAGTGCTGGGCGACCTCGTCAAGCCGCTCGGGTGGCACGCCCCGCCCCCTGGTCACGTTCTCCAGGAACGGCCGGACGTCGGCCGGTCCCTCCGGCCCGCCGAAGGACAGCAGCAGCAACGCGTCGACACTCACGCCTGCCATCCAACCACCGGTCACTCCGGGATCGCTGAACCGGCCCTCCGCTTGCCGCCGTTGTTGCGCCGCAGGATCGGGATCAGGATCGCGCCGCCGGCCATCAGCGCCGCGATGACGAACACACCGATGCTGCTGTTGTTGTTGGACGTGATCTGGGCCGCGGTGGTCACCGGGGTGATCGGCGGCGCGGTCGGCGAGGCCAGCGCGCTGTAGTTGACCAGGCCGGTCTGCTCCAGCACGGTGATGTGGTCGAGCACGGTGGTCATGCACTGGTTGGCGAAGTCGCGGATCAGCGAGTTGCGGGTGCCGGCCCGGACCTGCGAGAGCAGCTGGTAGACCGCGCCGTGCTGGTCGCGCAGCGGCCCGACGAAGGCCCGGTCGAAGTCGATGCCCGGCTGGGCGTTCTGCATGGTGGTCAGGAAGCCCTGCTGCTCGGGCAGCGGCTTCGTCGGAATCGTCACCCCGAGCTGCTGGGCGATCTGCACGTTCATCTTGTTCAGCAGGGTGTGGCCCTGGATGAGGTGCTGCCCCGCGGTGCGGACCGAGGGGTTGTTGGTCATGGTCTGCGCCATCTCGCCGCTGGGCAGCTCCCACGAGCCGGCCAGCGCGACCTTGACCAGCATCAACCGGTCCGCCGGGCCCACCGGGCCCCACTGGCTCTGCGTGACCTGGGTGCCGACGTCCAACGGGTTGTTCGGGTCCACCTGCCCGGGGGCGGTCGCTGCCTGCGACTGGCCGACGGAACAGCCGGAGAGCGGCAGGAGGGCGCCGATCCCGATCACGACGAGGACGGCGGCCTTGCGCACCGCGCGAGAGATCACCGGTCCGACCACCTTTCCTGGATACGAATTGCTATCCGGCACTACGAGGTGGACCGGTGACCCGATCACTGCGGCGACTCGCCGTTACCTTATCGTGATCTGAATCGCTTCAGCGAGTACGTCAAGCCCGTCGTTCAGGACATCCGTCGGGATCACGAGCGGCGGCAGCAGGCGCAGCACGTTGCCGTACGTGCCGGCGGTCAGCACCACTACTCCCCTTGCGTGGCAAGCCTTCACGATCCGACCGGTCAGCTCGGCGTCCGGCTCCGAGGTGCCCGGCTTGACCAGTTCGACGGCCAGCATCGCGCCCCGGCCGCGCACGTCGCCGATCGCCGGGATGCCGGCGGCCAGCTCACGCAGCCGCGGCAGCGTGAGCTCCTCGATCGCCTTGGCCCGCGCGTTCAGGTCCTCGTCACGCATGATCCGGATCGACGCCAGCGCGGCGGCGCAGGCCACCGGGTTGCCGCCGTACGTACCACCAAGGCCGCCCCCGTGCACGGCGTCCATGATCTCGGCCCGACCGGTGACGGCGGCCAGCGGCAGGCCGCCGGCGATGCCCTTGGCCGTGGTGACGAGATCCGGCACCACGCCCTCGTGCTCACTGGCGAACCAGGCGCCGGTGCGGCAGAAGCCGGTCTGGATCTCGTCGGCGACGAACAGCACGCCCTTGTCCCGGCACCAGTCCGAGACGGCCTTGAGGAAGCCCGGCGCCGGCACGACGAAGCCGCCCTCGCCCTGGATCGGCTCGATCAGCACGCAGGCCACGTTGTCCGCGCCGACCTGCTTCTCCAGCTGGTCAAGGGCACGGGCCGCGGCCTGCTCGCCGGTCAGACCGGTCGGGTCGCGGAACGGGTAGGACATCGGCAGCCGGTACACCTCGGGCGCGAACGGCCCGAACCGGTGCTTGTACGGCATGTTCTTGGCCGTCAACGCCATCGTGAGATTGGTGCGGCCGTGATAGGCGTGGTCGAAGACCACGACGGCCTGTCGGCCGGTGGCGTGCCGGGCGATCTTGACGGCGTTCTCCACGGCCTCGGCCCCGGAGTTGAACAGCGCCGACCGCTTCTCGTGCGAGCCCGGCGTCAGCTCGGCCAGCTGCTCGCACACGTCCACGTAGGCGTCGTACGGCGTGACCATGAAGCAGGTGTGGGTGAACTTGGCGACCTGCTCCCGCACGGCCGCCACCACCTCCGGCGCGGCGTTGCCGACGCTGGTCACGGCGATACCGGAACCCAGGTCCACCAACGTGTTGCCGTCCACGTCGTGCAGCAGGCCGGCGCTGGCCGACTCGACGAACACCGGCAGCCCGCTGCTCACGCCGGCGGCGACGGTCCGCAACCGGCGCTGCTGGGCGGCCTGCGACTTGGGGCCCGGGATCTCGGTGACGAGGTGCCGGGCCAGAGTGGGGGTAGCCACGGGAAATCCCTTCCTATACGGAGGTGCGGACGCGGGCCCGGTGCCGGACGAAGCTGACGACCAGCACCAGCGCGCCGACGAGCAGGCTGAGCAGCAGTTGCGAGCGGGCGTCGGCGTCGAAGGCCATACCGGCCAGCAGCACGATCATCGCGACGATCGACACCCACGTCAGGTACGGGTAGCCCCACATGCGCAGGGTCAACCGCTCCGGGTCGTCACGTTCCAGCTGACGCCGCATGCGCAGCTGGGACACGGCGATCACCAGCCAGACGAACACCGCGATGGCGCCGGAGGAGTTGGTGAGGAACAGGAACACCTTGTCCGGCGAGATGTAGTTGAAGATCACGGTGACGAAACCGACCACAGTGGACACCAGCACGGCCGCGGTCGGCACGCCCGTGCGACCGATACGGCCCAGGAACTGCGGTGCGTCGCGCCGGCTGGACAGCGAGAACATCATCCGGGATGCCGTGTACAGACCGGAGTTCAGGCAGGACAGCACCGAGGTCAGCACGATCACGTCCATCACCACGCCGGCCGCCGGCAACCCGATCCGGTCCAGCACCGCGACGTACGGGCTCTTGGCCACGCCGGCGTCGTCCCACGGCAGCAGGGTCACCACGATCGCGATGGAACCCAGGTAGAACACGATGATCCGCCACACCACCGAGCGGACCGCCGACCGCACGGCGTGCCCCGGGTCCTGCGACTCGCCGGCGGCCACGGTGGCGATCTCCGCGCCGAAGAAGGAGAACACCACCACCAGCATGGCCGCGAACACCGGTGACGCGCCGTTGGGCAGGAAGCCGCCGTGCCCGGTCAGGTTGGACAGGCCCGGCGACGGGAAGCCCGGCAGCAGGCCGAGGATGGCCACGATGCCGACCAGCAGGAACACCGCGATCGCGGCGACCTTGATGGAGGCGAACCAGAACTCGAACTCGCCGTACGAGCGGACCGAGAACAGGTTGGTCACGGTCAGCAGGGCCATCAGGATCAGCGCGCACGTCCACTGCGGCACCTCGGGCAGCCAGCGGTGCACGATGGTCGCGCCGGCCGTCGCCTCCACGCCGAGCACGACGACCCAGAAGAACCAGTACAGCCAGCCGATGGTGAAGCCGGCCCACGGGCCGATCGCGCGGTCGGCGTAGGCCGAGAACGAGCCGGTTTCCGGGTTGGCGGCCGACATCTCGCCGAGCATGCGCATCACCAGCACCACCAGCAGGCCGCACACCGCGTAGGCGAGCAGCGCGCCCGGCCCGGCCTGTTTGATCGCGGCGCCGCTGCCGACGAACAGGCCGGCGCCGATCACGCCGGCGATGGCGATCATGGAGAGGTGGCGGCGTTGCAGGGTGGACGCCAGCTTGGGCCGAGATTGATCGATGTCGGACGTGGACACTCGCGGCTCCGGTTTCCTCAGGGGCGGATCGGTTCACGGTGGTCTGGCGGGACCGCCGCGGCCAAGTAGCCTGTTTGGACAAGTCAGTCCGAATTGTTCGCCGAACTGTCGAGGACCGCCGAGTGAACCCGACTCTCGCCGCGCTGGTCGACCGGCCCGAACTGGGCCTGATCGTGCGTGCCGGGGCCGAGCACCTCGACCGGCCGGTGCCGTGGGTGCACACCAGCGAGCTGGCCGATCCGACGGCGTTCCTCGAGGGCGGCGAACTGCTGCTGACCACGGGTTTGTGGGTGCGGTCGGGCGCGGCGGCCTACATCGAGCGGCTGCACGCGGCCGGCGTCGCCGGGCTGGGTTTCGGCACCGGGCTGACGTACGCCGCGGTGCCGGCAACGGTGGTCAAGGCGGCGGCCGCGGTCGGGTTGCCGCTGATCGAGGTGCCGCGGCAGGTGCCGTTCATCGCGATCAGCAAGGCGGTGGCCAAGGCGGTCGCGGCCGAGGAGTACGCCGCCGTGACCCGGGCCTATCAGGCGCAGCGGGCGCTGACTTCGGCGGCTGTAAGACCCAATGGCGTGAGAGGTCTTACGCAGCAGTTGGGACGTCGCCTCGACGCGTGGGCGGTCGTGCTCGATCCGCGTGGTCAGGTGCAGGCCGGGGAAAGTCCGGTGCTGAGCCAACTCCGCAACGAGCTGCCGCGGCTCACTGCCGGGCCGGCGAGCCTGACGTTCGAGCTGGACGGCGCGGAGATCGCCGTGCAGACGCTCGGTGTCGGCGCCCGCATCCGCGGTTATCTCGCGGTCGGCCGCGGCAGTCGCCTGACGCGCGCCGACCAGCAGGTGCTGACCACCGCGGCCTCGCTGTTGACGGTCAGCTTCGAGCGATCCCAGGTGGTCGAGGCCGCTACCCACAGGCTGCGCGGCGGGCTGCTGCGGCTGTTGCTCGCCGGCGAGACGGAGCTGGTGGCCGAGATCGCCGCCGACCTGTGGGGCGCGCTGCCGGCGGCGCCGGTGCGGGTGGTGCTGGCCTCGGGGCCGTCACGGCATCGGCAGGCGGCGGTCGACCGGGCCGAGGACACCGACGCTTTCCATGCCCCGTACGGGGATTCGCTGCTGCTGGTCGTCGGGGCCGAGCCGGAGCTGCCCGGGCTGCATGTCGGCGTGTCCGATCCGGCCGAGTACGGCGGTCTCGATCGAGCGTTGCGGCAGGCCCAGCGGGCGTTGGCCGCCGCGCAGCGGGCTGATCTGCCGGTCGTCCGGTTCGCGGAGTTGGCCGACGACGGTGTGCTCACGTTGGTCGATCCCGAAGTCGCGGGCGTGTTCGCGGACCGGTTGCTCGCCCCGCTCGTTGAACACGATGCGACCGGCCGTGGCGAGCTGATCGCCTCGCTACGGGCCTGGCTGGCGCACAACGGCCAGTGGGACCCGGCCGCGGCGGCGCTCGGCGTGCACCGGCACACCCTGCGGCACCGGCTCGCCAAGGTCGGGCAGCTGCTCGGCCGGGACCTGGACTCCGCCGACACACGAGCGGAGTTGTGGTTGGCCCTGCGTTTGAAGGATTGACATGGATCAGAGCGCGGCGCAAGCGCTGGCGGCGGGGGTGGCCGAGCGGGTGCCGGCGTTGGCCGACGAGCTGGTGCTGGTCATCGCCGAGCAGAACCCGGGCTACCGCCGGGTCGGCGTGGTGTCCGACGACGACCTGCGGCGGTCCTGCCACGACAACATGTCCAGCGTGCTCCGGCTGATCGGCCGGGACGACGACGCCGAGGAGTTCTACGCCGCCGCGCGCTGCACCGGTCGCCGCCGGGCCGAACAGCGCATGCCGCTGGACGACGTGCTGCGCTCGTTCCGGCTCGGCGGCCGGCTGCTGTGGCAGGCGCTGGTCGACCAGGCCCGGTCCGACGGCAGCGTGGACGCCGAGGGGCTGCTGGAGATCGCCACCTGGCTGTGGGAGGTCGTCGACTCCACGTCCGCGCACGTCGCCGCCGCCTATCACGCCGCCGAGCGGCAGCTGGTGCGGATCGACGAGCAGCGGCGGGCCACCCTGTGGGAGGGCTTGCTTCGCGGGCGGGCCAAGGATCTCGCCTTCGCCCACGAGGCCGCCCGCATCATCGGCGTGCCGGTCGACGGTCCGTACGCGGTCGTCGTCGCCGACGCGTCGACCGCCGTCGGTCCGGTCCTGGCCGAGCACGGCATCCACTCCGCGTGGCAGCTCCGGGCGCACACGCTCGTCGGTCTACTCTCCTTGGATTCACCCGAATTGGGCATTGTGCTGAAGGTGCTGCGCGAGGCGCTGACCACGCCGGCCGGGGTGTCGCTGGTCGTGCCCGGCCTGGCCGACGTGGATGTCGCCTACCGGCAGGCGACGCTGGCCCGGCGGTCCATCCAGCCCGGCCGGGTCGAGGTCGCCGCGCTGGCTGACCGGCTGCCCGAGGCTCTCGTGCTCAGCTCGCCGGAACTGGCCGAGGAGCTCATCCGGCTGCGGCTCGGGCCGTTGCTCAAGATCCCGGTCGGCGAGCGCCGGATCCTGTTGGACACCTTGGCGGCCTGGGTCGCCACCGCCGGCTCGGTCAGCCGCACCGCCGAACTCGCGCACTGCCACCGCAACACGGTGATCAACCGGCTGGCCCGCATCGAGGCCGTCACCGGCAACGACCTGTCCGACGTGCCGCACCTGGAGCTGTCGTTGGCGCTCAAGGCCTCCTGGCTGCTGCCGCCGGGGCCGTTGGCCTGACCGCAGTTGCGGGTTCAACCAGGTCCGCGCGCCGCCGCTGCGGCGCTTGTGCATCGTGCACAGTCTGGCTACGCCAGAAGTAGGCACGTCGGTCATGGCGACCCCCTGTGATCGGTGACACACTCCGCGCCATGGCCGAAGACCTCCGTCGCCGTAGGTTCCTCGCGTATCTCCTTGCCGCACCGACCCTTGCGGTCGCCGTGCAGTGGATCGATCCGCAGCGGGCCGACGCCGCCGTCCCCACCCTGCCGCAGCCCGAGGAGATCTTCGACCTCGGCGATCTGCAGAACCTCGCCGCCGCGCCGACCGCCAATCTCGTGTCCGTGCAGATGAATCGGGACGGCAGCGCGACGTTCGCGGTGCCACGGGCCGAGGTCGGCCAGGGCATCACCACGGCCGTCGCGATGATGGTGGCCGAGGAGCTGGACCTGCCGCTGGACAAGGTCAGCGTGACGCTGGCCGACGCCCGGCCGGAGCTGCTGATGAACCAGCTCACCGGCGGCTCCAACTCGGTGCGCAGCATCTACACCCCGGTGCGCACGGCGGCGGCGGTGGCCCGGCAGCGGCTGGTCGAGACCGCCGCGAAGCAGTGGGGCACAACGGCTTCCTCGCTGACCACGCGTAACGGCGTGATCAGCGACGCCAGCGGCCGGACCGCCACCTACGCCTCGCTGGTCGTCGCGGCGGCCAGCTCGAAGATCGAGGCGGCGACCGTGCAGTTGAAGTCCACCTCGGACTTCACGCTGCTCGGCACACCGCAGAACCGCATCGACGCCCGCGACGCGGTCATGGGGCGCAAGACGTTCGGCATGGACATGCAGGTGCCGGGAGCCAAGCCGACCATGGTCCGCCGGCCGCCGACGATCAACGGCACGGTCCGCTCGGTCAACAACAAGGCGGCGGTGCTGGCCATGCCCGGCGTCACCGACGTCGCCGCGGTGGCCAACGGCGTCGCGGTGCGAGCCGACACGTTCGGGCAGTGCATCGACGGCCTGCGCGCGCTGGACGTGACCTGGGGACCGGGCACAGTGGACGGTCACTCCGACGCGACCGTGTTGGCGGAGCTGAAGAAAGCCCAGCTGCCGATGCTGGTGCCGGGCCTGCTGACCGAGGTGCTCGACGCCGAGTTCACCTTCGCGTTCGCCAGCAACAGCCCGCTGGAGCCGGACAACGCCATCGCCGACGTGCGGTCGGACTCGGCCGAGATCTGGTCCAGCCTCAAGGTGCCGATCGTGGCCCAGGAGGACATCGCCGCCCAGCTGGGTCTGCCGATCAGCGCGGTCAAGGTGCACGTGGCCCAGGGCGGCGGCTCGTTCGGCCGGCACCTGTTCCACAACGTCGCCGCCGAGGCGGCCGAGATCTCGCAGAAGATGGGCAAGCCGGTCAAGCTGATGTGGTCGCGCACCGACGACTTCCGCCAGGGCCGCACCCATCCGATGTGCACGTCCCGGGTGCGGATGACCTACGCCCTGGGCAATGTCGTGAGCTACGAGCAGCGGCACACCAGCGTGCAGACCGAGTTCAGCCACGGCCTCGGCGAGATGCTGACCTCGTTCGCGGCCAAGCTGCCGATCGCCGGCAACCTCAGCTTCGCCGAGTCGATCTTCCTGCTGACCCAGTCGTCCCCGTACGACTTCGGCGTCACCACCCAGCTGCTCAACGAGGTCCCGCTCAAGTTCAACACCGGCAGCATGCGCAACATCTACTCGCCCAACGTGGTCACCGCGCAGGAGCTGGTGGTCGACCAGCTGGGCAAGAAGATGGGCAAGGACCCGGTGGCGATCCGGCGGGCCTTCCTGCGGGACAACCGGTTGAAGGCGGTCTTCGAGAAGGCCGTCCAGGTCGGACAGTGGGGC
>DATJJB010000347.1:0-5133 GCA_035492655.1 Kutzneria sp. | reverse complement strand
TCGTCGACGGCGAGGTTGCGCGCCACCAGCTCGTGCACGATGCCCTTGGTGCGGCCGTACTGGAACAGTTCCCGGTCGGCCCGCGCCGGGGTGTAGCCCTTGTCCCGCAGCAGGTACTCGCGGAACCGGGCCACATCCCGGTGCAGGTCGTCGACGTCGAAGAACTCCTCGGTGGGCCGGCCGGCGGCGAAGGCGATGGCCTCCGGGTACCGGCCGGCGATCTCGTTGAGCAGGTTCATCGAGGTCAGCGCCGGGTCGGACAGCGAGGAGTGCAGCTGCCCGCTGTCCAGCACGACGGACTGGTGCGTCACCGGGACTCCCGGGCCGTGGTCCGCTCCAGCTCGACCGCCTCGTACAGCGCCTTGATGTTGCCGCTGCCGAAGGTCTTGGCCTTGAGCCGCTCGATCACCTCGAAGAAGAAGGTGCGACGGGGATGGGTGGTGCGGGTGAAGATCTGGTACAGCTGCCCGTCGTGGTCCTCGTCGACGAGGATGCCCAGGCCGCGCAGCTCGTCGACGGTGTGGCCGACCGGCTCGAGGCGCTCGGCCAGCAGCGAGTAATACGTCTGCGGCGGGTCGAGGAAACGCACGCCGCGGGCGGTGATGTCGGCGACCGAGGTGACGATGTCCGCGCAGGTGAAGGCGATGTGCTGGACGCCGGCGCCGCCGTGGTTGCCGATGAAGTCGTCGATCTGGCCGGGCTCGGCGGTGGTGTCCGGCTCGATCAGCGTCAGCGTGACCTTGCCCGACAGGCTCTGCACGGCAACGGAGTTCATCGCCTGCGCGCCGACCTCGATCTTCTCCTCGAAGATCTCGGCGAAGCCCAGCACCTCGCGGTAGAACTCGACCGCACCGGACAGCCCACCGGCCTCGAGGCAGACGGCGAAGTGGTCCATCTCCAGCAGGCCGGCGCCGATCGCGGCCGCCGTCGAGATCGCACCGAAACCGGGCAGGCAACGGCCGACCGCGGGCTGCTGCACGAAGGTGTGCAGCACATCGCCGAACGCCTCGATGGTGGCGGTGATGCAGCCGTCCCGGTCGGCCGGCGGGCTGACCGGCACGGCCCCGTTGGCCACGGCCACGGCGAACGCCTCGGCGGCGTCGTCGGTCCGCAGCGCGATCACGCCGACGCCGTCGCCGTGGCGGGCCACGTACTGCCCGGCCGGGTGCAGGTCGCCGGCGGCCTCGGTGACCACCAGCACGGAGTCGCCCTGGCCAAGCGCGACCGAGCGATAACCGCCCCACGCCTTGGAGTTGACCGCGGCCAGCACCTCGAAGCCGTAGCCGTCGACCAGTTCGACCAGCGACGCGTCCAGGTCGGTGACGAAGAACTCGACGTGGTCGACCGCGAGTTGGGTGCTCATGACAATGTCCTCTCCCGGCTCAGACGGCCGTGATCACGCTGAAGTACGAGCGGGGGATGCCGCGGACCGAGGTCAGGGTGTAGCCGGCGGCGGACAGCAGCGCGTCGAACTCGACGCGGGTGCGCTCCCGCCCGCCGGTCAGCACCATCATGCCGACGTCGCTCCACTTGCTCGGGTGCCAGTCGTCGCCGTCCGGCACCACCATCTCCACGATGTGCAGCCGGCCGCCCGGCTCGAGGGACTCCCTGCTGTTGCGCAGGATCGTGACGGCCTGCTCGTCGGTCCAGTCGTGCAGCACACTGCACATCAGGTGGGTGTCCGCGCCGAGCGGCACCTTCTGGAAGAAGTCGCCGCTCTCGGTGGACACCCTGGCCCCGAAGCGGTCCAGGGTGCCTTCCGAGCGGACGACGTCCACAGTGGCCTGTCGGTCGAACAGCACGCCGGACAGGTTCTGCTTGAAGTCCAGCACGCGGCCGAGCAGGTAGCCGTCGCCGCCGCCGATGTCCATCACCACGGTGCTGGGGTCCCAGTCGACCGCGATCGGGAACCGCGGGTAGGACCGGCCGGCCCGTTCCCGCATGCGGCGCAGGAACATCCGGTTCGCGCCGGGGTCCTCGTCCTTGTGCTCGAAGAACTCCCCGCCGTGGGTCTGGTCGAACGCCGACCTGCTGGAGCGGATCGTGTCAGTGGCCCGGATCCACGCCTGCTGCGACTCGATGTTCACCACGGACGCCCACGAGGTGTCACTGGCGTCGGTGCGCAGCCGCCGGCCGCGCTGGGTCAGCGCGAAGGTGCGCTGCTCGGACTCCGTCACCAGGCCGACGCTGGCCAGCGCCCGCAGCATTCGGTACAGGGACTCGGTGTCGGCGTCCACTTCGGACGCGATGGTGTCCACGTCACGCGGCCCGTCCGCGAGGACGTCCGCGACCCGCAGCTCGGCCGCGATGCGCAGCACGTGCGGCAGCACCGCGACGCAGCTGTCGTCGACCAGGGTCAGGAATTCGTCGACCAGGGCAGTAGCGAGCTCAGCCAATGCCGTCAGCCTCCCCCGAGCTCATCGCCGCGACCAGGCTCTTCGGCCGCATGTCGGTCCAGTTGGTGTTCACGTAGTCCAGGCACGCCTCGCGGCTGTCCTCCTGGTGCGCCACGGTCCAGCCGGCGGGCACCTCGGCGAAGGTCGGCCAGAGCGAGTGCTGGCCCTCGTCGTTGACCAGGACGACGAAGCGGCCGTCGTTGTCGTCGAACGGGTTAGCCATGGTGTTGCTCCTCATTTCCGGTTCAGGACGGCGGCCACGTCGGCCAGCGCGTCCGGCTGGGTCATGCCGCCGTGGTCGGCGTCGATGTCGGTGTTGGCCAGGCTTCCGGTGACATGCGGACGCCACGCCTGCACAGTGGACGATTCGGCGGTACGGCCGCGGGCGGCGGTGAAGAACAGCAGGTCGCCGTCGTAGACCTTGGGCTGGAAGTGCTGGATCAGGTTGCTGTTGTTGACGAACACCGCGAGCATCGACTCCAGGTCCCGCTCGCTCAGGTTGGCCAGCGCGCTGCCCTCCTCGCGCAGCACCGCCTTCACGGTCTCCTGGGTCAGCGGCCGGTCGCCGAGCGACTCGGGGCGCTGGCCGACCGCGTTGAGCAGCAGGATCATGATCTCCCGCTCGGTCAGCACGTGCCCTTCCTCGAAGCTGGCCGGGAACGCGTCCAGCACGCTGAGCAGCTCGATCCGCTCGCCGGCGGCCTGCAGCTGCACGGCGATCTCGTGCGCCACCATGCCGCCGAAGGACCAGCCGAGCAGGTGGTACGGCCCTTCCGGCTGCGTCTTGCGGATCTGCTCGACGTAGTCGGCGGCCATCTCCTCGATGGTGCCCGGCAGGTCCGGCGAGCCGTCGAGGCCACGGGCTTGCAGCGCGATGATCGGGCGCTCGGCCGGCAGGTGCCGCATCAGGCCGGAGTAGATCCAGCCGATGCCGCCGGCCGGGTGCACGCAGAACAGCGGCGGCAGGGTTCCGTTGGCCCGCAACGGCAGCACCACGTCGAGTGAGCCGCCGGCGCCGCCGGAGGCGAGCCGCTGTGCCAGCGCGGCGACGGTCGGCGACTCGAACAGGTCGCGGATGCCGACCTGCACGCCCAGCGTGGCCGAGATTCGTCCGACCAGCCGGGTCACCAGCAGCGAGTGGCCGCCGAGGTCGAAGAAGCCCTCGTCCCGGCCGACCTTGGGCAGGCCGAGCACCTCGGCGAACAGTCCACAGAGGACTTCCTCCTGCGGAGTGCGTGGGCCTTCCGAGTCGCCGCTGGACCAGGCCGGCGCCGGCAGCGCCTTGAGGTCCACCTTGCCGTTGGCGGTCAACGGGATCTGGTCCACGAGCACGAAGGCCGACGGAACCATGTAATCGGGCAGCAGTGCGGCCAGGTGTTGCCGCAGGTCCTCGGGCTCCGCGCCCACCAGGTAGCCGACCAGGCGCTTGTCGCCCGGCTGGACCTCGCGGACCACGACCGCGGCCCGGGTGACGTCCGGGTGCGTGGCCACGGCCGTCTCGACCTCGCCCAGCTCCACCCGGAAGCCGCGGATCTTGACCTGGTCGTCGGCGCGGCCGACGAACTCCAGCACGCCGCCGTCCCGCCAGCGCACGAGGTCGCCGGTGCGGTACATCCTGCTGCCGTCAAAGGGATTGGCCACGAACCGCTCGGCCGTGAGGCCGGGCTTGTCGAGGTAGCCACGGGCAAGTCCTTCGCCAGCAAGGTAAAGCTCGCCGGAGACGCCCTTGGCCACCGGCCGCAGCTTGTCGTCGAGGACGTAGCAGTGCACGCCGTCCAGCGGGCGGCCGATCGGCATCGTCGCCGGCACGTGCGCCGGGTCGACGGTGTAGTGCGTGACGCCGAGGGTTGTCTCGGTGGGGCCGTACAGGACCTGGATCACCGTGTCGGGGCAGGCATCCTGGACCCGGCGGACGGCGGTCGCGGACACGACGTCGCCGCCGGTCCACACCTCCCGCACCCCGGCGAAGCAGTCCGGACTCTCGTCGGCCAGCACGCCGAACAGACCTGCGGTCAGCATCAGGCAGGTGATCCGCTCGTCCTGGATCAGCCCGCGCAGCACGGAAACATCGAGGTCACCGGCCGGGGCCACGACGATCTCGCCGCCGTTGAGCAGCGGCACCCACAGCTCGTAGGTGGAGATGTCGAAGGCGTGCGGGGAGTGCAGCAGCACCCGCTCCCCCGGCCCGGAGCGCCAGCAGCGGTCGAAGGCCAGGCTGAGCACGTCCCGCTGGGTGATCGCGACACCCTTGGGCACACCGGTGGAGCCGGACGTGTACATCACGTAGGCCAGGCCGTCCGGGTTGCCGGCGATGCCCGGATCCGTTGCGGCACAGCCAACAGCATCAGCGACCGTGAGCACCGTGCAGTCGAACTCGGAGTGGTTCGTGTCGGCCAGCAGGACACGAGCGCCGGTCTCGGCGATCACGTGCCGCATGCGGTCCACCGGATAGCCGTGGTGCAGCGGCACATAGGCACTGCCGGCCTTCAGGATGCCCAGTACGGCCACGACCAGGTCCACCGACCGTTCCATGTGGACTGCCACGGTCGGAGAGCCTTGGGCCAGCAGCAGGTTAGCCACCCGGTTGGCCTGGGCGTCGAGCTCACGGTAGGTCAGCGACCGGGACCCGTCGCGCACGGCGATCGCGTCCGGCGTGCGGTCGGCCTGCTCGGCGAACCGGTGCGCCACCGTGGAGTCGACCCCGTACGGCGTGGGCAGGCCGGCCAGCCCGCCGGCG
>DATJJB010000346.1:0-5344 GCA_035492655.1 Kutzneria sp. | reverse complement strand
TGGTCGTGGTGGACGCGCTCACGTCGACCTTGCCCGTGCCCAGGTTCTGCAAGCCCGACAGGTCGGCGTAGCCGGTCTGCGGGGTGTCGTACCAGGTGGAGTTGCCGTAATCGAGCGTGTCCGCCTTGGTGGACAACCAGTACACGTTGCGGTCCACCACGTTGCCGCTGCCGTCCTTCAACAGCAGCCGCACGAAGTACGTGGCCGACAGCCCGCTCGGGGTGGCCACCTTGTCCAGCGTCGTCGACCCGTCAGCCTTGGCCGTCACGGTGGACTGCGTGGTGTCGGACTTGACCGTGCCGTCGGCGTTGAAGATCGTCGTCTGCACCGAAAGACCGGACTTGGCAGCCAGCCCGGTGTTGACCAGCGCCACCGAGCGGTCGTCGTAGGAGTACTGGACGTGCAGCGGCCGCAGGCCGGCCTTGGCCCCGAAGTACGAGCCCGACGGCTGCATCGAGTAGTCGTACAGGTGCCAGAACAGCGTCGGCCACGGGTTGTTGAGCATCCAGTAGATGACGCCGGTGGCCGGCTTGCTGGCCTTGGACTGGTTGCGCCCGAACGCCTCGAACTGGGCCCGGTTGACCTCGTAGTTGGTCAGCTGGGCCTTGGACACGAAGTCGTCCAGGCTCTTCGGCGTGCCGTAACGCTTGCCCAGCGCGGTCAGGAACGAGCCCAGCTTGGCGAAGTCGCCGCTGGGCGAGAGGTGGAACTGCGCCTTGGACCCGTTCTGCCACAGGTCGGACAGCTCCGAGCTGGACAGGTACTGCTTGAGCGCGTCGGCGTCGGGGATGTCCGGGCCGGGGCCGACCTCGGAGGCGAAGCCGAACGCGCCGCCGAGCTGGTTGCCGTACCAGTAGTTCGGCGGGATCCACCAGTACGGGCCGTCCATCTTGTTGCCGGACGCGCCGGTCACCGGGCTGCTGGCCTTGGCCGCCGAGGAGATGATCGGGGCCTGCCAGTCGGACACCTTCAGCCCGTCCAGGTAGTCCTTCTCCACCGCGGCCGGCGGCGCGGTGTCGCTGCCGATGTAGAAGCCGAGGATGCTCGGGTGGTTGCGCAGCCGCAGGCCCTCGGTCACGGCCGAGGCGTTGGCCACCGTGTGGTCGGCCGCCTTCCAGCTGCCGTAGCTCTGCCAGTACGAGCAGCACTCCCAGCCCGGCATCATCATGATGCCCAGCTTGTCGGCCAGCGCGTACATCTCGTCGTTCTCTTCCTTGCCCTCAAGGCGAATCGTGTTCAGCCCGAGGTCCTTCACGTAGTCCAGCTGGTCGGCCAGCTTGCGCGGGTCGTAGCGCAGGA
The DNA here is from genome assembly GCA_035492655.1 of Kutzneria sp. GTDB lineage: Bacteria > Actinomycetota > Actinomycetes > Mycobacteriales > Pseudonocardiaceae > Kutzneria. The sequence continues at coordinate 4,045 of DATJJB010000346.1, read as the reverse complement.
ACAGGTCCGAGGACCAGCCGCCGCCGCGCACCAGGAACGGCTTGCCGTTCACGGTGAACGACATCGCGCCGTCCTTCAGCGCCGACTTCACGTCGCGCACGCCGAAGTCGGTGGCCGCGCTGTCGGAGACCTTGCCGTCCACGGAAGCGTTGAGCGCCAGGTGGTACAGCGGCTGGTCGCCCATCTCGTACGGCCACCAGACCCGGGGATCGGTCAGGTGCTGAGCGATGCTGACCGTCTTGGTCTGGTTGGCGCTCAACGTCACGTTCTGGCTGAACGGCGTCGAGTCGACCGTGCCGGCGACCGTGGTGGTGACGGAAGCGTTGGTGTTGTTGGAGACCTCGGCCTTGATCGTCAGATCGGCGCTCTTGAGGTCGCCGGCCACCGACGTCACGACGCGGGTGTTGCGTACCGTCACCGCGCCGGTCTCGGCCAGCTGGACGTCCCGCCAGATGCCCATGTTGTTGTCCGGCGGCAGCTGCGTCCAGTCCACCCAGGAGATCGACAGCTGCTTCTTCGGGTCGGCCGGCGAGGCCTTGATGGCCAGCGCGTTGGTGCCCGACTTGAGCGTGCCGGTGACGTCGAACTCGTGCGAGGGGTACGAGCCGGTGTCGGTGGTGCCGATCTTGGTGCCGTTGAGCCAGATCTCCGAGCCGCCGATGATGCCGTTGGTCAGCCGCAGGAAGGTGTGCGCGCCGGCGGCCGGGGTGGCGCTGAAGGTCTCGCGGTACCACCACGGCACCGTGAAGTCGGACTTGGTGACGTTCTTCAGGTTCGTCGAGTAGTTCAGGTCGCCGTACTTGCCGGCCGAGATCAGGCCGCCCATCACGGTCGAGCGGGCCGGCACCGACGTCCATGAGCTGTCGTCATAGGTCGGCGAGGACAGGGTCGCGCCGGTCTGGGTCGCCGTCTTGCTGGTCTGGAGCTTCCAGCCGGGCACGGTCACGACCTGCCCCGGGGCAGCCGGCGCGGCGACTCTGGGTTGCACGCTGGCGTCGGCACCGGCGGCCGGCACGACCAGTGCCAGGCCGAGCGCGGTGACCAGCCAGGGAACCTGGCTTCTGCGGAGCATGGACCGCCTCCTCACACGAGATGTCCGGCGGCGGCGGAATAGTAAAGAAGGTTTCCTTATGAAACGTTTACCCGCAATGCTCCAAACGGTCGTAACGCTACGGTGGGTGTGTGCCGTCGCTGGTGGATCCGCGTGACCTGATGGCCGCCGTGCAGGCGGTGCTGCCCTGGCTGGACGGTGTCGAAGACGCCCCTGAACGGCCGAAACTCGCCGCCGCCGTGAAGCTGAGCCTGCGCACGTTGGCCCAGGACGCGCCCGGCAAGAGCGTCGAGGTTCGGGTGCCACCTTTCGCCGCGGTGCAGTGCATCTCGGGCGTGCGTCACACCCGGGGCACGCCGCCCAACGTGATCGAGATGGACGCCCGCACCTGGCTCGAACTGGCCACCGGCCGTCTGACCTGGGCCGACGCCGTCACCGGTGACCGGGTCAGCGCTTCCGGCAGCCGTGCTGACCTGTCCGAGCGACTTCCGCTGGTACGTGCGATGTCGTGACCGCCCCTTTACCATCGGCTGGGGGCCAAGTAACATTCACCCGTGTCCGTTTTCGCACGTACGAACGATCTCGGACGAATTGTCCGGGTCGAGGACCGGTGACGGGGATGCGCAGGCTCGCGCTCATCGGCACCGGCATTCTGGCGTGCCTCGGACTCGTGGCCGTCGCCACCGCCTTCGTCTGGGGCGTCACCCCGCGCGAGTGGGACGGCAATCTCGACTTCACCGTGGCCCAGTTCTGCCAGTCCGACCACGGCGAGCCCACCTGCGCGATGCTCAAGCAGGAGCCCGCCGGCCCGGGACAGGCCCCGCTGGCCACCGTCGACAAGATCAGTATCGACGCCTGGAACCTGCCGGCCGGCATCCACGTGGGTGATCTTGTGCTGTGCCACGTGCACCAGCAGGACGCCGTGATCGACAGTGCTGACACGGTCACCAAGGTGGATGACTGTCACTCGTAGGGGTGTGGGCTCTGCCACTCGGGCGGGTCACGGACACCCTGTGTTGACCTGTTCGACACTTACACTGGAGTCGGTCCGACGCCGTCACTAGGGAGTTCTCGGTGCCCACCGACCGGTCTGTGTCTGTGCCCGACTCTGTCTCCGACTCATCGTCCGACGAAATCGAGCGCGAGCCGCGCGAGGAATGCGGCGTCTTCGGGGTCTGGGCCCCGGGCGAAGACGTGGCCAAGCTCACCTACTACGGGCTCTACGCCCTCCAGCACCGCGGGCAGGAGGCGGCCGGCATCTCGGTCGCCGACGGCAAGCAGATCGTGGTGTTCAAGGATCTCGGCCTGGTCAGCCAGGTCTTCGACGAGCAGACATTGTCCTCGCTGCACGGCTACCTGGCCGTCGGCCACTGCCGCTACTCCACCACCGGCTCCACCACGTGGGAGAACGCCCAGCCGGTGTTCCGCACCACCGCCACCGGCAGCGGCATGGCGCTGGGCCACAACGGAAACCTGGTCAACACCGCCGAACTCCTGGTCCGCGCCAAGGAGCTCGGCGTGGACATGCGTGGCGGCGCCACCACCGACTCCGACCTGATGTCCGGCCTGCTGGCCGCGACGGCCGCCGACAAGGGCCTCGAGCAGGCGGCGATGGAGTTACTGCCCACGCTGCGTGGCGCCTTCTGCCTGGTGTGGTCGGACGAGGACACGCTGTACGCGGCCCGCGACCCGCAGGGCGTGCGGCCGCTGGTGCTCGGCCGGCTGGAGCGCGGCTGGGTGGTGGCCAGCGAGACGGCGGCGCTGGACATCGTCGGCGCGTCCTTCGTGCGTGAGGTCGAGCCGGGCGAGCTGCTGGCCATCGACGCCGACGGCCTGAGGTCGGCGCGCTTCGCCACCCCGGAGCCCAAGGGCTGCATCTTCGAGTACGTCTACCTGGCCCGCCCGGACACCACGATCAGCGGCCGGTCGGTGCACGCCACCCGGGTCGACATCGGCCGCCGGCTGGCCGCCGAGTTCCCGGTCGAGGCCGACCTGGTCATCCCGGTGCCGGAGTCCGGCACGCCGGCGGCCATCGGCTACGCCCAGGCCTCCGGCATCCCGTACGGCTCCGGCCTGGTCAAGAACGCCTATGTCGGCCGGACCTTCATCCAGCCCTCGCAGACCATCCGCCAGCTCGGCATCCGGCTCAAGCTCAACCCGCTGCGCGACGTCATCCGCGGCAAGCGCCTGGTCGTCGTGGACGACTCCATCGTGCGCGGCAACACGCAGCGGGCGCTGGTGCGCATGCTGCGTGAGGCCGGCGCGATCGAGGTGCACGTCCGGATCGCCTCGCCGCCCGTGCGCTGGCCCTGCTTCTACGGCATCGACTTCGCCTCCCGGGCCGAGTTGGTGGCCAACGGGCTGGACTTCGAGGGCATCCGCCGGTCCATCGGCGCCGACTCGCTGGGTTACGTGTCGCTGGAGGCCCTGGTCGCCGCCAGCGAGCAGCCCAAGACCCGGCTGTGCTGCGCCTGCTTCGACGGCGACTACCCGATCCCGCTGCCGGAAGAGGCGATGATCGGCAAGCATCTGCTGGAAGGCATCGAGGAGAAGGCTGTCTCGGGCTCTGCCGCACCCGTGCTCGCCAACGGGTACGGTGCCGAAGACGCCCTGCGTCGCCCCTGATCCCCTACGACAACGGAGCTTCTCGACCGTGAGCACGGAAACCAACAGCCCGAAGGCCACCTACGCGGCGGCCGGCGTCAGCATCGCCGCGGGCGAGGAGGCGGTCGAGCAGTTCAAGCCGTGGGCCAAGAAGGCCAGCCGCCCCGAGGTGCTCGGCGGCATCGGCGGCTTCGCCGGCCTGTTCAAGCTGAAGCTGGACCGGTGGAAGGAGCCGGTGCTGGCTGCTTCCACCGACGGCGTCGGCACCAAGATCGCGGTGGCGCAGGCGATGGACGTGCACGACACCATCGGCGTCGACCTGGTCGCCATGGTCGTGGACGACCTGGTGGTCTGCGGCGCCGAGCCGGTGCTGCTGCAGGACTACATCGC
>DATJJB010000345.1:0-14043 GCA_035492655.1 Kutzneria sp. | reverse complement strand
CGTCCGCGCCGCCAAGATCGCCCTGGACCGCGGCATCGGCGGCCCCATCCTGTCCGCCTCCTCCTACTTCATGAAGTCCCCGCCCGAGCAGTACTCCGACTCGCAGGCCCACGACGCCGTCGAACAGTTCATCCGCGGCGAGGTCGAACGGTGACCACTGTGGACAATGCCGCCTTCTTCGCCACGCACGGGTTTCTCGTGCTGCGCAACGTGCTCGACGCGGACGAGGTCAGCCGACTGCGGGCCGAGATCCTGGAAGCGCTGTCGGCCAACTACGAGCTGCCGACGGAGACGGCGACCTCGGCTACCGGCACGGCCGGCTTCTACCTGCCGATGATGGGTCCCCGCACGCCGGTCAGCCGGGCGCTGCTCGCCGACCCCCGGCTGGTCGAGGTGGCCCGGGACATCCTCGGCGACGACGTGGTGCCCAAGCCGGCCAAGGGAGTCCTCTACCGGGACGCCTCCAGCTGGCACGCCGACTCGTACGACCAGGAACTCAACGCGGTCAAGATCGTCGCCTATCTCGACCCGCTCACCGCCGACACCGGCGCGCTGCGCGTGCTGCCCGGTTCCCACCACGACGACGTCTCCGCCTCGCTGTCCCGGCTTCGGGAGCTGTACCAGCCCGGCAAGCCGGTGCTCGACGAGCAGCGGGAGGCCGAGCTGTTCCCCGGGATGGCGCTGGACTCCCAGCCCGGCGACGTCATCTTCTTCGACGTCAAGCTGTGGCACGCCAGCCTCTCCGGCCGGGACCGCGTGCAGTGGAGCGCCTCCTACGCGGCCACGCCCCGCACCGAGCGCGAGGAGACCAAGGTCCGCGACTACATCACGCTGTTCCTGAGCGCGGACCACAAGTACGACACCGAGCAGTACCCCTACTTCGACCCGGACTGGTTCCGGCCCGGTGCGCCGGGTTACGCCGAGGTGCTGACCAGAATCTGCTCCTGACGACATGCTGTGGCCGCCCTACTGCCGGGCGGCCACAGTATTTTGTATGCCAAATACCGCATAACGAATGCCCGCCGCGGCTGCGGCGGGCATTCGTGCGGCTCAGACGGTCGCGAACTCCGGGTTGGACATGCCACCCAGCTGGTAGAACAGCGAGGCCTTGCCGGTGCACGCGGTCGGCACGCCCAGGCGTTGCAGCTGGCGCAGCACGAAGTCGTCCTCGCCGATCCGGTCCGCCACCTCCTCGGCGGTACGGGGCCGGTCGAACCGCAGCAACCGCAGCAGGCGGGTGTCGAACAGCCACTCCCCCATGTCGACCATGTCGTGCTCGACGCCGTCGCGGACGACCGTGCCGTCCACAACGCCGGCGGCCTGGAGCGACTGCCAGCGGTCGAACGCCGCCGGACCCGGCGGCAGCCAGGGGAAACGGTCCACAGCCACCGGCTGCCGCCCGTTGTCGACCAGCGTCCGCCAGGAGTGCACGGCCGGCCGGTCCGTCGAGATCAGGCCCAGCAGCGAGGCGAGGTGGTCCGGCGCCCACACGTTGTCGTCGTCGAGGAAGGCGGTGTACTGCGCAGTACAGTGCTGGGCGGCCAGCTGCCGCAGGGCGGCGATGCGCTCGAACGGCGTCGACGGCAGCGCCGTGCCGGCGTCCAGCGACAACACCCGCAGGTCAAGCCCGGGATTGGGCACACCACCGACCGGTTCGGGCCCGTCGACCCACACCGTGACACGAACATCAGCGTCGACCCGCTGCGCGGCAACACCGGCCAGCGCGTCGGCGAGGGTCGGCCGGTCGCCGCTGGTCACCAGCACGACGTCAATGGACGGCTTGGCGACAGGCGTCGTTCGCACCGCCGGCTCGACACCGGCCAGGACGTCGACCAGCTCGTCGATCAGGTCGTCATCGGCGAGGAAAGCGTGGTGCGGCACGACAACGCTGCGCTCGTGCCAGATCCGCGACTGGGCCGCACCGCTCACGACATGGTCGATCAGCGAGTACTGCTTCACCGTGCCCGGCCGGTACAGCGGCCCCTCGGGCACCGGTGGGTACACCCGGTCCAGCGTCAGCCCGGTCTTGACGGCGACCTCCTCGATCAGCTCGTCCGGCGTGCCGCGGCCATCCGGGATCCGCACCGCCAGACCGTAGAAGTTGCCGGACCGCAGCGCGCCGTCGTCGGCGTAACACCGCCAACCAGCCTCACGAAGCCGCCGCACAAAGCGATTCGCGGCGCGGGAGCGCGCGGCCGACTGGGCCGGCATGCGCTCCAACTGGTCCAGCAGCAACGCCGCCGAGACCTCCGACAGCGCGTGATTCGCGCCGTGCAGCAGGAACGCCGGCTCCAGCTCGTTGGCCGCGGTCGGCCCGACCTTCGCGGCCCGCCGACGTGAGTCCATGACCAGTGACTCGATCCGGGCCGCGGTCTCGTCGTCGTCGGTGAGGATGGCGCCGCCCTCGCCGCAGGTGATCACCTTGGTCGCCTGCAGGCTCATGATGCTCACGTCGCCGAAGCTGCCGATCGGCCGGCCGTCGTCGGTCTCGGCGAGCTGGCTGTGCGAGGCGTCTTCGATGATCAGCGCGCCGGGAAAGCGCTTGCGCAGCGCCGGAATGTCCATCTGCTGGGCGTACAGGTGCACGGCCAGCACCACCGACGGCGTGATCTCCGGGGCTTCGCCGATCACGCACGGGGACTGCTCGTCGGCGTCGTAGAACGCCGGCGTGGCCCCGGCCCGGAGCACGGAAGTGGCGCAACTGACCCACGTCGTGGCCGGGATGAGCACGACGTCACCGGGGCCGACGCCGAGGGCCTGCAACGCCACGAGGATGGCGCTCGACCCGCTCGTGGTCAGCGTGCAGTGCTGGCGACCGGCCCGCGCGGCCAGCTGTCGCGAAGCCTCGACGGCGCGCGGCGTCCACTCACTGCGCGCGCCGCTGACGGCCAGGCGGCCGCTGAGCAGCGCCGCCCCCATCGCCTGCGCGGACCATTCGTCGGTCTGCGGCCACGCCGGCCAACGCCGGACGGACTGCTCGGTCATGACGTCTCCCTGTCGGATCGGCTGGACACCACGGTCAGCGGCAGCGTGGCGCCGGGTGGGGTGAGCGACGGCGCCGGCGTGAACGAGCGGCACACCGACGGGGTCAACTTGACCTCGTGCTTCTCGTACGGCTCGTAGGTCTCCACGTCGAAGTCGACGTACCGGTTGTGGTAGCACCAGTTGCATTCGTCGTACCGGCCGGCCAGTCCCGCGCGGCCGCGCCCGTGCGCGGCCCGCAGCTCCTGGTAGGCCGGTCCGTTCCAGATGTCGGCGAAGCTGGTGGTGGTCAGGTCGCCGAGCAGGTGCTGCTCGGCCGGCGCGCCGATGAGGTGGTCGCAGAAGCCGACCCGGCCGCCGTAGTTGACGTAGCAGTACATCCACGGGTGGGTGCACGTCTTGTCGGCGTGCAGATCGTCGGCCCACAGCGGGTCGAGGGCCGCGTTGATCTGCACGTCCACGCTCTCGGCCACGGCCACGTCGGCCATCTCCGCCAGCGCTTCGAGCATGCGTTCCCGGTGGTAGACCAGGTTGTCCGGGTCGTCGGAGTCGGCCGACAGCGGGTTGATCCGCACCTTGATGCCGAGATCGGCGGCGATACGCACGATCTCCCCGAGGTTGGGCAGCGCGGCCGGCTGGATCACCACGTTGAGGTGGATGCCGTCGGTGCCGACGCCGCTTTCCCGGCCTTCGTCGGCCAGGATCTCCAGATTCCTCTTCACCACAGGGAACTTGGCGCCGCGGCGGAGCAGCTCGAACGTCTCCTGGTCGCCGGCGTCGAACGAGACGCCGATCAGCGCCCGGTTGCGGACCAGCTTGCGCCACATGTCCTCGTTGGGCACGGTCAGGTTGGTCACCAGCTTGATCCGGCAGCCGTACTCCAGCGTCTTGTCGACGAACTGCGGGAACCGCTTGAGGATCGTGCTCTCGCCCCAGCCCCGCAGGTCGACGATCTCGGCCGTCGGGAACAGCTCCTCGGCCACCCGGTCGAACAGCTCGGCGCTCATGTTGCGGGACGGCCGGAACGGGCCGGCCGAGCGGCACATCGGGCAGGACAGGTTGCAGTTCTCGGTCAGCTCGACGAAAAGCACGCGCGGCAGGCTGGTCAGCTCGGTGGCCCGCTGGTCGAACTCCATGATGTTGCGGGACCGGTTGGCGAGGCGGACGGCATCGTAGGTCATCGGGTGTCAGGCCCTTCGGATCAGTGCGAGTTCGGGCAGTCCCAGGTCGGCGCGGGCGCGCTGTTCACGGTCCTCGAGCGCGTCCCGACCGACCGCGCGCAACCGGGCCGGCCAGCGCACCACGCCGTACAGCGGCTCCAGCCGCGCGCCGCGCCGGAGCTTGGCCAGGTAGGCGCCGTTGCCGAAGCAGAAGTCGGTCACGCCGTGGTCCAACCCCCACACGATCGGCTCGTAGAACACGAGGTTGAAGTAGACGAAGTCGTTGGCCGCCAACGCGTAGTCGAAACCGAGGCTGCGAATGTGCACAGTGGACCCATCGCGCAGGCACACGCACACTCCGGTGAGCACGCCGTCCCGTTCGGCCGAGAACACCGTGATGTGCTCGTCGACCGTCGCCGCGAGGTCGTCGAAGTCGGCCATGAACGACTCGACGGTCGAGCTGTTGCCGTACTTGGCCATCAGCTGCACGTGCAACTCGGCCGCCCGGACACCCAGCGACGCCGTGGTGTGCTGGATCCGGGTCCGCAGACCGGATTCGAGGTACTGACGGCGTTCCCGGCGCACGATGACCCGGCGCTGCCGGGGCAGGCTCGCGATGTACCCCTCGAAATCGGACCAGGTCACCGTCAACCGCGTCTCGGCACCGATCATCGCGTGCCCTTCGCCGATGGCGGCCGCGGTCTCCGCCGCGAGTTGCTCGTCCGGCAGGTAGGCGATGGTCAGCGGCGCGTCCTCGGCATCGGCCAACGATGCCGCCCGGTCGATCAGCGCGTTACGAGCTTCGGGATCGGTCGCCGTGAACAGGCAACGCGCGCCGGAGGTCGCGGCGAACAGTTGAGGGAAGAAGTCCTTGGGTGGCAGCGGTGGTGGGCTACCGGGCCACACCTGCGCGACCACGTCGTAGTTGGTCGACGCCCGGGACTCGTCGCCGGTCCGGCGCAGCGCCAGCAGACCGACCAGGCGTCCGTTGTCCCAGGCCGCGATGTAGCGCATGCCGCCGCGGGAGCGACGGTCGCAGTACCGCAGCCAGCCGAGCGACTCGTGCAACGGAGGCCGCGGAGCCAGCTGCCGGTAGTCGGCCGCGAACTCCTCGGCACGGCCGTGCACCGTCGTCGTGATCACGTCGATTTCTCCCTACTGACAAGGGGAAACAGCATTTCGGACGCTACGGACGGGACATCTGCCGGTCAACGCGGGCCGGAGTTGTTTTCGCAGCACGAAACCGGCGTTGACCTGGCCCGGCCCCCTCGTTAGCTTTCGCCATTGCCGGCGAAAAAGGAATCCGTTGGGAGCGTGCGAGATGAGCACAGCCAGGACCGCGATGGCCCGGTTCTACGACCCCCGCATGTACGAGCTCAACATCGGCTACACGCCCCGGTTCGGGCAGGTGTACCAGGATCATCTCGGGCCGCTGGCCGACAACGGCCGGATCATGGAACTGGGCTGTGGAACCGGGGCCGTGCTGCTGCCGCTGGCCCGCGCGGGCGCGACCGTCGTCGGGGTGGACGGCTCGCCGGACATGTTGGGGCACTTCGCCCGCAGCCTCAAGTCCGAGCCGGCCGAGATCGCCGACCGGGTGAGCCTGCACGAGGCGTTACTGCCCACACTGCCCACGGTCGACCCGGTCGACGCCGTGATCATGCCCAACGATCTGGTCAGCCACATCCTCAGCGACGAAGACCTGGATCTCCTGCTGAACAACGTGCGTAGCGTCTTGACGACGGGAGGGCGGCTGGCATTGGACGTGTCACCGTACGACGTGGCACGGTTGGGGGCCGGCAGCCGGACGACGCACTACTACTCCGACTATCCGGGCGGCAAGCTGATCGACGTCAGCGAGTGGAGCAGCTACGACGCGGCGTCGGGAATCCTGCTCTGCACCATGCGTTACGAGCTGCTCGACACCGACGCCGAGGTGGAATCGGCCTGGCACCGCCAGTTGCGGATGTACCCGCGCCGACTTCGCGAGGTGACCGCCGCGGTGCGACTGGCCGGGTTCGAGCTGGACGACGTCATCGAGTCGTTGCCGGGCAGCGGTTCCGACAACATCCTGGTCGCCGCGCACGCCGTGTGAGTCGACAGGCCCACCTTGATCGGTGGGCCTGTCTCAGCTCCGCCGGCCACGGCCCAGCGCCGCCACCGTCCAGTTCGCCGCCTCCCAGCGGTCCAACGCCAACACGTTGCGTCCATCCACGAGCCGGCTGTGCGCGACCACCTTGGCCAGCGATTCCGGCTCCAGGTCACGGTATTCGCGCCACTCGGTCAGGTGCAGCACGAGGTCCGCCCGCTCGCACGCCTTGGCGATATCCGTGGTGTAGTCCAGCTCCGGGAACACCGCGCGGGCATTGTCGATCGCCGCCGGGTCGTGCACGCGAACGTTTGCGCCCTGCGCCTGCACGGCCGCCGCCACGTCGAGCGCCGGGGAGTCCCGGACGTCGTCGCTGTCGGGTTTGAACGCCGCGCCCAACACTGCCACGTTGGTACCGTCCAGCGAGCCGCCGACCAATTCCCGGCCCAGTTCCACCACCCGGTGACGTCGACCAGTGTTGATCGTGTCGACTTCAGCCAGGAAAGCCAACGAATCCGCGACACCGAGTTCCTCGGCCCGAGCCATGAACGCGCGGATGTCCTTGGGCAGGCAGCCGCCGCCGAAGCCGACCCCGGCACCGAGGAAGCGATGCCCGATCCGGGCGTCGTGGCCGATCGCCTCGGCCAGCCGTACCACGTCGGCGCCGGCCGCGTCGCACACATCGGCCACGGCGTTGATGAACGATATCTTCGTTGCCAGGAAAGCGTTTGCGGCCACCTTCACCAGCTCGGCGGTGGCCAGGTCGGTGCGGATGTACGGCACGCCGGCGGCCAACATCGGCGCGTACACCTCGCGCAGCATGGCGTCCGCATCATCCGAGCGCGTGCCGACCACCAGTCGGTCCGGAGTGAGCGTGTCCGCGACGGCATAGCCTTCACGGAGGAACTCCGGATTCCAAGCCAGTTCAACGCTTCCGCCGGCCGGGGCAAGCTCGGCCAGCCGTTGTGCCAGCACCGCCGCCGTGCCCACCGGCACCGTCGACTTGCCGACCACCAGCGCCGGCCGCCGCAGATGCCTGGCTAAACTATCGATCGCCGTGTTCACGTACGTCAGGTCCGCCGCCTGCGAGCCTGGTTTTTGCGGCGTGCCAACACAGATGAAGTGGACGTCCGCGAACTCCGCCGCCTCGGCCGGATCGGTGGACAACCGCAGCCGGCCCGAGCCCACTGCCCGCGACAGCACGTCCGACAGCCCGGGCTCGTAGAACGGAGCCTGGCCAGCCGCGAGTGCCTGGATCTTGGCCTCGTCCACGTCGACCCCGAGCACGTCGTGACCGATATCGGCCAGGCAGGCCGCGTGCACCGCACCGAGATAACCCGTTCCTATCACCGAGATACGCATGTCAGTGCCCGCCACCCGTCTGTCCGCCGGCGACCAGCAGCGCCGCCGCGGAAACCTCGTCCATCCGGGCCGCGAACCAGTCGACGGTCCGACGCAGCCCGTCCTGCGTGCCCACTTCCGGTTGCCAGCCCAGCACTTCCCGGGCCCGGCTGATGTCCGGCCGACGGCGCGTCGGGTCGTCCACCGGCAGCGGATGGTGCTCCACCGCCGATCGTGAACCGGTGATCGCGACGATCAGCGCCGCCAGCTCGGACATGGTGTGCTCGTCGGGATTGCCGAGGTTGACCGGCCCCGGCTCGGCGGTGTCGGCCATGGCCAGAATTCCCCGCACCAGATCGTCCACGTAGCAGAAGCTGCGGGTCTGACTGCCGTCGCCGTAGATCGTCAGCGGCTCGCCGGTCAGGGCCTGGGTGATGAAGCTGGTGACGACCCGGCCGTCATGCGGCCGCATGCGCGGTCCGTAGGTGTTGAAAATGCGCAGCACGCCGGTGTTCACGCCGCGAGTGCGCCGGTAGGCCACGGTGAGCGCCTCCGCGAAACGCTTGGCCTCGTCGTAGACACTGCGCGGGCCAATGGGATTTACGTTGCCCCAGTAGTCCTCGCGCTGCGGATGCACGACCGGGTCGCCGTACACCTCACTGGTCGACGCGAGTACAAACCGGGCGTTGTTCGCCTCGGCCAGCCGAAGGGCGTGCTCAGTGCCCCGGCTGCCGACGGCCATCGTCTCAAGTGGACTGCGATGGTAGTCGGGCGGCGACGCGGGACTGGCGAAGTGCGCCACCACGTCGACCGGCCCGGCGACCTCGAGCCCCTCGCTGACATCGGCCCGCACGAACTCGAACGCCGGCGAGCCGAGCAGGTGGCCGATGTTGTCCAGCCGGCCGGTTGACAGGTTGTCCACGCAGACCACGGCGTCTCCGCGCTCGATGAAGGCCGTACCCAAGTGGGAGCCCAGGAATCCGGCGCCCCCGGTGACAACGACGCGCTTCACAGCACCTCCGTGGTGCGACGGGCGGACATCGAAGTGATCGCCGATCACGATAGGCAGCGCGCCGAGTCCCTTACCAGGCCCGTATCACTGTGCGAAACGAGGAACTTGTTGTCACGCAGCTTGCTGCCCGGGTCAGCCCCTGGCCGCACCGGCCGATCTCCGCACAGAATGGCGGCACAACCGGAGCCGGTGGTGAGAACTCACATGCCAGACGACAATTTCCGCTTCACGGTCCTGGGACCGATCCGAGCCTGGCTCGACGACACCGAGCTGGTGCTCGGCAGCCCGCAGCAGCGGGCCCTGCTGGCGCTGCTGCTGATCAGGGCCGGCCAGGCCGTGCCGCTCACCGACATCTCGAACTTCCTGTGGCGGGACGATCCACCGGCCAGCGCGGCCAATGTGGTGCATCACCACGTGAGCGCGCTGCGCCGGTTGCTGGAACCGGATCTGGGGCCACGCAACGCCAGCAGCTGGCTACGCCGCGACGGCAGCAGCTACCGACTGGCCGTCGACCCTGATCACGTTGATCTGCACGTGTTCCGGGCACACGTCGATCATGCCCGAGCACACGTGGCTAAGGAGAACTGGCGACCGGCCGCATCGTCCTATGTGGACGCTTTGGTGTTACGGCAGGGACCGGTCGGCGCGGGCAGCCCGCACAACGTCATCGACAGTTCGCCCTTCACCGAGGTGGAGGCCGACTACTGCAAGGCGGTGGTGGAGGCCGCCGAGGTGCACCTGCGCATCGGCGACAGCCAGCGGATGGTCACGCTGGTGCAGCAGACCGCCGACCGCTTCCCTTGGGACGAGCGACTTCAGGCGGCCTACATCCAGACGCTGGGCGCGACCGGCCGGCAGGCCGAAGCGCTGGCCGCGTACCGGACACTGCACGACCGCCTGGCTGACGAGCTCGGCATCGAACCGGGGCCAGCCCTCCGCGCCGCGCAAACCGCCGTGCTGCGCCAGAGTGCTCAGGCCGAGGCCACTACGCGACCGGCACAGCTGCCACCCGATCCGCCGGTGTTCGTCGGTCGTGAGGCCAGCATGACCCGGATCCTCACCGCGGCCACGCGGACGGCCGGGCCGGTGGTGGTGCCGATCAGCGGCATGGCGGGGATCGGCAAGACGGCGCTGGCCGTGCAGGCCGCGCGCCGCATCGCCGATCGCTTCCCCGACGGCCAGCTCTTCCTCAACCTGCACGGCTTCGACGACGTCGAGCCGATGGCCCCGGTTGACGCGCTACGACACCTCCTGGAGAGCCTGGGTCAGCCGGCCGCGCAGCTGCCGGCCGGCCTGCCCGGCCTGTTGGGGCTCTACCGCAGCCGGCTGGCCGGCCTGCGGGTGATCGTCGTGCTGGACAATGCCCTTGACGCCCAACAGGTCCGGCCGCTGCTGCCGGCTACCCCGGGCTGCATGACCATCGTGACCAGCCGGAACGTGTTGGCCGGCCTGCTGATCACCACCAACAGCGAGCCGGTGCGGCTGGCCGAGATGACACCCGACGAGAGTTTTGCCCTGTTGGAACGGCATCTCGGCGCCGAGCGGGCGACCGACGAGCGGGCGGCCGTCGAGGACATCGTCGACGTCGGCGCCGGCCTGCCCATCGCGCTGGCCTCGATCGCCGCCCGCGCCGCCCTCACCCCGTACAAGTCCCTGGCGGAGATCGCCGCCGAGTTGCGGTCGGCCGACAACGGTCTGGACGCCTTCTCCGCCACCGACCCCGACATGGACATCCGCCGGCTGCTGGCCCGCTCGTACCGGCGGCTCGACGACGACACCGCCCGGCTGTTCCGCCGGCTCGCATTGCGGCCCGCCTCGTTCACCATCGAGGCCGCCGCCGCGCTGGCCGACGTACCGGTGTCCCGCTGTCGGCAGCTGCTGGCCACTCTCGTCGCCGTCTGCCTGCTCACCGAGTCATCCGGTGGGTTCCGGATCCACGACTTCGTCGCCGACTTCGCCCGCGAGGCCCTGCACGAAGCCGATTCGCCGGCCGAACAGGCCGCCGCGGTGGCCCGCGTGCTGGACCGCTACCGGCCCGACGACTTGAGGTCGGTCAGTTCCAGTGTCGGCCACGGGATCGGCGCGCAGCTGAACGCCGACTGGCCGCGGCCGTTGGACGCCAGTTCGGTCAGGTCGAACTGATGCAGCTCGCGGCGCAGCGACACGGTGAACTCCCAGTACGGGTGGTCGTAGGCCGCCAGCGCCTCACCCAGCTCGCGGTCCGGCGCGTCCACCGGCGAGGAGCTCACGCCGGCCAACACGATCACCTCGCGGCAGGCCCGATGCGCCTCGCCGAAAATGCGGCTGAGCGTGCCGTCCGGGAAGTGCCGCCAGTAGTCGGTGATCACACCCAGCTCGTACTGCTTGTCCTCGGCCGGCAGACGCGTGCCCAGCAGCGGCAGGTGCCGCTCCGCCGTGACCCCCGACGGATAGCACACGGTGTCCGGCGGCGGGACGTCCGCCGGCCAGCCCTCGGGCGAGCCGATCAACAGCACCGGGCCGGCGTTCCTCAGCCTGGTCACGAGTTCGGGCAGGTCGGACAGCCGCGCGCAGTCAGCGGTGTCGGCCGTGAGCTTCGCGGCGAACTGCTCGACCGCCGGCACGAGGTCCCGGGAGCGCGCGATGTCGTAGCTGCACACGGCCTCGACCTCGACGTTCGGGTACTCGCGGACCAGGATGTGCTCGTTGCGGCGGTCCCGCACCACCTCGACGTTGCGATTGCGTTCGTGCGGCTGGTGGATGGTGATCGCCGCCGGCGCGAACACCGTCGGCACGCCGATCCGGGCCAGCCGGTAGCCCAGCTCGATGTCCTCGCTGCCCTTGACCTCGAAGTCCGCGTTGAAGCCGCCGACCAGGTCGAAGCTGGCCTTGGGCACGCCGGCGTTGAGCGTCCAGAAGAAGGCCCAGTCGGCCGGGCGCGGCCGGGCCAGCAGCTCGGTCAGCGGGTCGTGCAGCAGCGGGGTCGCCTTGAACTGCTCGAACGTGGCGGCCACGTCGCCGAAGTCCCAGTCCGCGCCGAACTTCAGCCGCCAGGTGGACGGGGTGAGCTCACGGCCGCCGCTGAAACCGCAGACCGCGACCGGGCCGTCGGCCTGCGCGTCGATGTGGGCCTGGAGCAGATCCGGGTGGCACAACGCGTCGGCGTCGATGAACACCAGCAGGTCGCCGCGGGCGACCGCGGCGCCGGTGTTGCGCGCGGCGCTCGCGCCCCGGGCGCGGTCGTGGCGCAGCAGGCGGGTGTGCGTGCCGTCGACGAACTCGGTGATGTCGTCCACCACCGGTGGCGTCGAGCCGTCGTCCACCACGACGACCTCGTAGGCGTCCCGGTCGAGGGACTGCTGGTCCAAACTGGACAGTGTGCGGCGCAGCGGGCCGGTCCGGTCGTGCGCGGGGACGACAACGGTCACCCGGGGACGTTCCATGTCAAGGCTCCTTCGCTTGTGTTTCGCCGCAACGAGTGTAGGTAGACACGACTGTCCTTTCTCTGAGCGCGCGGCACTGTGGCCGCGCTGAACGCGGCGATCAGTTTTTCCCCAGTGCCCCCTGCCTAGCATCGGCGATGACCGCAGAGAGATTGGGGCACCCGTGGAAACAGGAGCCGGCCCATGTCCGTGAGTCAGGACAAGCGCTTCCGGGACGAGTGGGAGTCGGCCGTCGCCGAGGCGTACGCCGACGAGCTCGGGCTCGCCGAGATCACCCCGCGCACCCGGTTCAGCGGCGACGCCGCCGGGGCGGACCGGGTCGCCGCCTGGGTGTCGAACGTGACCAAGACTCGGCTCACCGGGGACGTGGTACTGGACCGCTCCGTGGAGGCGGTCGCGGCGCAGCTGCGTGAGCTGGCACCCAAAGACCGTTGTGTGCAGCTGCCGGCAGGCTTCGACCCCAAGTCCCCGGCGCTGTTCTACTTCCACTCCGCGTCCGGCAACGCGCTGGCGATCCGGACACTGCGCAATGTCCTGCCGGCGCAACCGGTCTCGGTCCGCGGGGCCGGCCTTGAAGGCGAGCGCGAGATCCCGACCACCATCGCCGGGTTCGCCGACGTCTACATGGAGGAACTGCGGCAGCTGCCGGAGTGCGAGCCGTACCTGCTGTGCGGGTTCTCCACCGGTGGCACGATCGCGTTCGAGCTGGCCTGCCGGCTGGTCGCCGAGGGGCGCAAGGTCGGGCTGGTGGCGCTGTTCGACAGCCAGCCGCCCAACACCGTGCCGCTGGAGAACATCGCCTCGGAGCAGGTGGAGATCGCCGGCCGGCTGCGGGAGCTGTTGCGCCGCATCGGGGTAGACGTGCCGGACACGATCACCGTGAACGACGACGGCGTGGTGGACAGTCTACGCGAGGCCCGGGTGCTGGCCGAGACGCTCGGCGCGGAGACCTTGCAGCGGCAGCTGGTCATGTTCGCCCGCTCGGTGCGCGCGGACCGCCTCTACCGCCCCGGCTACTACGACGGCGAGGTGCACTACTTCAACGCCTACGTGGACGGGAACCTGATCAGCGCCTGGAATCCGCATGCCCGGCGGGTGCACCGGCACGGCATCGACGCCGACCACCAGGAGTACTCGATCTTCGGCAACGCCGACTTCCGCACCATCTTCACCGACGTGGTCCGCGAAGCCATCGCGAGCCGGCCATGACGGTGTGGACGGAACGCCGGCTGGCCAACCGTGATCTCAACCTCGCCGAGCGCGAACTCGGGAAGACGGTGCTGCACAGTCGTCCGACGGAGTTGTGCCTGCAGCTGACCGAGAATGTCGACGGGACGCTGCCTGGGCACACCATGAGCGAGCCGCTGTTCGACCGGGTCGCGGATCTGTTCGCCACGGCGGAGACGGTCGACCTGTGGGCCCGTGGTGACGGTCCGATCTTGCGGCGGCTTCCCCGGTTCGTGGCGCAGGCGTTGGAATCTGGTTGCGGCATCAGGTTGTTCTGCGGTCCAGGCATGCTCGACTCGGCGCTGTTGAGGCGATTGGTTCAGGCCGAGGCCGTCGTCACGCTGACGGTCGACCCGGACGAGGCGCTCGGCACCGAGGCCGTCATGCAGGACCTGAAAACCCTGGCTGACGGCGACGTCCGGCTGGAGTTGGTGGCGCGGCCGGCGGCGATGTCCGAGCTGATGGCGGTCGCCAAGCATGCCGCCGGCCTCGGTGTCCACACGGGACTCAGCCCGTCAGACACCGCCTTGTCGGCGCTGAACACCGCCATCCGGGACGGCGAGACGCCCGCCGATCCGTGGCGGCGGCTCCATGTGGATTACCGCGGCGAGGTCGGGGTGTGTGACATCGCGGTCGTCGGCAACGCCACGACCTCGACATTGCTCGAACTCTGGAACGACCGGAAGTACCGCGAGCTGCGGGAGAAGTGGAAGGGGAACCGATGAACGACCCGGATGACCAGCCGCACCTGCTGCCGCTGGCGGACTCCGGCTGGTCGGTGTGGCGGGACTTCGTGCTGCGCGGGGCCGG
>DATJJB010000344.1:0-18875 GCA_035492655.1 Kutzneria sp. | reverse complement strand
TGCGATCTCGTGCTGTTCGCCAACACCGGGCACTGGGTGCAGTGGGAACAGGCCGACCGCTTCAACCAGTTGATCGCCGATTTCGTGGGAGGACACCGTGACTGACGTCTTCGGCACCGTGCACCTGGGGTACATCGTCATCGAGACCAGCAAGTTCGCCGATTGGCGGCGATTCGGCGCGGACGCCATCGGCATGCACCTGGACACCCTTGATCACGGCACGATGCGGTTTCGGCTGGACGACCGGCAGTGCCGGTTTCTACTCAAGCACGGGCCGGCCGAGGACGCGACCGCCCTGGGCTGGCACATCGACGACCACGAGACCTTCGACCGCATCCTGGCCCGAGTGGTGGACCGCGGCGTCCCGGTCACCGAGGGCACACCCGACGAGGCCGCGCAACGCGGCGTGGAACGGCTCTGGCGGTTCCCCGGGCCCAAGGGCCTGACCCAGGAGATCTTCACCAGGCCGATCGTGGACCCGTTACCGGTCAAGGGTTTCGTCACCGGCGAGGGCGGGCTCGGCCACGTCGCCATCACCACCACCGAGCCCCATCAGGTGCGTGGCTACTACAACACGGTGTTCGACGCCCGGCTCTCGGACTACGTCGACGAGACCATCAGCGGCGTGCGGCTCAAGATCCGGTTCCTGCGGGTCAACAGCCGGCACCACTCGGTCGCCGTCGCCGCGACGAAGGGCCTGCGGATCGACCCCATCCGCACCCGCATCCAGCACCTCAACATCCAGGTCGCCGAGCTGGACGACATGGTCATGGCGTACCAACGGGTCCGGGCACTCGGCTTCGGCATGGCGTTGTCGGTCGGCCAGCACACCAACGACCGCGAGCTGTCCTTCTACGCCCGCAGCCCGTCCGGCTTCGAGTGGGAGGTCGGCTGGAATCCGATCTCCGTCGACGAGTCCACCTGGGAGCCGACCACTCACCAGAGCATCAGCATCTGGGGCCACACCCCGGTCGGCCAGACCGTGGTCGACCGGCTTGCCCAGTTCCGGCTCGCCGCGAAGTCCTTGCGGAACAGGGAGATCGCCGTGCCGGCGCTCAGCGGCGTCGGCATCCCCGACGACTGATCACGCGACAGGCCATCAGTTCCAGCAGCCCGTTGACCACAGTTGACAAAAGTTGGCCGGTCCAGCGCATTCCACAACCCGCCAGGCACCCCGGCGTTGTACGCCGGTAAAGGTCGTGATCTATTGCTAGAGTGCCAGCGGGAGGAATTCTGGACGTGCCCACGAAGAAATCTGTCGACACCAAGGTGAGACTGGGCAGTCGCTTCCACAGACTCTTCGGCGCTACGCTCGTGTCGGCCATCGGCACCGGCATGCACGCCGCCGCGTTGCCCCTGCTTGTCCTGCAGAGCACCCGCGACCCGATGGCGTTGAGCTTCGTCGTCATGGCCGCCGAGATTCCCTGGGTGCTGCTCTCGCTGCACGCCGGTGTCGTGGTGGACCGGCTGGACCGCCGGTGGGTGATGGTGTGGGCCGACCTGGGCCGGTTCGCCGTCCTGGTCGCTCTCGCGGTGCTGATCCTGACCGCGCGGGTGAACCTGGTGGGGCTGGTGCTCGCGGCGTTCCTGTTGGGCATCGGCCAAGTGTTCTTCGACATCGCCGCTCAGTCGGCCATTCCCGACTTCGTGTCGCGGGAGCCGCGGCGCCTGGCCGCGGCGAACGGGCGGATCGTCGCGGCGGAGAGCAACGGTGAGGACTTCGTGGGGCCTCCGCTCGGCTCCGCGCTGTTCGGCGTGTGGAACTTCCTGCCGTTCGCCGGCAACGCTCTCTCGTTCGCCGCCAGCGGCCTGCTGATCTTCTCGATTCGGGCGGACGCCAAGCCGAAGAGGACGTCCGGAGCTCCGCGCAAGAGTGTGTCGAGCGACATCGTCGAGGGCATTCGGTGGCTGTTCGGGAACCGGACCCTGCGGGCGTTGGCCATGGTCTCCTGTCTCGGCAACGTCGCCGCCACCGCTCAGTTCGCGATGCTCGCGCTGCTGGCCAAGGAGGTACTCGAACTTCCGGACTTCGGTTTCGGTCTGTTGCTGACGGCCACCGCGATCGGCGCGACGGTCGGCGGACTGGCCGCCGCGGCCGCCAGCAAGCGGCTCGGCCCCGGCACGGTGATGCTCACGGGCAAAGCCGGCGTGGGCACAGCCATTCTGGTCCTGGGGCTGGTCGCCGACGTGTGGGTGGCGGCCGCGATGATGATGGTGACCGGTGCGCTGATGACCGCCGAGAAAGTCGTAGTGAGCACATTGCGTCAGCAGATCGTGCCCGATGAACTCCTGGGGCGGGTGCTCTCGTCGAGCAGACTGGTGGTCATGATCGGGGGACCGGTCGGTGCGGTACTCGGCGGCGTTCTCGCCAGTGTGTTCGCCGTGCAGGTCTCGTATGTCGCCTGTGGTGGTTTTCTCATCCTGGTGACGTTGGTTTTCTATCCCGTGCTGAATAATCGCGCCCTGGCAAGGGCTACGGACGAATCGGCCGGGTAGGCGGAGAATCCGCAGCCGCATGAGAGGTACTGCACCGCGCTCTCCACGGCCGCAAGCCGCAAGCCGTTCTCCGCGTCGCGGCGCAACCGGGCCACGTGCTCGGGGTCGGTCAGTTGCTCGACGCTGCGGCACAGGTACTGATCGGTGACGTCGAACCCACGCGGTCGGCCGATCGTGGTCACGGACGTCCGGTGATCAGCGCCGCGGCGCGCTCGGCGATGGCCAGCACGGTCGCGTTCGTGTTGGCCGACGGGATGGACGGCATCACCGACGCGTCGGCCACCCGGAGCCCGCCGACGCCGTGCACGGTCAGATCCGTGTCCACCACGGCAAGGTCGTCCGTACCGATACGACAGGTGCCGACGTAGTGGTAGTAGGTCCCCAGGCTGGCCGTCAGGTACTGGTCGAGCGGGATCTCGCCGGGGGCGATCTCAGCCGTGCCGAGCTGCTGGAATGCCGGTGACGCCCCGACTTCCCGGGCCAGGCGCAGGCCGGCGATCATCGCCGCGCGGTCGCGGTCGTCGGCCAGGTACCGAGGGTCGAGCAGGGGATGGGTCGTGGGGTCCGAACTGGACAGTCGCAGCGTGCCACGACTGTGCGGCGTCATCAGGCCGACGGCGATCATGAACCCCTGGGTCGGACCCTGCGGGGTGTCCGGCTTGGACAGCACCAGCAGGTGCAAGTCCGGGATCGGGCCGCCGTCGCTGGCCAGCAGGCCGAGCACCTCGGTGTGGTTGCCGGTGCTGTCCGGCAGCGGAGTCGCGGCCCGGTGGACGACCGCGGTCACCGGGTGGTCGTGCAGGTTCTCACCGACACCGGGCAGGTTGACCACGCTGTCGATGCCCAGCTCACGCAGATGATCGGTCGGCCCGATGCCCGAGCGGAGCAGGATCTCGGGCGACCCCACCGCGCCGGCGGCCAGTACGACTTCCCGCGAGCACGACGCCGTCAGCAGCTCGTCGCCGATGGAGAATTCGACCCCGGCGGCGCGGCCGTTCCGCACGATCACGCGATGCGCCAAAGCGTTCGTGGCGACGTCCAGATTGGGGCGGCCGAGCGCGGGGGACAGGTAGGCGTCGGCGGCACTGAGCCGGCGACCGTCCACAATGGCCAGATCGGGCAACCCGAAGCCGACCTCCAGGCCGCCGCTGATGTCGTTAGCCATGGGGTGGCCGATCTCGGTCGCGGCGACGAGGGTGGCCAGCGCGACGGGATGCGGGTCAGCGACCGGTGCGACGGTCATCGGGCCGTGTTGGCCGCGCAGCGCCGGGTCTCGGTGCGGCGCGGTCTCGGACGCGCGGAAGAACGGCAGCAGATCGTCGAAACCCCAGCCCTTCGCGCCGAGGCCGGGCCATTCGTCGTAGCTGGACCGGTGGCCGCGGATGTGCACCATGCCGTTGATGCCGGACGACCCGCCCAGGCCCATGCCACGCGCCCAGGGCACGGCAGTCCCGGTGGTGGCCTGCGGGACGGTGCCGCCGGGCCAGGTCAGCGGGCTTTCCGCCAAGAACGTCCAGCCCACCGGCAGCCGGCTCTCGATCGGCATCGCCCGGCCGCGTTCGATGAGCAGCACCCGGGCCTGCTCGCTCAGCCGGGCCGCGAGCACACAGCCGGCCGTGCCGCCGCCGAGCACGATGTAGTCGTAAACGGTGTCGATGGGGTGCATTCCCGCCCTCGATGAGCCGCTGCTTCTTTACGACCGATCGGTCGTATGGCGAAAATTAGCAGGCGGTCGCCGGTTGGTGAAGGCGATCGGCTCGGGTGGTAGGGACGCCTGCCCTTCTGACCGTGAACGGCAATTCCCGGCCATCACCGCACTGTCGCGAGCACATGGGACAGGAAACACCGCAGTGCCGGGGAAGCCACCGGCTCGTCGCGGTGCACGAACATCGTCTCCACCTGGGCGTCGGGCACCTCATGCGTGCGCACGTGCCTGTTCGACGCGGCGACGACGTCGGCCGGCAACAGCGTGAATCCCATGCCGGCGGCGACGCAGCCCAGAATGCCTTCGAGCGTGCCGAACTCCATCAGCCGGACGGCGACGGCGCCACGCTCGGCCAGCAGCCGTTCCAGTCGGGCGCGAAAGGCGCAGCCGGCCCGGAACACCAACGCCCGTGGCACCGGCTGCCTGTGCAGCGCTTCCTCCACAGTGGACTCTCGCGCCGAGGTGACCAGCACCAGGCGCTCGGTGAAGGCCGGCACCGCAACCAGGCCCGGTTGGGTGACCGGCCCGGCCACGAACGCCCCGTCCAGCGTGGTGTCGAGCACCGACCGCGTCAGCTCGGCGGAGGTGTTGGTGGCCAGCGACAGATCGACCTTCGGGTACCGGTCGACGAACCCGTGCAGGACGTCCGGCAGGCGCAGGCCGGCGGTGATCTCCAGCGCGCCGAGGCTCAGCGGACCGGCCGGCTCGACGTTGTCCCCGGCCAGGTTGTGGGCCTCGTCGGCCAGCGCGAGGATCCGTGTGGCGTAGGAGCGGAGCTGGTCGCCGGCCTGGGTCAGCGTCACGCCGCGGGCATGCCGCCGGAACACCGCCACGCCGAGTTCCTTCTCCAGGGCGTGGATGCGCACGCTGACGTTGGACTGCACGGTGTGCAACTCCTGCGCCGCCTTGGTGATCGCTCCGGTGCGGGCCACCGCGAGAAAGATCCGCAGGTCGGTCAGCTCCACGCGGCCAGCCTAGCGGGGAGCGGCAACGCCGTTGGCTGCCTGCTGGTAGGCGGCCAGCTCCGCAGGCCGGTCGATGCTGCCGTGGTGGTGGACCTGCCGCCAGCGGCCGTCGTAACCGAAGACCCGGGTGGTTCGGATGGCCAGCGGCACCCGCGCGCCGTACTCGCCGAGCTCCCGGCCGGCGAAGACCACGGAATCGGCCCACCAGTAGGTGGCCGCGTCGGTGAAGGTCACCGTCAGCCCAAGGCCGCCGTCGAAGATTCGCCGGTAGAGATCGGTCACGGCGGTTCCCGACCGCAGAATGCCGCCGACCGGATTGTTCAGCTGGGCCAGTCCATGGTCGGACCACACCGCGGACAATGTGTCGAGATCCCGGTTGTTCAGCGCGTAGTAGAAGGACTCCAGCGCCGCGATCGCGCCGTCCCGGCCCGGATTTCCGGTCTCGGCAAGCCGATTCCGGGCCTGCGGGCCGAAACGGTAGTCAACAACCTCCATTGTGGTCATTTCAGCAGACTAGCCATCGGTCGCGGCGGTGGACCATTGCCAATTCTCGAAACGAGAATTCTTCCCGGGAGAATCCTCAACCCGTCCAGCGGACCGCGAACCGCCGCTGCCACGGCGTCTCCACCGCCCGTTTCGAGTAGTGCTCGCGGACGTAGGCGACGGCTTCGCCGTTCGGCACGCCGTCCAACACCGCCAGGCACGCCAAGGCCGTTCCCGTCCGACCGAACCCGCCGCCGCAGGCGATCTCCACCCGTTCCTCGACGGCCCGGGCCAGCAACTCCGCCAAGTCCGTGCCGAAGGCGGCACGGTCGGTCGGCAGCCAGAAGTCCGGCCACCGCACCCAGCGGCTGTCCCACGCCATCGCGCCCGGGTCCGAGCCGAGCAGGTAGAGCCCGAACGACGGCGTCGGCCCCGGCGGCAGCGGATGCCGCAGGCCACGCCCACGGACCAGCCGTCCCGACGGCAGCCGCAGCACACCGGCGGCGTCCGGATCCCACGTCACCCGTGCGAGCCTAGGCCAGGGACACGCCGCCGACTCCGGCCGGTAACCTGGACACACCTGTTGACCTGCGTGCTGGAGACCGAGACCCGATGCCTGACCGTGCCGTGATCGACGCGCTGTTCCCCGCCGACCTGCCGGAGCCGGCGTACTGGGAGCAGCGCTACCCGCAGCGGGACCTCCCGGACGGCGCCATGGTCACCCGCGTCGGCCCGTCGCCCACCGGCTGGCTGCACATCGGCGCGCTGTACGTGGGCGCGATCAACCGGGACATCGCGCACCGCACCGGCGGCCGCTACCTGCTGCGCATCGAGGACACCGACCAGGCCCGCGAGGTGGAGGGCGCGGTCGAGCAGTTCACCCGTGCGTTCGACTACTTCGGCCTGCCGGCCGACGAGGCCGAGGGCCGCGGCGACTACGGCCCGTACTTCCAGTCCGAGCGCGAGCAGCAGTACCTGACCTACGCGCGCGAGCTGCTGCGCGAGGGCAAGGCCTACCTGTGTTTCGCCACCGAGGACGAGCTGGCCGACATCCGCCGCCGCCAGGAGGCCAGCAAGATCCCGCCCGGCTACTACGGCGGCTGGGCCATCTGGCGCGACCGGCCCGACGAGGACGTGCAGGCCAAGCTGGCCGAGGGCGCGCCCTACGTGGTGCGGTTCCGCTCGCCGGGCCAGGTCGACGGCCGCGCGGTGTTCACCGACGCCATCCGCGGCCGGCTCGAGCACGAGGACAACCGCAACGACGTGGTGATCCTCAAGTCCTCGGCCAACGCCGTGCGGTTGCCCACGTACCACTTCGCGCACGCCGTCGACGACCACCTGATGCGGGTCAACCTGGTGATCCGGGCCGACGAGTGGATCTCCTCGGTGCCCACCCACCTTCAGCTGTTCGCCGCGCTGGGCTTCGAGCAGCCGACCTACGCGCACATCGCGCCGCTGATGAAGCAGATCTCCGGCGGCAAGCGCAAGCTGTCCAAGCGCAAGGACCCGGAGGCGTCGGTCGACTTCTACATCGCCGAGGGCTACCCGGCCAAGGCGGTGCTGTACTACCTCAAGGGCCTGACCAACGGCCGCATCGCCGAGCTGCCGCTGGCCGAGGCGCTGGACGCGCCGATCAAGCTGGACGAGATGGGCCTGGCCGGGCCGCTGATCGACATGGCCAAGCTTGACGACATCAGCGCCGACCACATCGCCACCCTGTCCGGCGCGGAGATCCTCGCCGCGGTGCGGGAGTGGGCGCTGACCCACGACGCCGACCTGGTGCCGGTGCTGGACGCCAACCCCGAGCTGGCGCTGGCCGCGCTGGCGGTGGAGCGCGAGGGCGTCGAGAACCCGCGCAAGGACCTGCGCAAGTGGTCGGACTTCCGCACGGCCTACGGCTTCTTCTTCCCGGAGCTGTTCACGCCGGTCACCGCCGGTGACGAGCGCATCGAGGGCGTGACGCCGGAGCTGGCCCGGGCCTTCGCCGCCGACTTCGCCGACGGCTACCAGCACCTGGCCGACGGCCAGGAGTGGTTCGGGCAGATCCGCGATCTGGCGGCCAAGCACGGTTACGCGAAGAACGCCAAGGAGTACAAGAAGAACCCGGACGCCTACCCGGGCTCCATCCGCGAGGCGTCGCAGATCATCCGGGTGGCGCTGACCGGTTCCACCCGCAGCCCCGACCTGCACGCGGTGGCGACCACGCTCGGCGAGGACGAGGTGCTGCGCCGGATTCGCGCCGTCGCTGGCTGAAACCCGGCGGAAACTGGCGAGGCGACTCCTTCTTGAGGTGGGGCGGACGCGCATAGCGTTCGCCCCATCGTCATGTCAGGGAAGGGATCGCCGATGTTGGTGCAGGTTGTGTTGTTCGACGGCTTCGACCCGCTGGATGTCGTTGCCCCGTACGAGATTCTCGGCCAGGCCATGACAGCCGAGCTGGTGTCGGCCGAGGGGGCGCGCGAGGTGCCCAGCGGCAACGGTTTGTTGACCCTGCGGGCCGAGTCCCGTCTGGACCCTTCGCGGGCCGACATCGTCGTGGTGCCAGGGGCTTTGGGTTCGCTGCCCGACGGCATCCCCGAGATCCTCGGCCGCACCCTCGGCACGCCGTTGCCCGGCCTGTTGGCCGAGGCCATGGCCAACCCCTCGGTGCTGGTGGCCACCGTGTGCGGCGGGTCGTTGCTGCTGGCCATGGCGGGTCTGATCAAGGGCCGGGCCGCCACGACCCATCACCTGGGCCTGGAAGCCTTGGCGGCCAACGGGGTCACCGCGATCGAGGCCCGGGTCGTCGACGACGGCGATCTGGTGACCGCGTCCTCCGTGACCTCGGGCCTCGACCTCGGCTTGTATCTGCTGGAACGGGAACTCGGTCCCGCTGCCGCTCTCTCGATGGAGAAGATGATCGCCCACGAGCGTCGCGGCGTGGTCTGGTCAGCCCGCTAGGCTGAACTTCTCGGCGTGCACCTGGCGGTCCGGCACCTGCAACGCCCGGGTGCTGGCCAGCACCGCGTTGGTCATGGCCGCCGGCCCGCACACGAACACGTCACGGGCCCAGATGTCCGGAACCATGTAGCGCAGGCTCTCCGGGTTGAACTGGCCGGCCGACGGTCCACTGAGGACACGAACCACCGGGGCCAGCGCCCGGAGTTCGTCCAACAGCACGGCATCCCGCTCGTCGCGGACCCGGTACAGCACGACCACGTGACCCTTGATCTCCTCCAGCAGCGCCCGGATCGGCGTGACACCGACGCCGCCGGCGATCAGCAGGGCGTGCGGGTGAACCTGGTTGGCGGTGGTGAAAGCACCGTACGGGCCCTCGGCGTAGACGCGAGTGCCGACCTTGAGGTCCCGCAGGGCGGCGCTCGCGGTGCCGACGGACTTGGCGGTGAGCCGCAGGTAGCGGCCGTCGGGCGCGGCCGACAGCGAGAACGGGTTGGCCCGGTGCCACATGCCCTTGGCCAGGAAGCGCCACACGAAGAACTGCCCGGCCCGCGCCGGCAGCTCGTGCAGGTTGCGGCCTTCGATGTAGACCGACACGACGTTCGGCGACTCCGCGACGACGCCGGCCACCCGCAGCTGGTAGCGGCGGTTGCGCAGCAGCGGGCGGATCACCCGGCCGGACACCAGCGCGCCGATCGCCGTGGCCCACAACAGGATCCAGTAGATCCGGCCGCCGGTGGAGGCGATGGTCGTGCCGGAGATGAACTGGTGCGTGAAGGCCAGCGCCACCACCGCGTAGGTCAGCAGGTGGATGGCGTGCCAGGTCTCGTACGGCATTCGCCGGCGGGCGATCCGCGCCGAGGTCGCGCCGACGACGATCACCAGCAGGAAGGCGATGATGGCCAGCAGGACGCCGGTGAACGTGTCCGAGAGGACGAAGATCTCGGCGATGAAGCCGTGGGCCTCCAGCTGGGCGTAGCCGGCGACGATCAGCACCACGTGGCCAAGCAGGGTCCACAGCAGACCGATGCCGTTCCACCGGTGGTAGGACGTCAGGCGGTCCATGCCCAGCCGCTCGTCCAGCCACGGGATGCGGGCGATCAGCAGGAACTGGCCGGCCATCAGCAGCCCGGCGACCAGCCCGAAGATCCGGCCCAGCGTGATCAGGAGGTTGGGCGAGGCGCCCGTGGCCACCACCAGCGCGGCGACGACCAGCACGTTGACGACCAGCGCCGCGAGCAGCGCCACGCGCGCCGTCCGGCGGCGGTCGGGCCTGGCCGGCGCCGCGACCGTGTGGTTCTGGGTGGTGGTCACGGGGTTCCTCCCAAGGGGCATCGGTATGCCAGTCCACACGGGCGGACACCGCCCCTGGTTCACTCCGTGACGAAGATCTTTCCGATTGGGCCGGCAGCCGCCGCGCGACCGTCCGTCCGGAGGCGCCGGGTGGAGCCGGCCGACTTCCCCGGCCGGGTCCGCGATGTCGCGGGTTCCCGCCATCGATGTCCGAACGCCCGTCAGCCGTCACGAACCGTCGTTAGGGTCGAGCTGTGGGTGATGACGAGGCTCTGGGCCCGAAACGCAATCGCGTCACACCGCTCGGCGACATCGAGGCGTTTCCCTTGCGTGGGGCCTGGACCGGCAACCGTGGCGTGATCCACCGCGACCGGGAGATCGTCCGCTTCCACGCCGGCAACCTGTGGATCACGTGCGCGCTGGAGTTCAAGGGGTGGTGGCGGGAGCAGTGGCTGCCCAACCGGTGGACCCACCTGTTCTTCCACGACGAGGCCGTGTCCTTCGCCGCCGGTCACCGGCCGTGCGCTGCCTGCCGGCGGCCCGCCTACCTCGCCTATCGCGACGCCTGGGGCGGCCAGCCGTCCGCCACCGACATGAACCGCCAACTGCACCACGAGCGGATCTTCCGCGGCACCCACACCCGGCGCCTCCACGAGCTGCCGTGGGCCGACCTGCCGGACGGCACCTTCGTCCTCCAGGACGATCAGCCGGCTTTGATCGTCGACGGCAGCCTTGCCCGGTGGACCCGCGCCGGTTATGCCGGCCGGCTGCGCCGGCCCGCCGCCGGCACCGCCACCGTGATCACGCCGCCGTCGACCGTCGCCGTGCTGCGGGCGGGGTATCCGGTGCAGGTCGACGACTCGGCCCGCCCCTAAAATCGGGCGGTGATCACCGTGGTGACCTGGAACGTGCTGCACCGGATCCATGCCGACAACTGGGGCGAGGAGGTGGCCGGGAGCTGGCCGGACGAGGCGAAACGGGTCGCCGCCATCGCCCAGCGGGTGGGCGAGCTGACCGAGGACGTGGTGGCGTTGCAGGAGGTCAGCGGCGATCTGCTGGCGGCCCTGCGGGAGTCCGGTCGGACGGTGCACGCGATGCGGTACCCGCGGCTGCCGCGGCCCCGCGTGCTGGAATCGCAGCTCGCGGACAACACGGAGTACCTGGTGCTCCTGGTCGACGGGCCCAGCCGCGAGCTCGACGAGGAGGCGTTCCCGACCGACGGCGGCAAGGGTGCGCTGGCCGTCGACGTGCAGGGCCTCACCGTGGTCGCGACCCACGTGAGCTGGGGAAACAAGCGGGAGGATCAGCTGGCACGGCTGGCTCAGCTGGCCCCGTCACCGGCGGTGCTGCTCGGCGACTTCAACGCCGACGCCGACACCGTGCTCGCCAGTCTGGGCGAAAGCTTTCGGGCGGCCGCGCTGCCGGCCGGCGTGAAGACCCGCGGCCAGCAGGTCATCGACCACGTGATCGTGCACGGCGCGACGGTCACCGACGCCGAGGTGCTCGACGCCGACGGCCTGTCGGACCACAGCCCGGTGCGGGCCGTGATCAGTTATTGACCGGAAAACGCTCGTTGCCGAGCACGGCCAGCAGCTGGAGCTTCTCGTAGCCCTCGGTCCGCGGCGCGGCGGTCAGCACCAGCAGCGCCTGCGACTGGTCCTCGGTGAACAGGGCCTGGCAGTCGACCTCGATCGCGCCCAGCTCCGGGTGCATCAGCACCTTGTGGTCGACGAACCGTTTCGCCACCTCCTGCCGTTCCCACAGCTCGGCGAACTCGGCGCTTTCCTTGCACAGCAAGGCGGCCAGCTCGCCGGCCCGCGACTTCGGACCCATCTGCCCGTACGCCGCGCGCAGGTTCGCCACCATGGCCCGACTCTGCCGGGCATGGTCGTCCGGCGGATAGAGCTTGCGCTGCTCGGGATCGGTGAACCAGCGGTAGATCTCGCTGCGCGCGTGTCCGGTGTAGACGGTCAGATCGCCCATCAGCGCCCGGGACATCCGGTTCTGCACGAGAATCTCGCCCAGGTTGGACAGGATCAGCGCCGGCGTGTCGTCCAACCGGTCCAGCACCCGCAGCAACGCCGGCGAGACGTGCGCGGCGACCGAGACCGAGGACGGCGCGTTGCGGCCGGCCACCTGGAACAGGTAATCCCGCTCCTGCGTCGTCAGCCGCAGCGCCCGGGCCAACGCGGCCAGCATCTGCTCACTCGGCTGCGGACCCCGCTCCTGCTCCAGCCGCGTGTAGTAGTCGGTGGACATCGCGGCCAGCGACGCCACCTCCTCCCGGCGCAGCCCCTGCGTGCGGCGGCGCACGCCGGCGGGCAGGCCGATGTCCTCCGGTTGCAGCGCCTCCCGCCGGGTGCGCAGGAACCCGGCCAGTGCAGCTCGATCCATACGCCCAGTATCGGACGTCCTCGGATCACCAGCCAGGGATCGCCGATCCCCCGATATGCGCTCTCTGCACACGCCGGCCGGATCCGAGCAGGCTTCCGGTCATGGACATCAGCGGAAACACCGTCTTCATCCCCGGCGCGACCAGCGGCATCGGCCTCGCCCTGGCGCTGGCCCTCAACGAGCGGGGCAACAAGGTCGTCATCGGCGGCCGCCGGGTCGCCATCCTCGAGCAGCTCGCCGTCGAGCACCCGGAGATCGACACCGTGCTGATCGACACCGCCGACCCGGTCAGCATCACCGCCGCGGCCAAGGAGGTGCTGGCCGAGCACCCGTCGCTGAACGTGCTGATCGCGATGGCCGGCATCATGCAGGTCGAGGACTGGCACAAGCCCGAGGGCTTCCTGGCCTCGGCCGAACGCGTCGTCACCACCAACGTGCTCGGCCCGATCCGCCTGGTCGCCGCGTTCGTCGAGCACCTCCAGTCCCGGCCCGACGCCACCATCGTCACTGTCTCCTCGGGGCTGGCCTTCGCCCCGCTCAAGGTCACGCCCAGCTACAACGCGTCCAAGGCCGCCATCCACATGCTCAGCGAGTCGCTGCGGCTTCAGCTGTCCGACACCTCCGTCAAGATCCTCGAGCTGGAGCCGCCGTCGGTGCGCACGCCGCTGATGCCCGGACAGGAGGACAACGAGCACGCGATGCCGCTCGACGAGTTCATCGACGAGGTCATGACGCTCGTCGAGACCCAGCCGGACGCCAAGGAGATCCAGGTCGAGCGGGTCAAGTTCCTCCGCTACGGCGAGGCCCGCGGCGACTACGACCAGGTCGTGGCCGCGCTGAACGGGACCGACCCGCACGGAAAATAGGCGTGCCAGGATGTGCGGGTGCCTGGCGTTCGGAGCTTCGACGGCGTGCGGATCGCGTATCAGGAACTGGGGGAGGGCCGGCCCATCGTGCTGGTGCACGGCTTCATGGGCGCCGGCTCGCAGTGGATCACCGGCGGCCATGCGGCGGCACTCGCCGCCGCGGGCTTCCGGGTGATCCTGCCCGACCTGCGTGGACACGGCGAGAGTGAGCGGCACTGCGACTATCCGCCGGACGTGCTGGCCGACGACCTGCTGGCCCTGGTGGCCGAGCTCGGGCTCGACGACTACGACCTCGGCGGGTACTCGCTGGGCGGCCGGGTGACCCTGCGGGCGCTGGTCCGTGGCGCCCGGCCTCGGCGGGCGATCATCGGTGGTCAGGGCCTCATCGGCGGCGGCGCCGGCAATCGCCGGGCGCTGGCCGCGATCGTGCGGGGCGGGGAGCTGGATCAGGAGGCGCGGCAGTTGGCCGCATGGCTGTCCCAGCTGGACGCCGATCCCCAGGCCATGCTGCATGTTCTCGACGCTCAGGTGCCCACGTCGGTGGCCGAGGTGCGGCAGATCGAGGTGCCGACGCTGGTGGTTGTGGGCGATGCCGACGAGCGTCGCGTCTCGGCCGCCGAGCTCGCCGCCGCGCTCCCGTCGTCGCGGTTCGTCAGCGTGCCCGGCGATCACTGGACCGCCTTCGCCGGTACCGATTTCGCCGCTGCCGTGCTCGACTGGTCTTCGAAACCTTTCGACGCCCGGTAGCATCCTCGCCATGCGTGGTGACACGCCGACGCTGGCGGAGATTGCTCGGGAAGCCGGTGTGTCCACGCCGACCGTCTCCAAGGTCCTCAACGGACGCGCCGACGTCGCCCCCGCCACTCGGGCTCGGGTCGAGGAGCTGTTGCTGCGGCACGGCTATCGCCGTCGTGCCGTCGGTCCGCCGTCCCGGTTGTTCGATCTCGTCTTCCACGAGCTCGAGAGCGCGTGGGCGATGGAGGTCATTCGCGGCGTGGAAAACGTTGCCCGCGAAGAGAAGCTGCACGTCGTGCTGTCCGAGTCGGCCGGGGCGCTGTCGCCCGGCCAGTCCTGGGTGGACGGTGTGCTCGCGCGCCGTCCCAGCGGCGTCGTGCTCGTGCTCAGCGACCTCGACGACGTGCAACGGACCCAGCTCGCCAGTCGCGACATCCCTTTTGTCGTGCTCGATCCCGCCGGTGATCCCGCCGACGGGGTGCCGGCCGTCGGCAGCAACAACTGGCTCGGCGGCGTCACCGCCACCCGTCACCTCATCGACCTCGGGCACGTGCGCATCGGTCTCATCGGCGGCCCGTCCCGCATGCTGTGCAGCCGCGCCCGCCTCGACGGCTATCGTGCCGCCCTCGAAACCGCCGGCCTCGTCTTCGATCCCCGGCTCATCCGCGAAGGCGACTTCCACTTCGAGGCCGGCTATTCCGCCGGCCGCGACCTGCTGTCCCTGGCCTCGCCGCCCACCGCCATCTTCGCCGGCAACGACCTCCAGGCCCTCGGCCTCTACGAAGCCGCCCGCGAACTCGGCCGCCGCGTCCCCGCCGACCTCAGCATCGTCGGCTTCGACGACCTGCCCTTGGCCCGCTGGGTCGGCCCACCCCTCACCACCATCCGCCAGCCCCTCGTCGCCATGGCCGAAACCGCCGCCCGCCTCGCGCTCGCCCTTGGCCGCGGCGAAACCCCTGCCACCACCCGCGTCGACCTGGCCACCTCGTTGGTCATCCGCCACAGCACCGCCCCGCCTCGACCCGTCAACCTGCCGGTGTGAAGACGGTGAGGCGTACCGCCGGCTCGTCGTTGGCCTGGAAGTTGGCGAAGTCGTAGGCCAGCGTGCCGCGGGTCGGGTGGTGGAGCACCTTGCGGCCGGAGCCGCGGCCGGTGGAGATGTCGTGGTCCTCCCACCAGGCGCGGAACTGGGGCGAGCCGGCGGCGAGTCGGGCGGCGAGGCCGGTGAACAGGGGGTCGCCGGCCCACACGTCGTGGGCGGCGCGGAACTGGGCGACGGTGTGTCTGGCCATCACGGCCCAGCCACGTCCGAAAAGCTTGCGGGTGGCGGGATCGAGCAGCAGGTAGACGAGGATGTTGCGGTCCTCGGGGGCGCGGGCGTCGAAGTCGGTGAACAGCTCACGGGCGGCGTCGTTCCAGGCCAGCACATCCCAGCGCCGACCGGTGGCGTAGGCCGGCTGATCGAGGCCGGCGATCACGGCCTTCACCGCCTGCGGCACGGTTTCGCGGACGAACAGCGGCCGCACGGTCTGCTGGGCGAGCAAGCCGAGGTGCGCACGCTCGGTGTCGTCCAGGCGAAGGGCCACCGCCAGGGCGTCGATGGTGGCGACGGATGGGCGGACGGTTCGGCCCTGCTCCAGGCGGATGTACCAGTCGACGCCGATGCCGGCGAGCTCGGCGACCTCTTCCCGCCGCAGGCCGGGCGTGCGACGTCGGCGACCGAGCGGCAGGCCGACGACTTCGGGCGTCAGGCGTTCGCGACGGGAGCGTAGGAACTCGCCGAGTCCGGCAGGCATCGAGTGGGCCTCCTCAATCCTAGGATAATACCAGGGCTGGATGTGCCGTCGGGGAAGCCGCAGGCTGGGTCTTACCGAACGGAAGGAAGACCCGATGAAGGCCGCAGTGCTCACGAAATTCGGTGCCCCGCTGACCGTGCGGACCGTGCCTGATCCCGTGCCGGGCACGGGCGAGGTGCTGGTGGACGTGGTGGCGGCGTCGGTGATCCCGTACACCGGCGAGGTGATCAGCGGCGAGCGCGGCTTCCAGCTGAACCTGCCGATCACGCTCGGCGCCGGCGCGGTCGGCCGGGTCCGCGCCGTCGGCCCGGACTCGACGCGGCTGAAAGTGGGGGACTGGGTGCTGTGCGATCCGACGATCCGGTCCCGCGACGACGCCCTCACGCCGGACATCATGTTGCAGGGCTGGAGCGCCCGTGGCGACGGCGGCCTGCGCCTCCAGGGCTACGTCGGCAACGGTTCCTTCGCGGAGCAACTCCTTGTCCCCACGGAGAATGCGGTGCCGCTGGGCTCGTTCGACCCGGCCGACGCCGGCCGCTTGGCGGCGGCCGCGACGGTGGGCCTGGTGCCGTACGGGGGATTGCTGGCGGCCGAATTGCAGCCGGGGGAGACGGTGTTGATCAGTGGCGCCACCGGCAACTTCGGCAGTGCGGGGGTCGCGGTGGCGCTGGCCATGGGCGCGGCCACGGTGATCGCGCCCGGCCGTGACGAGAAGATGTTGGCCGAGCTGGAAAATCGCTTCGGCAGTCGTGTTAGGACGGTCGTTCTCGGCGGCACACAAGAGATGCTCGACGCGGCCCCGGGGCCGATCGACGTCGTGCTGGACCTGTTGCCACCGTCGGCCGGCAACGAACCCGTGCGGGCGGCGGCGATGACCGTGCGGGAGCGCGGTCGGGTGGTGCTGATGGGCGGCGTGCAGGACGACATCGCGCTGCCGTACCGGTGGTTGATGCGCAACAGCATCACCCTGCGCGGCCAGTGGCTGCACCCGCGCACGGCCAACCGCCGGTTCATCGAGCTGATCCGCTCCGGGCTGCTGGACCTGAACCAGTTCGACGTCACGGAGTTCGCGCTCGACGACATCGCCGACGCGGTGAAGCACGCCGCCACGAGCGGCCGGTTCACGGCGACCGTGATCAGGCCCTGAAGCCGACCAACTCCACCGCGCGGTCCTGGTACGCCACCGACACGTCCACGAACCCGGCGGCTTCGGCCTCTACCCGCAGCTGACCGGGCTCGACATCCAACACATGCCGATGGACGGTGACCACGAGCCGGCCGCCCGGCCGAAGCACCCGGCGCAGCTCGGCGAACCCGGCGGCCCGGTTCCAGAGCATCACGTTGTTCACGGAGATCGCCGCGTCCACCGACCCGGCGGCGCAGCCGGTGTGCTCGGCGGACCCGGTCCGCAGCTCCACGTCGCCGGTCTGGATCGCGCCGGCGCAGCGTTCGGCGGCCATCGTCCGCATGACGTCCGACGGGTCGATGCCGATCACGTGGCCGCCGGGGGAGACCGCCTCGGCGGCCAGCACCACGACGAGCCCCGGCCCGTGCCCGATGACCAGCGCGCATTCGCCGGAGCTCAGCGCCGCGGCGGCGATGGCGTCGCGTTCCTGTTCACGGTTGCCGCGCGCCATGATCGACCCACCCAACCGGCCGGCGACGCCGCGCGGGTGGCCGAACGCGGCGTCCAGGGCGCGCATGAGCAACGTCATCACTCAAGGGCACCACGAACGCCGCCGCGGCGCACCTCCTACGCCAGCGTGTCGGGCGCGAAGTAGTCGCGCAGGCGAGTGATCTTCCCGTCCCGTAGACGCACGATCTGCACCAGCGACGCCGTCGCGCCGTCCACCACGGTGTCGATCTCGGCGATGAACACGTCCGGATCGGCGGTGTCGTGCACCACGAAGCTGGACCGCGCCGTGTCGACCACGCCGGGCGCGCCGGCCGGCCGCCGGTAGTACTCGGCCATGCCCTCGCGGATCGCCTCCCGGCCGACCATCACCCGAGGGAACGGGTGCCCCGCCGGCACCAGCGGCGCCTCCAGCACCCCGTCCTCGGTGAACAGTTCCGCCAGCGCGTCGGCGTCGCGGCTGAGCGCGCCGGCGTGCACATAGCGCCCGAAGATCTCCCGCACGGTGATTCCCCTCATTGTCGTGGCTGCCGACAGTAGGGCGCGAACCCGAGCGATGCCCGTGAACCTGCTGGTTGCTGCCCCGACGGGTGTCGTTGGGGGCGTGATCCACTCGGGCCGGGCAGACTAGGCCCCGTGAGCAACGAGGGACATCAGCGCACCGGCATGGCGGCGCTCGCGGTCGGCGCGCTCGGCGTCGTGTTCGGCGACATCGGCACCAGCCCGCTGTATTCACTGCAGACCGTGTTCGCCATCGACGGCGGCGCGATCCGACCGGTCGCCCTGGACGTGTACGGCGTGATCTCGCTGGTGTTCTGGGCCGTGCTGCTGATCGTGTCGATCAAGTACGTGGCGTTCGTGATGCGCGCCGGCAACGACGGCGAGGGCGGCATCATGGCACTGGCCGCGCTGATCCGGCGCAGCGTGGCCGGCCGCACCACGATGGTCGCCACCGCCGTGCTGTTCGGCGTGATCGGCGCGTCGCTGTTCTTCGGCGACAGCGTGATCACGCCGGCGATCTCGGTGCTGTCCGCGGTCGAGGGCATCGAGGTGGTGTCGCCGGAGATCAAGGAGATCGTGCTGCCGATCGGCGTGACCATCCTGGTGCTGCTGTTCCTGGCGCAACGCCTGGGCACGCACCGGGTGGGACGGTTCTTCGGGCCGATCATGGCACTGTGGTTCGCGGTGATCGGCCTGCTCGGGCTGCCGTGGGTCATCGCCAAACCCGGCATTCTGCTGGCCTTGTCGCCGACGTCCGCGGTCGCGTTCTTCGTCGACCGACCGGTGTTGGCGTTCGTCGCCATGGGCGCGGTCGTGCTGGCCATCACCGGCGCCGAGGCGCTGTACGCCGACATGGGCCATTTCGGTCGGCCGGCGATCAGCCGCGCCTGGTTCTTCGTGGTCTTTCCCGCATTGACGCTGAACTATCTAGGCCAGGGCGCGTTGATTCTCAGCCAGCCGGACGCGGTGTCGAACCCGTTCTTCCTGATGGCCCCGGGCTGGGCCCAGATTCCGCTGATCGTGCTGGCCACCGTGGCCACCGTCATCGCCTCCCAGTCGGTGATCTCCGGC
>DATJJB010000343.1:0-8372 GCA_035492655.1 Kutzneria sp. | reverse complement strand
CATGTTCCAGGACACCGTGCAGTTCGGGATCACCACCGTCCCCGGCATCCGCAACAAGCTGTTCGGCGGCGACGG
This sequence comes from Kutzneria sp., assembly GCA_035492655.1. Taxonomy (GTDB): domain Bacteria; phylum Actinomycetota; class Actinomycetes; order Mycobacteriales; family Pseudonocardiaceae; genus Kutzneria. The sequence continues at coordinate 8,297 of DATJJB010000343.1, read as the reverse complement.
GATCTTCCTGGCCGAGCTGTCCGGTCCCGGGCGAGTATGGCTCCAGTCCCTGCCCATCGACCGCCTCGCCCACTCGCTCGTGCCGTACCTGCCGCAGAATGAGGGCGGGCGACCGAGCCTGTTCAACAACTAGGGGGCGGAAATGACGGCAGAGCGAGCAATGCCCACGCAGGACGACGTGCTCGGGTACTTCGAGACGCTGTCGAACTGGGGACGATGGGGCGACGACGACGAGCGCGGCACGCTGAACCACATCACCGACGACGTCCGGGTGGCGGCGGCGCGGGCGGTGCGGCATGGCCGGAGCGTGTCGTGTTCATGGGAAGTGGCTGTGCCGCAAGACATGGAGCGGTCGACGACGACCTGCCCGTGCGCGGCGGAGATGCCGGGGGCCGAGAACATGCCGGCGAGGTTCCACAACGACCGGCGCTGGGGGTACTCGTCCGAGCGGCTCGGCGTCACGTTCCACGGCAACACGCTCACGCACATCGACTCGCCGTGCCACATCTTCTGGGACGGCGCGATGTACAACGGGCGGCCGCACACGATGGTCGACGCCGCAACGGGTTCGGCGTGGGCGGCGGTCACGGCGGCGGCGGACGGGATCATCACCCGGGGCGTCCTGTTGGACATCGCGCGGGTCCGCGACGTGCCGTGGCTGGAACCAGGGCAGGGCGTGTTTCCCGAAGACCTCGAGGAAGCTGAGCGTCGTCAGGGCGTGCAGGTGCGCCCCGGTGACGCGGTATTCCTGCGCACCGGCCAGGGCCGCGCACGGCACGAGGACGCTGCGGCCGGCGGCTTCGAGCAGACCGGCTGGCACGCGTCCTGCCTGCCGTGGCTGCACGAACGGCAGGTCTCGCTGATCGGCTCGGACACCCCGCAGGATGTTCAGCCGTCGGGCTACGACAACGTGCTCATGCCGGTGCACGCCGTTGGCCTGGTCGCGATGGGACTGTGGCTGATCGACAACTGCGATCTCGAAGCCTGCGCCGCGACGGCCGCCGAGCTCGGCCAGTGGGACTTCCAGCTCGCCGTCGCACCGGTCCGCTTCGCCGGCACGTCCGGCAGCCCGGTCAACCCGATCGCCACCTTCTGACCCCAGTGGTCAGAAGGTGGCGACACCGCGGGCTCAGCGCAGGCGCTCGACCTTGAGCTCGTCGTCGCGGTAGCGGGCGCGCAACGGCTTCTTGTCGAACTTGCCGACCGTCGTCTTGGGGATCTCCTCGACGAAGGTCCAGTTCTCCGGCACCTGCCACTTGGCGACCTTGGCGGCCAAGAAGTCGGCGAGCTCGGGCGCGGTGGCGGAAGCGCCGTCGCGAAGTACGACGAAGGCGAGGGGCCGCTCGTCCCACCGCTCGTCGGGGATGCCGATGACGGCTGCCTCGGCGACGGCGGGGTGGCCCATCAGGTGGTTCTCGAGCTCGACCGACGAGATCCACTCGCCGCCGGACTTGATGACGTCCTTGGCGCGGTCGGTGATCTGGAAGAAGCCGCGGGAGTCGATGGTGCCGATGTCGCCGGTGCGCAGCCAGCCGTTGTCGAACTTCTCGGGCGCGTCGTCACGGAAGTAGGAGCCGGTGATCCACGGCCCGCGAACCTCGATCTCGCCGACCGATTCGCCGTCCCACGGCAGGACTTCGCCGAGGGCGTCGACGATGCGCATCTCGACGCCGGCGGCGACGCGGCCGGACTTGAGCCGCCACGCGAGGTCCTCGGGGGTGCCCTGCGGAGTGCCGGCCGGCGGCAGGGCCATGCCGCCGAGCGGGCTGGTCTCGGTCATGCCCCAGCCCTGCACGATACGCAGGCCGTACTTCTCGTCGAACGCCGTGAGCAGCGCCGACGGAATGGCGGCGCCGCCGGACGTGCCGGCACGCAAGGAAGACAGGTCGATGTCGGCCACGGCGCCGTAGTTGAGAATGGCGCTCCAGATGGTCGGCACGGCCGACGCCAAGGTGGACTGCTCGGCGGCGATGAACCGGGTCAACTGGTCGGGCATCATGAACGGCCCGGGCATGTGCAGGGTGGCGCCGGAAAGGAAGGCGCCGTAAGGAAGTCCCCACGCGTTGACGTGGAACATGGGCACGATCGTCAACACCCGGTCGGCCTCGGTGATGCCGATGAGCGAGGCCGACAGCACGGCCATCGCGTGCAGGTACGACGACCGGTGCGAGTAGACGACGCCCTTGGGGTTGCCGGTGGTCCCGCTGGTGTAGCACATGGTCGCGGCCGACCGCTCGTCCAGCTCGGGCCACTCGAAGCCGGGCTCCTCGGCGCCGATGAGGTCGGCGTAGCGCAGCACACGGTCGCCGAGGGCGCCGGCGTCGCCGTCACCGACGACGATGAACTTCTCCACCCCGTCCAGGTCGGCCAGGCTGCGGGCCAGCAGCGGCACCAGGGTGTCGTCGACCATGACGATCTTGTCTTCGGCGTGGTTGACGATGTGCGACAGCTGCTCCGGGAACAGCCGGATGTTCAGCGTGTGCAGCACCGCGCCCATGCCGGGCACGGCGAAGTACGCCTCCAGGTGCTCCTGGTTGTTCCAGCAGAAGGTGGCGACCCGGTCGCCGGCCCCGACGCCGAGCTTGCCCAGCGCCTTGGCCAGCCGCTCGGCGTTGGCCGCGATGTCGGCGAAGGTGGCCCGGCGGAAGCCCGAGCCGGTGTTCGTCACGCACTCGCTGCCGCCGTACACGGCGGCGCCGTGCCGCAAGATCGCGCTGATGGTGAGCGGGTACTCCTGCATGGTGCTGACGATCACGCGGCGACCTCCGTTGGACGACTCGGCACAGCCACGCTAGTACCGACCAGTTGGTATGGCAACGGGCCAGCCCGTTCACCAAGAATTCATGAAGCGATCCGGCCAACACCCGTCTCGTCGCGCGAGCCCGGAGCGATGATCACCTCGGCGGCGCCGTCGCCACAGTGAATCCCTTGGGAGACAAAGGTGAAACGGCTGATCAGCATCGGCCTGGCCGCCGTTCTGGTGATCGGGGTGGCACTCGCCGTGATCTTCGGCGGCGGTGGTGACACCGGCGGCACGCAGCTGACCACGGTGCGTGGCGTGATCGGTTCGGAGAAGCTGGCCTTCTTCAGCGACCAGCGGGTCAAGGACGCGTTCGCCAAACACGGTCTGGACGTGCAGGTGGACCCGGCCGGCTCCCGCCAGATGGCCACCCAGACGGACCTGTCGAAGTACGACTTCGCCTTCCCGTCCAGCAGCCCCGCGGCCGACCGCATCCAGCACGACCACACCGGAGCGCACACCTACGCGCCGTTCTCGTCGCCGATGGCGGTGGCCACCTTCGCGCCGATCGTCGACCTGCTGACCAAGGCCGGCGTGGTGCACAAGGGCGCCGGCGACTACGACGTGCTGGACGTCGCCAAGTTCATGGAGCTCACCGCGAACGGCACGCGCTGGGACCAGCTGCCCGGCAACACCACCTATCCGGTGCGCAAGAACATCCTGATCACGACCACCGACCCCCGGGACTCCAACTCGGCGGCGATGTACCTGTCCATCGCCTCGTACGTGGCCAACGGCTTCAGCGTCGTGCACACCCCCGACCAGGAGGCCGCGGCCCTGCCCAAGGTGACGCCGCTGTTCACCAACCAGGGCTACACCCAGAACAGCAGCGACGCCCCGTTCGAGGACTACCTGTCCGCCGGTATCGGCCGCAATCCGATGGTGCTGGTCTACGAGGCGCAATACGCCGATCGGCTGGTCCGTGACGACGGCTCGATCAAGCCCGACATGCGGCTGCTGTACCTGTCCCCCACCGTCTACTCCAAGCACACCGTGGTGGCGCTCAAGAGCGCCGGCGACCAGGTCGGGCAGCTGCTCACCACCGATCCCGAGCTGGCCAAACTGGCCGCCACCTTCGGTTTCCGCACCCAGGACCCGAAGTACTTCACGCCGGTCGCCACCGACCACAAGCTGCCGTCCTCGCTGGTGGACACCGTCGACCCGCCGTCGTTCGAGACGCTCGAACGCCTGCTGGACGCCGTCGGAAAGCAGTACGGGTCGTGACCGAGCGGCCGCTGACCGCGGCGGAACCGGTGGGAGCCGTGTCCTCCGCCAGCGCGACGGGGCTGGTGCCGGTGTCGCCGGAGCGGCAGCTGGAGCTGGCCGACGACGCCGAGCGGATCGCCACCGAGCTGGGCGCGATGGACCCGATGGCGCCGGACTTCACGGTGCGGGTGGGCACGGTGCTGGCGCTGGGCGAGGACGAGATGCGGACGGCGGCGACGATCGCGGGCCGGCTGCTGGATCGGGCGGTGCAGGGGGTGAACCCGCCGGCCGAGCAGGTGAGCGTGAGCCTGACCGAGCTGCGTGAGCGGATCAGCGACCTGGATCCCAACGGGCGCAAGGTGTTCGGCATCAGCCTGGGCAACCCGGCCAAGAAGCTGCTGGCCCGCTACCAGGCGGCGGACGCGCCGATCAACGCGGTGGTGCGCTCGCTACGGGCCCGGCAGGACGACCTGAAGCGGGACAACGCGGCGATCCAGGGCGAGCGGGAACGCTTGTGGGCAGCCATGGGCCGGTTGTCCGAGGCGGCGGCGATGGCCGGCGCGGTGGACGAGGCGATCGACCGACAGGCGTCCATTATGGACCTCGCCGATCCGGCGCGGGCCAACGCCATCCGGGCCGAGGTGCTTTTCCCGGTGCGGCAACGGCATCAGGACCTGCTGACGCAGCTGGCCGTGTGCGTGCAGGGCTACCTCGCGCTGGACGTGTTGCGGCGCAACAACGATGAGCTGATCCGGGGCGTGGACCGCGCGGCCGGCACGACGGTGTCGGCGCTGCGGGTCGCGGTCGTGGTCAGCGGCGCGCTGGCCGGGCAGCGCAAGGTGATCGACGAGCTGGAGACGCTGCGGGCCACCACGGACGGGCTGATCAAGGCCAACGCCGACCTGATCGCCATGCAGGGCCAGCAGATCCAGCGGATCAGCACCGACCCGGCGGTCGGCATGGACGCGCTGCGGCAGTCGTTCGACCAGATCTACCGGGCCATTGACGACATCGAGGGCTTCAAGGCCGCCGCCGCGACGGCGATGGCCACCACCGTCTCCGCGCTGGAGGACGAGTTGCGCCGAGCCCAGGACCGCTTACGGGAGAACAGATGAGGACGCGGTTCATCGCGCTGGCGGCCGTGCTGACGATGGCGCTGGCCGGCTGCTCCGGCGAAGCCACGGACCCGAAACAGCCGCTGGGACAGTCGAAACCGGGCGTGCTGCGGGTGCTGGCCGGCAGCGAACTGGCCGACATGCAGCCGATTCTGGACGAGGCGGCCAAGGCGACCGGGGTGCAGGTCAAGTTCACCTTCAGCGGCACGCTGGAGGGCGCGCAGACCGTCGTCGACGGCAAGGCCGACGCGGCCTACGACGCGATCTGGTTCTCCTCCAACCGTTATCTCACGCTGCTGTCCGGCGGCGCGAAGAAGCTCGGCACCCAGACGAAGATCATGAGCTCCCCGGTGGTGCTCGGGCTGCCGAGCTCGGTGCTGCGGCAACTGGGCTGGCAGGACGGCAAGGTCACCTGGTCGCAGATCGCCGAGGCAGCCGGGCAGCACAAGTTCACGTACGGCATGACCGATCCGTCCGCGTCCAACTCCGGCTTCTCCGCGTTGGTCGGTGTGGCGGCCGCGCTGGCCGGCAGCGGCAGCGCGCTCACGGCCGACCAGATCACCGCGATCACGCCGCAGCTCAAGCAGTTCTTCGCCGCGCAGACGCTGAGCGCCGGCTCCTCGGGCTGGCTGACCGACGCGTTCCAGAAGCGGGCCAGCGGCGCGGATCCCGGCCCGAAGGTCGACGGCCTGATCAACTACGAGTCGGTGCTGCTGGGCCTGCCAGGGCTGACGGTGATCCACCCGTCCGACGGCGTGGTCACGGCCGACTATCCGCTGACCCTGTTGGCCGCGGCCAACTCCGACGCCCGCGACTCGTTCCAGCGGCTGACCGACCACCTGCGCACGCCGGACGTGCAGCGCAAGATCATGGCGACCACGCACCGACGGCCGATCGCGCCGCAGGTGCCGCTAGCCAAGGAGTTCACCGACGTCAGCCCGGTTGAACTGCCCTTCCCCGGCACCGAGCAGGCGGTGGACACGCTCGTCTCGGCCTACTTCGACAAGATCCGCCGGCCGTCCCGCACCGTGTACGTGCTCGACACGTCCGGCTCGATGGACGGCGACCGGCTGGCCGGGCTGAAGGCCGCGCTGATCGGCCTGACCGGCGTGGACAACTCGCTCGTCGGCCGCTACCGGCAGTTCCACGCCCGGGAACAGGTCACGCTGCTGCCGTTCTCCGGCGCGCCGGCCGCGCCGGTGACGATCACCGTCGACCCGGACAACCGGCAGCCGGCGCTGGACCAGATCAAGCAGACCGCCGACGGGCTGGTGGCCGACGGCGACACCGCGATCTACACCAGCCTGGAGACGGCGTACCAGTTGCTGGCGCAACAATCCGACAGCGACCCGGACCGGTTCACCTCCATCGTGCTGATGACCGACGGCGAGAACACCGCGGGCGTCGGCCTTGACGACTTCAAGGCGCATCTCGCCCAGCTGCCGGACCGGCTGAAGGGCACGCCGGTGTTCCCGGTGCTGTTCGGCGAGGGCAGCCAGAACGACATGAACGCCATCGCCGCGGCGACCGGCGGCAAGGTCTTCGACGGCCGCAGTCAATCGCTGGCCGACGTCTTCAAGGACATTCGAGGCTACCAGTGAGATATCTGGGCTCGACGAAGAACATCGTCGGCTGCGCGGGCGGGCTGGTCGGGCTCGGCCTGCACTTCGTCGGCGTCGGCGGCGGCTACTGGCTCGGCGTGGTCGCCGCGCTGTACGCCGCCGGCGCGCTGGCCGCCCCGCCGGAACGGGTGCGGCTGGTGGCGCAGCAGCCGGCCGAGGAGGCCGAGGCGTTGCTGCGCGGGCTGGACGCGCTCGTGGCGCGGGTACGCGGACTCGGCAATCGGATGCCGGCCGAGGCCGTCGAACGGCTGGACCGGATCGCCGAGGTGCTCTGCGGCCTGTTGGCCCGTCCGGCCGAACTGAGCGCGTATCCGGACACGCTGCACGCGGTCGCCCGGATCGCCGGCGCCGACCTGCCGTTGACGGTGCAAACGTTCTTGAACATGCCGTGGTGGTACGCCGTGACTCGCCGCGTCGCCAGCGAGCCGAGCGCGGCCGAACAGCTGCTCACCCAGCTTGACCTGCTGGAACAGGAATCCCGGCGGATCGCCGAGGAGTTCTACGACGCCGACTCGCGACGCCAGTCCGACCACACGCGCTACCTCAGGGACCGGGCGCGTCGCGACGAGAAGTGACCCGGTTAGCGTAACGTTCGCGCAGGTTGGCAAGATACGCGACACCACTGCACCGACTGCGGGGAAGGAACTCGGTTGAACAACCAGACCTCCCAGGTGGACGACCTGCGCTTGGTGGCGACGCCGAGCGCCGTCAACGTCGCCGAGATGTTCGTCCGCTTCTCCCTCATGGAGTGGTCGCTGCGACCGCTTGTGCCGCTCGCGACACAGGTCGGCCGGCACATGGTCGCCGCCGTGGTGGACAACGCCGGCCCGGGGGTCGCCGGTTTCCTGACCGTGCGGCTGCGGCTGCAGGGCGACGGTCTCGTCGTCGAGGTCGAGGACGAGCAGGTGACCAGCCGACCCGTGGTGTCGCCGGAAGTCTCGGGCGCGCGCATCGGTGTCGTGCCCACGGCGTACGGCACGCGGCTGTGGAGCGAGTTGCCGCTGCCCGGCAACATGAACGCCAAGTCGGTGCCGCTGCCGCGCCGTGAGCAGCGTCGCTCGCCGGCGGCCGAGGCGCTGGCCGACGAGCCGCTCGGCGTCGACCCGCAGGTGATGCAACGGATCCTCAGCGCACTCGGTGGCCCGCAGGATTTTCGGATGTGACCGGTTTCGGCGGCCGAACCCACGGGTAACCGGCGGCCGTGAATGTTGATCCCGACAGTCTCACCGCGCGGGGCCTGTCCCGCTACGTCGCCGAAGTCGCCGCCTCGCTACGGGTGCCCCGGCATGCCGTGCACCACGAGGTGAGCGAGCTGTCCAGCGCCTACCTGGCGTTGCACCGCCGCAGCCCGATGTTCCCCGACCTGGACCTCATGCTGCTCTGGGACGAGCGGCACGGCTGGTCCGTCGCGCTCGAGACCGCGCCGGCCGACGGCCCGGTGGTGCTGGCCTACCTCGGCGGCGACGTGCTCGCCGAGGCGGACGAGGTCCACCGGTTCGTCGAGGACGTGATCGCCGGCCACTGCCCCGGCCAACCCGATGCGCCACCGGCACT
>DATJJB010000342.1:0-4067 GCA_035492655.1 Kutzneria sp. | reverse complement strand
GACATCCGGCTCACCGGCCACGCCGTCGAGGCCCGCATCTACGCCGAGGACCCGGCCCACGGCTTCCTGCCGACCGGCGGCACGCTGCTGACCCTGGACGAGCCGACCGACCGGATCCGGGTCGACTCCGGGGTTTCCGAGGGCTCTGTCGTCGGCAGCGACTACGACCCCATGCTGGCCAAGCACATTGCCTATGCGTCCACCCGCGACGAAGCCCTGCGCAAGCTCCGGTCGGCGCTGGGCGACGTCACGATTCAGGGCGTCACCACGAACATCCCGTTCCTGAGGGCCCTGCTGGGCGACGAGGACGTCGTTGCCGGGCGGCTCGACACGGGCTTGGTGGAACGCAAACTCGACGCCCTGGTGGCCAACCCGATGCCCGAGGACGTGCTCGTCGCGGCGGCGCTGGAACGGGCGCTGGAACTGGAGCCGCAGGGCGAAACCGTTGACCCGTGGGACATTCCCGGCGGTTGGCGGATCGGCCAGCCGGCCTGGACCACCTGGCTGATCGGCGCGCCGGGCGACGAGCCGGCCAAGGTCCGGCTGCGCGGCCGGGCGGCCGACGCGGAAGTCGTCGTGCGGGACGGCGAGCCGGTCAAGGCGAGCGCCTGGCGCGACGGCGGTCGCCTCTACGTCCGCAGTCAGGGCGTGACCCGGTCCTACCGGCACGCCACCGACGGCGAGCTCACCTGGATCGGCAACTGGCCGCTCCAGGAGCCGGAGCAGTTGTCCCGCAAGGGCGGGGCCGGTGCGGCCGGCGGCGCGGTCACCAGCCCGATGCCCGGCACGGTGTTGCTGCTGCGGGTCGCCGCGGGCGAGCAGGTCAGCGCCGGCCAGCCGCTGCTGGTGGTCGAGGCCATGAAGATGGAACACACGGTCGTCGCGCCCATCGATGGCGCGGTCGCGGAGCTGGCGGTGCACGCGGGCCAACAGGTTCGGCTCGGTCAGCAGCTCGCGGTGGTTGCACCCCTACAGGAGTGACGAGATGGACACCAGAATCAGCCCAGAGCACGAGGCACTGCGCAAGACCGTCGAGGAGTTCGCCCGCGAGGAGGTCGCGCCGGTCATCGGCGGCTTCTACGAGCGCGAGGAGTTCCCGTACGAGATCGTGGCCAAGATGGGCCGGATGGGCCTGTTCGGCCTGCCGTTCCCCGAGGAGCACGGCGGCATGGGCGGTGACTACTTCGCGCTCTGCCTCGCCCTTGAGGAGCTGGCCCGGGTCGACTCCTCGGTCGCGGTCACGCTGGAGGCCGGCGTGTCGCTCGGCGCCATGCCGATCTTCCGCTTCGGCACCGCCGAGCAGAAGGCGCAGTGGCTGCCCATGCTCACCTCGGGCGAGGCGCTGGCCGGCTTCGGCCTGACCGAGGCCGGCGGCGGCTCCGACGCCGGCGCCACCCGCACCACCGCCAAGCTGGACGGCGACACCTGGGTGATCAACGGGTCGAAGTGCTTCATCACCAACTCCGGCACCGACATCACCCGCGCGGTCACGGTCACCGCCGTCACCGGGCAGAAGGCCGACGGCGGCAAGGAGATCTCCACGATCATCGTGCCGTCCGGCACGCCCGGCTTCACCGTGTCGAAGAAGTACTCCAAGGTCGGCTGGAACGCCTCCGACACCCGCGAGCTGTCGTTCAGCGACGTGCGCGTGCCGGCGGCCAACCTGCTCGGCGAGCGCGGCCGTGGCTACGCCCAGTTCCTGCGCATCCTCGACGAGGGCCGGATCGCCATCGCCGCGCTCGGCGTCGGCCTGGCTCAGGGCTGCGTCGACGAGTGCCTGCGCTACGTCAAGGAGCGCGAGGCGTTCGGCCACAAGATCGGCACGTACCAGGCCATCCAGTTCAAGATCGCGGACATGGAGACCCGGGCCCACACCGCCCGGCTGGCCTACCACCACGCCGCCGACAAGATGCTGCGCGGCGAGCCGTTCAAGCGGGAGGCGTCCATCGCCAAGCTGGTCTCGTCCAACGCGGCCATGGACAACTCGCGCGACGCCACCCAGATCTTCGGCGGCTACGGCTTCATGAACGAGTACGCGGTCGGCCGGTTCTACCGGGACGCCAAGATCCTCGAGGTCGGCGAGGGCACCAGCGAGGTGCAGCGCATGCTGATCGCCCGTGACCTGGGCCTGTAGATCACACTGGTAATCGGTCGACTACAATTGGCAACAGTTCAAGGGTTACGGCCGGCCGAACCCGGGTACTACAGTGAGGCCAGCAAGCTCCCGCCGTGTTCCTCCCCCCTCGACATGGCGGGTTACCCCGGTGCCCCCGCTCACCCCCGTGCGGGGGCACCGGCTTTTTCCGGGGCCATCTTTCCGCTGCTCAACGCGTGTGGCGCGCCGGTCTTTCGGCGTCCGCTCAGCTACCCGCCGGCGCGCCGGCCTTCTCCGCGGCCTCGTCCCGCTGCTCCGCCACATGCACCAACGGCTCCTCCGGCAGGTCGTGCCGGCCCGAGATGAACTCCTGGAAGCGGATCTTGAGCAGGATCAGCGGCTGCCGGTAGCGGGCCTCCCGCCGGATGGCCACGCTGAGCTTGCGCGACCCGGCCCGGTAGCGCCACCGGGCCCACGGCGAGTTCGGGCGGGCCAGTCGCAGCGCGCCGATCTCGGCCAGCGGCGGCAGCAGCAGGCCGAGCAGGCCCGTCCAGATCTTGCCCTTGAGCAGGGCGACCACCGCGAAGCCCAGGTCGATCAGGGCGATCAGCCCGCTGGCCAGGTGCGGCGGCAGGTCGAAGTCGGGCAGCAGGCCGTAGTCCAGCGGCTTGGCCCCGAGCAGTAACAGCCCGGTCAGCCCGACGGCCAGGAACACGGCGTCCACCGACAGCCGACCGGCCTGCGTCCAGTACACGTCACGCAGGTGCAGGATGAGCGCGAACTCGTCGAGCACCAGGGCGGTGCCCACGCCGAACAGGCCGGCCGACCACAGCCGCCAGTCGCCGGCGTCGTCCGGGGTGGCCAGGCCGATCACGCCGCCGATCACCATCGCCACCACGCCGAACACCACGTGGTGGATGTGCGTGCCACCGGGCGTCACGTTCCCCGGCCACCAGCGCACCTTCGCCCTGATCATCCGCACGCTGATCCTGATCAGCACGAACGCGATGACCAGGCCGAGGAAGAACCACAGCAGCCGCTCGTGACCCGGGTCCCAGTGGCCCATGGTGCCGACCACCCTTCGCCAAGTGGTAGTTGCCGAAGGTTACGCCGGAGGGGCCTGGTCGGTTGCCAGTTCGGGAAGTCTGGGCCCGGGGAGGGTTCCGAAACCGGTACTGGGGTACCCCGTGACGGACAGCACTGGCACTGTCGTGCCTTCACGTGCGTTGAACATGACAAAATCCAAGCGGCATCGTGGGCGGCGCGGAGGTCGTGTTTTGCTGTACTGGTTCATGAAACGGGTTGCGGGTCGACTGGGGCAGGCCGTGTACCGGCCGACGGTCGAGGGTCTGGAGAACATCCCGACCACCGGTCCGGTGATGCTGGCGAGCAACCACCTGGCCTTCGTGGACAGCATCGTCATCCCGATGGTGGTACCCCGTCGGGTGAACTTCCTCGCCAAGGCCGAGTACTTCGAGGGCAAGGGCGTGAAGGGCGCGCTGATGCGCGGCTTCTTCGGCGGCCTCGGCCACATCCCGGTGCAGCGCGGCAGCGGCCGGGCCGCGCGGGCGGCCCTGGACACCGCCGAGGAGGTGCTCAACAACAACGGCGCCTTCGCCATCTACCCGGAGGGCACCCGCTCGCTGGACGGCCGCCTCTACCGCGGGCACGCCGGCGTGGCCCGCATCGCCCTGGCCACCGGCGCCCCGGTGGTCCCCGTCGGCCTCATCGGCACCGACAAGGTGCAGAAGAACGGGAAGGGCATGCCGCGGATCCGCCCGATGACCGTCCGCTTCGGCAAGCCGCTCGACTTCTCCCGCTACGAGGGCATGGCCGAGTCCACCATGATCCACCGCGCCGTCACCGACGAGATCATGTACGCCATCCTGGAGCTGACCGGCCAGGAATACGTGGACAGCTACCGTCCCCACCCAAAAGCAGCGTGAGGTAATCGCCGCGGTTACCTAGACGT
>DATJJB010000341.1:0-4369 GCA_035492655.1 Kutzneria sp. | reverse complement strand
GGCTCAGGCGTCGACGGGCTCTTCCTCGACGGGCCGCCGGCTGTCCTGGCGGTAGTGGATGATCCCGACGATGGTGGTGGTGACGACCACGCCGACGGCGATCACGAGCGCGGCGGTCTTGAGCCACGGGACCTGGTCGAGCAAACCGGTGCCGAAGTAGCCGACGGTCATGAACACGCCGACCCACGCGGCGGTGCTGACCACGGAGGCCAGCAGGAACTTGACCGGGTTCATGCCGGCGGCGCCGGCGATGGTGGGCACGACGGTGCGAACCCAAGGAACCATGCGGGCCAGGGTGACGGCCCAGAAGCCCCAGCCGTTCAACAGCCGCTGGGCCCGCTCCAGGTTGCGCTTGTTCAGGATCTTGCCGTCGCGTCTGGCCACGAACTTGTGCCCGGTCTTGCGGGCGAACAGGTAGCCGACCTGCCCGCCGCCGACCCCGGCCGCCCAGGCGAGACCGGCGAACAGCCACGCCTGCCCGGCCTGGTGCTGCTGGGCGAAGAAGATGCCGGCGGTGAACAGCAGCGAATCGCCGGGGAAGAGCAGGCCGATCAGGAAGCCGCACTCGACGAAAATGCACACGAGGGCGATCACCGTCAGCACTACGGGGCCGACGGCGTCCAGTGAACCGAAGGCCATCTCGTGCGGGTGCACGTCCGACACCCTATGTCGTCGATGCGGCGGCTGTCCCCGAACCGTGGCAAGGGGGCAGCCGCCGCATCGGACGACCGTTATTCCGAGTAGCCCAGCTGCACGTCGTGCACCGCCTCTTGACCAGCGGAAACACGCAGCGCGGCGGCCACCGGCGGATAGCCGCTGGCGATCACGGTGTAGTCGCCTTCGGACAGATCGCCGAAGTTGTACTGCCCGTCCGCACCGGTGGTGGTGGCCGCGACGACCTGACCGTCCGGCGCGACCAGGGTCACGCGGGCGTCGGCCAGCGGGTCGCCGGCGATGTTGCGGGCGATGCCGCCGAGGGTGGCGCCGCCGCACAGCTCGACGTCGGCCCGGGTGGTGCCGCTGTCGCCGATGCTCACCGGCAGCGCGGTGGGCCGGAACGACTCGGCGCTGACCACGAGCGTGTAGTCACCGCCGACGAGCTCGGTGAACTGGTACGACCCGCCGCCGTCGGTCGACCGCGAGCCGACGACCTCGCCGCGCACGTCGGCCAGCGTCACGGTGGCCTCGACCACCGGGGCACCGCCGAGCGCGGAGACGATGCCGACCAGGCCGGCGGTGCCGGTGAGCACCACGTCGTAGGTCACCGGGGCCCCGTTGACCACCACGGTCGACGCCTGCGGCTGGTGCGAGCCGGCCGAGGCGATCAGCACGTACGTGCCGTTGGCCGGCGCGGCCAGGTCGTAGCCACCGTCGGTGCCGCTGACGGTCCGTCCGATCTGCTTGCCGTTCAGGTCGATCACGGTCAGCGCGGCGCTGTGCACCGGGCTGCCGTCGGGCCGCCGCACGAAGCCGCTGACCGGCGTGCCGATCAGGGTGCCGGACAGGTGCCCGTTCCCGTTCCCGTTGCCGTTGATGGCGTGCCGACCGTTGGTCTCGAACGGCTCGGTGGCGGTGGTGAGCGCCGCCGGGGCGGGCGCCGGCTCGGGCTCGGTGGTGAGCACGATGCCGCCCTCCTCGGCCGCCTGCGCCTGGATGCCGGACTGCATGCGCAGCGGCACCTCCTTGGTGAACAGCGTCAGGATGAAGGCCACGGCGGCGACGATGGCGGCACCGAAGAACACGATGTGCATCGCGTTGGTGAAGCCCTCCTGGAACGGCTGGGCCAGGATCGCCGGGTTGAGCTTCTGGATGAACGAGGAGTCCTGCAGCGCCCCGCCCGCGTTGCCGCCCTTGAGCGCCGAGAACAGCGCGGCGTTGTTCGGGTCCTGCGCCACCGACGGCGTGTGGATGGCGGTCTGGAACGCCTGCGTCGGCACGATCGACTGGAACGCGCTGGCGATCTTGTCACCGACCGTGCTGAACAGCAGCGACAGGAAGACGGCGGTGCCGACGGTGCCGCCCATGGACCGGAAGAAGGTCGCCGACGAGGTGGCCACGCCCATGTCCCGCGGCGGCACCGCGTTCTGGGTGGCCAGCGTCAGCGTCTGCATGCACAGACCGAGGCCGATGCCGAAGATCGCCATGTAGATGTCGACCTCGACCAGGCTGGTGTCCCAGTGCAGCTGGGTGGCGAACAGCACCGCGCCGCCGATCAGCAGCAGCGTGCCGATCACCGGGAACAGCTTGTACCGGCCGGTGCGCGAGGTGATCAGGCCGGAGCCCATCGAGGCGATCATCATCGACAGCACGAACGGCAGCATCAGCAGGCCGGACTGGGTCGGGGTGTTGCCCTTCACGATCTGCAGGTACTGCGGGATCATCGCGATGCCGCCGAACATGGCCACGCCGACCAGGAGGCCGGTGACCGAGGTCAGGCTGAACACCGAGCTGCGGAACAGCCGCAGCGGGATGAGCGCGTCGTCCTTGGCGTAGTGCTCGGCGACCACGAAGGCGATCAGGCCGACCACGCCGACGATGTAGCAGATCCAGGCGTTCTGCGAGGTCCAGCCCCACTCCCGGCCCTGCTCGGCCACGATCAGCAGCGGCACAAGGCCGATGGAGATGAAGGCGGAGCCCAGCCAGTCGATGCGCCGCTTCACGTTGGAGGCGCGACGGGGCAGGTTGAGCACGAGGGCGACCACCGCGAAGGCGGCGATGCCGATCGGCACGTTCACCAGGAAGACCCAGCGCCAGCCGTCGATGCCCAGGATGGAGGACTGGCCGGCCAGCGCGCCGCCGATGACCGGGCCGAGCACGCTGGAGGTGCCGAACACGGCCAGGAACATGCCCTGGTAGCGGGCCCGCTCACGGGGCGGCACGATGTCGCCGATGATGGCGAGGGCCAGCGACATCAGACCGCCGGCGCCGATGCCCTGGAACGCGCGGAACGCCGCCAGCTCGTACATCGAGGTGGAGAAGGTGCAGGCCAGCGAGCCGACCACGAAGATAAGGATCGCGGCCAGGTAGAACGGCTTGCGGCCGTACATGTCGGAGAGCTTGCCGTACAGCGGCGTGGCGATGGTCGAGGTGATCAGGTACGCGGTGGTCGCCCACGCCTGCTCGTCGAGGCCGTGCAGCTGGTCGGCGATGGTCCGGATCGCGGTGGACACGATGGTCTGGTCCAGCGCGGCCAGGAACATGCCCAGCATCAGGCCGGACAGGATGGTGAGGATCTGTCGGTGGGTGAAGGTGCCGGGGACGTGCTCTGCCTTGGAGGTAGGCGCCGCCACCGGAGCGGCCGTGCTCGTCATCGTGTTGCCTTTCGCTGCTCGGCGATCGCGGTGGCCATCTGCGGTCGGTAGTTCTCGATGTCGGTGTTGAGGGCGTCGAACAGCTCCACGAGCTGCTGACGCCGGTCCAGCGGCCAGCTGGCGAGCATCTGGTCGAGGTGGACGCTGCGCTTGGCGCGCATGTCGTCGAAGAGCTGGCGGCCGTTGTCGGTGGCGGCCAGCAGGCAGGCCCGCCCGTCCTGCGGGTCGGCCCGCCGCTCCAGCAGGCCGGCGCGGACCAGCTGCGCCACCTGCCGGCTGACCGTCGACGGGTCGGAGTGCACCGCGTCGGCCAGCGCGCTGGCCCGCTTGGGACCGTTCATCACCAGATGGGCCATCAGCATGTAGCCGGCCTTCTCGACGCCGTGCGGCTTGTCGCTGAACTGGTGGCTGGCCCGCTCCAGCAGCCGAAGGAAGCGGATCAACTGGATACCCAGCTGGTCGGCGTTGTCCAGCCGCTCCTGGGTCGTTTCCATGTCCCACCTCCTTCGAAGTTCGATGGTTGCTCCAACCAATCAGTTGGATAGTACAAGCATCTGCCCCGACAGAGTAGTGGGCAAGCCCAATGGTTGTGAAACGCAACACTCGACCGGGTGACTACGGTGAGGTGCATGAACGCTGTCGTTCAGGCCCTCCAGGATGCGCTCGGAGTCGACTCCGTGCGAGTCGATCCGGACGTCACCGCCACCTACAGCCGGGACATGATGCCGCTGGCCCCGGTCGGGCGGCCGCTGGCCGTGGTGTTCCCGGAGACCGCGGCGCAGGTGCAGGCCGTGGTCCGCATCTGCAACGGGGCCGGGGTGCCGATCGTGCCCCGCGGGGCCGGCAGCGGGCTGTCCGGCGCGGCCAACGCCATCGACGGCTGCGTGATGCTGGTGACCACCCGGATGAACGCCATCCTGGAGATCGACCAGGACAACCGGCTGGCCGTGGTCGAGCCGGGCGTGGTCAACCTGGACCTGCGCGACGCCGTGGAGAAGCACGGGCTGTTCTACCCGCCCGACCCGTCCAGCTACGACTGGTGCTCCATCGGCGGCAAC
>DATJJB010000340.1:0-46093 GCA_035492655.1 Kutzneria sp. | reverse complement strand
GCTGAGCACGTCCCGGGTGCCCTTGCCGCCGTTGGCGTCCCACTCGTCGTCGTCCCACCATCGGTAGCGGATCTGGCCGGTGGCCAGCATGCGCAGGTCGAGCGGCACCTTGACGCCGTGCGGGTACTGCGGGCTCAGCTGCACGTCGGCCATCGCGGCGGGCCGGCCGGCGTCGTCGAGCTCGATCACCGCCGCGTCCATGTCGGGCGTCTGGTGGATCGGCTGCGGCGTGGCCGCGGGCCCGACGGTGGCGGCCGCGCGCCGCCCCCGGAGCAGGGGCACGTCGTCTCCTCACACGTGGTGCGAACGTGACCGTTCTAGCTCATGAGGATCGTTCAGGCTCGTCGCACTTGCGGTGAACAACCGATTTCACCGCAGAAGTTGCCCGAACACCGTCGTGAAGAAGTCGTCGACCGGCTGGCCGGTCTTGACCACTTTGGACCGCAGCAGCGCGCCTTCCCAGGCGTCCAGGATGAACCGGCCGAGCAGGTCCGGATCGGCGTCGGTGCTGATCTCGCCGGCCGCGCGCGCGGCCCGCAGCGTGTCGGCGATGCCCTCGGCCCAGCCGCTGAGGCTGGCTCGCACCTGCTCCCGCATCGGCTCGCTGTGGTCGGCCAGCTCCTCGCCCATGTTGCCGATCATGCAGCCGCGGGTGTAGCCGTTGCCGGCCAGCACGTCGCCCATCACCCGGAACTGGGCCCGCAGCTTGGCCAGCGGTGTCAACGTCGGATCGGTGACGTCGTGCCACTCGGCCTCGGCGGTGTACTTGGCCACCACCTCGACGGCCAGGTCTTCCTTGCTCTTGAAATGGTTGTAGAACGAGCCCTTGGGCACGCCGGCGGCCCGCGTGATGGTGTCCACCGAGCAGGCGGCGAAGCCGATGCGGTGGAACTCGCCGAGTGCGGTCTCGACGATCACGTCCCGGACGCTGTGACGAGGCATGATTCCAATATGACTAGTCGTCTTAGCCGCTGTCAAACGGGCGTCGGGTGACAATGGGCCGTATGACGGAGCTGCTCCCCGACGAACCGCTGCACCGGCTGCGCGAGCGGCGCAGCGCCAAATGGCAGCGGTACGGGCCGGACGTGCTGCCGCTGACCATCGCCGAGCTGGACTTCGCCCTGGCCGACGTGGTCAAGGACGCCCTGGCCGACGCCGTCGACCGCGCCGACACCGGCTACGTCATGCCCGGCGTCCTCGACGAGGCGGTGGCCGGCTTCGCCGAGCGGCGCTGGGGTTGGCGGCTCGACCCGACCGCCGTGACCATGACGCTCGACGTCAACGCCGGCGTCGTCGAGCTGCTGCGGCTGCTGACCGGGCCGGGGGACCGGGTCGTCGTCAACACGCCCGTCTACCCGCCGTTCTTCGACTGGCTCCGCGAGGCCGGAACCGTGCTGCACGAGGTGCCGCTGCACGACGGCCGGCTGGACCGGCCGGCCATGGAGCGGGCCTTCGCCAGCCAGCCGGCAGCCTTCGTGCTGTGCAACCCGCAGAACCCGGTCGGTCGCGTCCACACGCCCGACGAGCTGGCGTTCGTCGTGGATTTGGCCACCCGGCACGGCGTGCCGGTGATCAGCGACGAGATCCACGGCCCGTTGGTCCTGCCCGGCGCGACCTTCACGCCGTTGCTCAGCGTGCCCGGCGCGGCCGAGATCGGCGTGACGGTGATGTCCGGCAGCAAGGCGTTCAACCTGGCCGCGTTGAAGTGCGCGATGATCGTCACGGGCTCCCAGCGGATGCGTGACCTGGTCGCCAAGTTACCGCCGGACACCTCGTGGCGGGCCGGCCACTTCGGCGCGTTGGCCACCGCGGCGGCGTACGAGCACGGCGATCAGTGGCTCGACCGGTTGCTGCTCACCCTGGACGACCGCCGCGCACGGCTGGCCAAGCTGATTCGCGACCGGCTGCCGTCGATCGGCTGGCGGCCGCCCGAGGCGACCTACCTGGCGTGGCTGGACTGCCGCAGCTTGGGCAGCGGTGACGAGCCGCGCGACCGTTTCTTCGACGCCGGGGTGGCGCTGGAGCCGGGCACCCGGTTCGGTGAGCCCAGCGGCTACCTCCGGCTGAACTTCGGCACCAGCGTCGAGGTCCTGGAGCTGGCCGTCGACAGGATGGCTCGTGCTCTCTGATGTGGAACTGGTGCGCGCCGCCCGCGACGGCGACGTCGGCGCGGTCGGCCTGCTGCTGACCAGGCACGAAGCCGGCATGAAGGCCGTCGCGCTGAGCATTCTCGGCTTCGGGCCGGACGCCGAGGACGCCGTTCAGGACGCCTCGCTGGCCGCCCTGCGCCGGATCGGCGACCTGCGGGACGCCGCGTCGGTCGGGCCGTGGCTGCGGATGATCGTGCGCAACGCGTGCCGGCTGCGGCTGCGGTCGGCCCGCACGGTCGTGCCGGTGGCCGACCCGGCGGCGCCGGTCGACCTGCTGTCGCCGGACCGGGTGCTGGACAGCCACGCCGCTCGGGACTGGATCTGGCACGCCGTGAACGAACTCTCGCCGTCGTTGCGCCAGGCGGTGCTGCTGCGGTACTTCACCGACGTCAATTCGTACGAGCAGATCGCGACCATCCTGGAACTGCCGGTCGGCACCGTGCGCAGCCGGCTCAACCAGGCGCGCGGCAAGCTGGCCGAGGCGCTCAAGGCCAGCGCCGACCACGCCCACGCCGATGCCGGCGCAGTCAACGCCGCCTCCGCGCGCGAGGCCGTCGAGACGCTGGAAGTGGCCGAGCGTGGAGAGTTCCCGGCGCTGGTCGCCGATCGTTGGCTGCCCGAGACCGAGTTCGTCGCCGGCAACGGTCTGATCCGTGGCGGCCGCGAGATGCTCACGTACGGCATGCACAAGGACCTGACCGAGGGCGTGCACCAGCGCTTCGTGCAGGCCGTCGCCAGCCGGGACGTGACCATCTGGACCATGGACCTGATCAGCCCGCCCGACGACCCCGAGCACTGCCCGCCCGGCGTGGTCTGGGTGATGACCCGGCGGGCCGGCCGGTTCGCCAAGATCCGCCTGTTCCATCCGGCGTGACGACGGTCACAGCTGCTGGATCGAACTTTCCGTCGCGCCTCGAATCGTGTGGGCATGACCATCACCACGCACAGCTTTGACCTGGACGGCGTCGAGCAGCGCTACCACGTGGCCGGCGCCGGGCCGGTCTGCGTCGCCCACTCCGGCGGGCCCGGCATCAGCTGGGACTCCGTGCGGATGCGGCCGCTGGAGGAGCACCTGACCATGGTGTACGTCGAGCCCGTCGGCACCGGCGACTCCGGGCGGCTGGCCGACGACGCCGACTACACCCTCGACAACTACGTCCGCCATCTGCACGCCGTCATCCAGCACCTGGACTGCGGCCCGGTCGCGCTGCTCGGCCATTCGCACGGCGGCTTCGTCGCCTTGAAGTACGCGCTGGAGCACCCCGTCGACGCGCTCGTGCTGTACGACACCTCGCCGGTCACCGGGGCCGAGTTCTTCGCCGACGCCGTGGCCAACATCCAGCACGCCGGACCCGAGATCCTCGCCGCGTTCACCTCGCAGCACGCCGAGATGACCGACGACGAGCTGACCGGCGTGCTGCGCACCATCCTGCCCGCCTACTTCGCCGAATGGCGGGCCGAGTTCGAGCCGTTCCGGGCCGCCACCCGGATCTGGAGCGCGCCGTCCCGTGGTCAGGACGGGCCGTACGACGTGCGCGACCGGTTGGCCGAGATCACCGTGCCGGCGCTCGTGCTCGTCGGCGACCGCGACGTCATCTGCGGGCCTCGGTGGGCCCAGCAGCTGCACCAGGGGCTGCCGTCGTCGCGGCTGCGGGTGATCGAGCACTGCGGGCACATCGCGCACGTCGAACGGCCCGAGGTGTTCTACGCCGAGGTGCTCAAGTTCCTGGCGTGACCGTGGCGGCGGGACGCTGCCCAGTGTTCAGCGTCCCGCCACTGGCCCTCGCGGCCGGTCACGCTCGACGATCGTCGGATGAACCGACTCGGCGCGTACCTGACCGCACTGACCGCCGCCTCATCCCTGATCGCCCCCGCCGGTCCCGCTTTCGTGGACTCGGTTTTCCTGGCCACCCACAACAGCTACTCCGGCAACGTCGACGGGTCCAAGGGCTCGATCCCGTACCAGCTCGACCACGGGGTGCGGTTCATCGAGCTCGACGTGCACGACAACGGCTACGCCGCCAACCACGACTACTCCATCGGGCACAGCTCGCCCGGCGATCTCGTCGACCACGCCGGCAATCCCGCGTCCAACCTCCTGCACGACTGGCTGGCTCTGATCTCCGGCTGGTCCTCGGCTCATCCCACCCATGCGCCGCTGGTCGTCATGCTGGACCTGAAGGACGACCTCACCGACAACGCCAATTTCGCCGCCGGCAACATGACTGCGTTGAACGCCGAGCTGGAGGGCGCTTTCGGCGCACAGTTGCTGCACCCGGCGGACTACGTCGGTTCGCCTTCGGTGGATTCCTTACGCGGCCGGGTACTTCCCCTGCTGTCCGGCGATTCCGGCAGTCGCACCGAGTACAAGCGCGACGTCGGCTACCGGCCGGCCGTGGCGATCAACGGCCATGGGCAGATCGTCGAGGTCCACGACTCCGGGGCCGGCGCCTTGTGGTACTGGACCGGGGTTGTCGCCGCCGACGGCAGCGTTTCCTGGCTCCGGCACGGGAAGTACGACAGCGGCACCACGCCGGCCGTCGCGCTGAACGACGCCGGTCAGCTGGTCGAGGTGCACGAGTCCGAGACGGCTTCGACGCTGTGGTACCACGTCGGGCAGCTCGGGGCCGATGGCGAGATCAGCTGGCAGGCCAGCCATCAGTACGACAACGGCGTCACGCCCACCGTGGCCTTCACCGGCGCCGGCTCGTTGGTCGAGGTGCACAAGAGCCAGAGCAGCAGCCAGAACTGGACCTGGAACGGCACGCTGTCCGGCAGTACCGTTTCGTGGACCGGCAACGCCAAGACCTCCAGCGCGTTGCTGCCCAAGTCGTCCGCGTCGGCCGGGGGCCGTTCGATCAGCGTCTACACCGGCGCAGACGGCCCCACCGAGGCCGAGACCCTGCGGTACAACACCTCCGCGGTGAGCGGCGGCCGTATCCGTTACCAGCAGACCGCTTTCGACGAGTTCCAGGCCGGTGACAGCGCCCAGTTGCAGCAGGGCGCCCTGTTCTACGCCTCCACCGCCACCAACTCGTCCTTCATCGTGTCGGCCAGGCAGTCCGGCCACGTGGTCCGCGGCTGGGACTTCGACTCGGCCTCTGACGCCACCACCCCGCTGGCCAACTACCCGGCGTCCAACACCCCGTACGCCGCTTGGTACCAGTCTTTAACCTCCAGCGCCATTCAGTAACCCCACCATGGGACACCCCCACTAATGCAGGGAAGGACGCCTTACCTGCATCCAACGCAGGTAAGGCGTCCTTCCCTGCATCAAGAGTCCGGGGTGGGGCGGGCGCGGCTGGGGGCGACCCGCGGCGGCTCGTTGGGCATCTTGGGATACACCGGCGGCCACGGGGCGTCCATCAGCCCGGCGGCCATGTCCCGCGCCGACCGCTCCAACAACGGCTCGAGCGACTGCGGCGAATCGTTCATGCCGGCCCAGGCATCACCATGCGTGCCAACGAAATCGGGCACGGTCTGGATCGTCAGCGCATCGGGGTCGACGTCGCCGAGCTGGTCCCAGCCGATCGGCGTCGAGACCTGGCCGCCGACGCGGGGGCGGGCGCACCAGGCGCCGAAAACGGTCTTGTGCGGGGCGTTCTGGTTGAAGTCGACGAAAACGCGGGTGCCGCGCTCCTCCTTCCACCACTTGGCGGTGATCAGAGTGGGGTGACGGCGTTCCAGCTCACGGGCCAGTGCGACGGCGGCGGCACGGACCTGGTAACCGTCCCAGCGCTCGGCCAAGCGGACGTAGATGTGCAGGCCACGGGAGCCGGTGGTCTTCACGAAAGGCGTGATGCCGCACTCGACGAAGAACTCCCGCACCAAGAAGGCGGCCTCCTGGATCTGCGGGAAGGCGATGCCGGGAGACGGGTCGAGGTCGATGCGGAGCTCGTCGGTGACAGCGGGGTTGGCGGCGTGGAAAGGCCACACGTGAAAGCCGAGACAGCCCATGTTGACGGCCCACAGGACGTGCGCGAGATCGGCGGCGACCAGCGCGTCGCTGGTGGTGCCGTTGGGAGTGGAGACGACGGTGGTCCGCAGCCACGAAGGGGCGGACTTCGGGACCCGTTTCTGGAAGAACGACTTGCCGCCTGCGCCCTCGGGATAGCGCTCCAGCAGCAACGGCCGGCCGCGGACAGTGTCCAGAAAAGGCCCGGCCACGGCCTGGTAGTACCGCACCAGGTCGAGCTTGGTCGCCCCGATCCTGCCGAAGAACACCTTCTCCGGATGGGTGATCTCCACGCCCTCGACGATCATGTCCGGAACAGCGCCTTCAACTCGGCCGGGGCGATCTGGTCCAACTGCGAGTAGGTGCAGGACGCAGGCTCACGGTCGGGACGGAACCGGACGAGACGGCCGCCATGGCGCAACCGACCGGCCATCACGTGCTCGTACCGCACCTCGGCCACCAACTCGGTCCGCAGCGGCTCCCAACTGAGATCCTTGCCGGCGCTCCACCGGCTCTGCCCACCGGGCATCCGCCCGCCGGCCTCGGCCTGGGCGACGGCCCAATCCCGCCACGGATGCGTCTCCAAGGCGTTCTCCCGCAACGGGGCGAGCTCGTCGACGAGCTCCTTGCGCCGGGCGGCGGTCATGCTGCTGGCCACGCCGACATGGTGCAGCGTGCCCTCGCCGTCGTACAGGCCGAGCAGCAGCGACCCGACCCCGTTGCCGTCCTTGTGCCAGCGGAAACCGGCCACCACACAGTCGGCGGTCCGCTCGTGCTTGACCTTCCACATCACCCGCTTGTCCTGCTCGTACGGCAGATCACCGGGCTTGGCCATCACGCCGTCGAAACCGGCGCCCTCGAATCGGGTGAACCAGTCCTGGGCGACCGCGGGGTCCCGGGTCAGGGGAGTGATGTGGATACGGGCCAGGTCGCCGCCGAGCACGCTCTCCAGCAACTCGCGCCGCCGCGTGAACGGCTCGTCCATCAGGTTGTCGTCACCCAGCGCTAGCAGGTCGAAGGCGACGAAGCTGGCCGGCGTCTCCACCGCCAGCTTGCGCACCCGCGACGCGGCGGGATGCAGCCGGTTCTGCAAGGTGTCGAAGTCGAGGCCGTCGCCGGTCACCACGACGATCTCGCCGTCGACCACGCACCGTGGCGGCAGCACCTCGAGCAGCAGGTCGACCAGTTCGGGAAAGTAGCGGGTCAGCGGCCGGTCGTTGCGGGAACCGAGCTCCACCTCGTCGCCGTCCCGGAAGACGATGCAGCGGAAGCCGTCCCACTTGGGCTCGAACAACAAGCCGTCCGCGGTCGGCACTTCATGCACGGCCTTGGCGAGCATCGGCCGCACCGGGGGCATCACTGGAAGGTCCACAGCCGGTCACGATAGGGCGTGACCGGCCGTATCGCCTGGTGACAGCGCTGTCAGAGCTCTGTGTGACCGGACTGGTCCAGCTGCGTGTCGGCCACCGGCCGGCTGGTCGTCACCCGGAAGTCGGACACGTCGTCGAGCACGAAGGTCGGCGCGCCTGCGGCCTTGTCCGCCTTGACGTGGTGGAAGTCGGCGTCGACGACGTCGCGCAGCGCGAACGCCGGCCGCAGGTCCTGCTGCTCGTAGCGGACCTCGACGTTGTCCAGGGTGACGCCGTCGACGTGCCGGAGGAAGAAGCCGAACGCCGGCAGCGGACCGAACATGCTCGGCTCCGGATAGGCGTTCTCGTTCTCGGGCGGGTTCGCCGGAATGCCGCTCATGGTCAGCCCGCCGACCATGTGGTGACGCACGTTGCTGATCCGCACGTCCTCGATCCGGTGACCGGGGATGCCGGCGATGGCCGACGGGTAGCGCGGGTCGGAGTTGTGCGCGATCAGGTTGGCGATGCTGACCCGGCGCAGCGTGCCGACGGGCACGCCGGCCGGCCCCCGCATGCGCGAGCCGAGCCGGAAGAAGATCGGCATCTGCACCTCGCGCATGGTGATGTTGCTGACCGTGATGTCCTCCAGCGCGCCGCCGTCCACGGTCTCGAAGGCCAGCCCGCGGCAGTGCTCGAACACCACGTTGGAGATGGCGATGTTCTTGAAGCCGCCGTTGGACTCGGTGCCGCACTTGATCCGGCCGGTCCGGCCGAAATTGGCCGTCCTGTAGGTGCCGTCGACCAGTGTGCCCAGGTCGTAGCCGCTGACGAAGCAGTTGTCGATGGTGACGTTCTCGGTGTCGCGGGCGTAGCCCAGCGCGTACGAGGCCTTGAGCACGATGGCGTCGTCGTTCGGCGAGTTCACCGTGGTGTTGGAGATGCGCACGTTCTTGCAGCAGTCGATGTCGATGCCGTCACGGTTGGTGTCGATCACGACGTTGTCGATGCGGAAGTTGTCCACGCCGGTGGGCAGGATGCAGAAGTGGCCGCCGTTGACCATGGTGACGTCCCTGATCACCACGTTGCGGCACAGCTTCAGCGCGATGGCCTTGTTGCCCTGCAACGGTTGTGACTCGGCGCTGCCCCCGCTGACCAGGCCCTTGCCGTCGATGGTGCCGGGCCCGCCGATGGTCACGTTGACCAGGTTCTCGCCCCAGATCAGGCTGTTGTGCCAGTGGCTGTGCCCGAAGTCCTGGTAGCTGTTGCCGGCGCCGGGCTGCTCGGCCGGGTCGTAGCCCTTGCCGCCGGCCGGCGCGGCGGCCAGCAGGGTGGCGTTGTGGGACAGGTAGAGCGCCACGTTGCTCTTGAGGTGCACGGAGTAGCTGGCGTAGGTGCCGGGCGGGAAGAACACCGTGCCGCCGTTGCGGGCCGCCGCCTCGATCGCGCGGTCGATGGCCGCGGTGTCGATGGTGACGCCGTCGCCACGGGCGCCGAACTCCTTGACATCGAACAGTTTCGCGGCCGGCCGGGCCGGCTCCGCGGCGGCGGTGCCGGCCAGCGGCAGGGCCATCCCGGCCGCGCCCGCGGCCCCCAGCGTGACGATGCGACGACGACTCACCCGGTCCATGTGACGCAGGCTACAAACGTTTACATCTTGTTTCAATAGGCCGTTCGCAACGGCAGCCGGGACACCACCGTGCTGTTCGGCCCGTCGGTCAGCACCGGCGGGTCGGCCGGGTCGGTCCGCAGCACCGGGAAGCGGTCGAGCAGCAGGTTCAGCGCGATCCGGCCCTCCAGCCGGGCCAGCGGCGCGCCGAGGCAGAAGTGGATGCCGCGGCCGAAGGACAGGTGCGGATTGGGGTCGCGCAGCGGATCGAACTCGTCCGGACGGGCGAACACCCGCGGATCCCGGTTGGCCTGGTCCACCCACAGCAGCACCATCCGGTCGGCCGGGATGACCTGGCCGCCCAGCTCGGTCTCGACCGAGGTGGCCCGGGCCAGCACCTTGAACGGGCTGCGCAGCCGCAGCGACTCCTCGATCGCCGCCGGCAGCAGCGCCCGGTCGGCCCGGATCTTGGCCGCCTGCACCGGGTTCTCGTCAAGGCACAGCACGGTGTTGGTGAGCAGCATGGTCGTGGTGATGTGCCCGGCCAACAGCAGCAGCGTGGTGAAGTTGACCAGCTGGCCGTCGGTCAGCCGCTCGCCGTCCAGCTCGGCCTGGACCAGCCTGGTCAACAGGTCCTCGCGCGGCTTGGTCCGCCGCTCGTTGAGGTGGGACAACAGGTACTCGGCCATCGGTTGGAACGCCGCCGCCATCTCCTCGAAACGCCGTGCCTGCGCGCCGTCCTCGTCCTTCGCGGTGAACTCGCCGTCGTTGGCCAGCAACAGATCGGCCCACTGCCGGAACAGCTCCCGGTCACTGGCCGGCACGCCGAGCAGCTCGGCGATCACGATCACCGGCAGTGGATGGGCCAGCTGCGACACCAGCTCCAGATCGCC
Organism: Kutzneria sp.; assembly: GCA_035492655.1. Classification (GTDB taxonomy): domain Bacteria; phylum Actinomycetota; class Actinomycetes; order Mycobacteriales; family Pseudonocardiaceae; genus Kutzneria. Next base: position 36,140 of record DATJJB010000340.1, on the reverse strand, counting down.
GTCCACGGCGTCGAGCAGCTCGGTGGTCAGCTCGACGATGCGCGGTTGGAGGGCGGCCACCACCTTCGGCGTGAAGGCGGTGTTGGCCAGCGAGCGCAGCTTGCGGTGGTCCGGCGGGTCGGTCTGGACCAGATTGCCGTCGCTGATCCGGGCGTCCGGGTGCTCGCCGAACAGACGGGGGACGTTCGAGGAGAACGTGCTCGGGTCGTTGAGCGCGGTCAGCAGCTCGCGATGGCCGGTCACGTTCCAGGTGCCCAGCCGGTCGTCGTAGTGCACATGGGTCGTCATGGCCGATACCCTGGGGCTGACCGGTGTCACGGCGGTTTCACGCCGCTTGCGCCGGGTGTCAACTACGCAGTTCTGCGTATGTCGTACGCGATCATGCTCTTCGACAATTTCGACGTGGCGTTGATCAGGATCGGGACGGCGCCGGCGCCGCGACTGACGGAGACCTTCACCCTGCCGTTGCCGGACGGCGGCCTGCACAGCGTCGTCGTGCTGCCCGACGGGGACACCTGCGTGGTCAGCGCGGAGAACGACGGCACCCTGTACCTGGTGTCGCTGGCCGAGGGGCGGGCGTTCGACCGGCTGGTCGGGCACGTCGGGCCGGTGAACAGCCTGGCGCTGGCCGATGCCGGCCGGCTGCTGCTGTCGGCGTCGGACGACGAGGTCATCCGGGTCTGGGACACCAGGACCTGGCGGACCGTGACCGTGCTGGCCGGGCATAGCGGGTACATCCGCCAGGTCGCGGCGCAGGGCAGGATCGCGGTGTCCGGCGGCGAGGACAGGACCGTTCGGGTGTGGGACCTGGAAACCGGGGCCTGCCTGGCCGTCTTCGACGACCATGTGTCCAGTGTGGACCATGTCGCGATCAGCCCGGACGGGATGGTCGCGGCGTCGGCGGCACGGGACAACCAGGTGCTGCTGTGGGATCTGGACGGGTTGCGGCTGTCACGGGAGCTGTACGGGACGCCCCAGTTCATTCGCGAGATGCCCGACCTGGGGTGGATGGGCGACACCTGGATCCTTTGTGGACGCAACGACACCGGCCGCGGGCACGAGGAAGCGCCGACAGCCCTGCTGTTCGACGACACCTACCTGTACACGGCGGCGGCCGAGGTGATCCGCTGGGATCTCGGCGACGGGTCGGAGGTCGCGCGGTTGCCGCGGCAGGGGTTCATCAATGCCCTTGGCGCGTACGGGGATTTGGTCGCCGCCGGGTCGCTGCACGGGGTTCGGGTATCCGGGAACGACGGGGCGTTGGCGACGTTCGGCGTGGAGACCGGGCGCGTGGTCGATCTCGCGTACCTGCCGGACGGGCAGTTGGTGACCGCGCACGAGCCCGGGACTCTGAAGCTGTGGCCGGCATTGCGGGGCGACGAGCGGGACGGCGGGCGGCACCAGGCGACCGTCACCGATCTCGTGGTGTCGGGGGACGGGTCTCGGGTTGCGAGTCTGAGCCTGACCGGCGAGGTGCTGCTGTGGGACGTCAACGCCGGCGCGGTGATAACCGTGGTGGACAGCCATGATGTGCCGTGCGAGCCGGTGTTCCTGGCCGACGGGACGTTGGTGGTGGCCGAGCGCACCAAGCTGCACCTGGTGTCGCCGGACGGGAGCCGGCGGGTGCTGCTGCCGACCGGCAAGGAGCCCAACATCGTCTCCGTGGCGGCGATCGGTGATCATTCGGTGCTGATCGTGCCGTACACCGGGACGCCGGAGCTGTGGAATCTGGACGGCCCGCAGTGGACTTTCGTTGGTGCGGCTGGGAATGGCGTGCGGTTCCCGCCGTTGGTCGTCGACGGGCTGGCGGTGGTCGCGGCCGCGTTGCCGTCCGAACACGAGCTGATCGGCGGCGCCCCGGTCAACGTCGTCGGCGTGCCGGCCTTGCAGTGCTGGGACATTGCTCGCGGCGAGCTCGTCTGGACCCGGCACGGGCGGATCACCACCGCGCTCACGTGGCCGACGTATTCCTGGACCGTTCGGCTGGCCAACGGCACCGTCGCCACGCCCGGCGAGCGTGGCGATGTCACCTCGCTGGTGCTGCTCGACGCCGCGAGCGGCGAGGTCCGCCAGGAGTTCCCGTTACCCAAGGGCTGCAACGGTCCTTGCGTCGAACTGTCCGACGGCACCTTGCTGTTCGTCGACCACGACGAGCTCGTCAGCACTGTGTGGGGCGTCGACCCCGCTGCGGACGTCCTGCTGCCGTGGTTGCAGTTCCCCCGATCCCGGGCGCTGTGCCTGGCGCCGAGGCAGAACCTGGTGGTGCGCATGGGCGAACGGGACCTGCACGCCCATCGGCTCAGCTCCGGCCGTGAGCTCGGCTGCGTTCGGTTGCCGGCCGAAGCCGGCTGTCTGGCCATGGCCGGCGACGTCGCCGTGGTCGGCGATCGCGACGGTGGCGTGCACTTCTTCCGCGTCGAGGTGCAGCGCGGCCTAGGCTGATCTTCATGACCGAGGAGACGCTGGCGGGCGGCGTGGACAACGTCGGCGCGGTGGTGCGGGTGGGGGACACGGTGCGTCGGCCGAGCGGGGCGGCCGCGGCTCCGGTGCGGGCGTTCCTCCAGCACCTGGAGCGCGTCGGATTTGCTGGTGCACCACGGTTTCACGGCGTTGATGAGCAGGGCCGCGAAGTACTGGACTACGTCGCCGGGGACGTGGCGCTGCCGCCGTACCCGGACTGGGTGGCGGCCGAGGAACTCCTGCTGAGCATCGCGGAGTTGCAGCGGGACCTGCACACGGCGGCGGTCGGCTTCGAGCTGCCGGACGGCCTGGCGTGGCCGCCGCGCCGGCTGCCGACCGGTGCGGCCGGGCATTTGGTGTGCCACGCGGACCTGTGCGTGGAGAACGTGGTGGTGCGCAACGGTCGCGCGGTGGCGTTCATCGACTTCGACCTGGCGACGCCGGCCGACCGGCTGTTCGACATCGCGGTGGCGGCGCGGCACTGGATCCCGCTGCGGGACCCCGTCGACATCGCCGACGCGCGGGCCGACACCGACCTGATGGCGAGGTTCAGGGCATTCGCCGACGTGCACGGTCTCAGCGGCGACCAGCGGCGGCAGGTGATCGACATGCTGGGCGAATTCCTCGACCAGGCGCTGGAAAGCACGCGGAAACGGGCCGAGGACGGGCACCCGGGCTTCGCCCGGTTGTGGGCCGACGGCTACGAGGCGATGAACCGGCGGTCCCGGACCTGGCTGGCTCACCAGGCGACGGGCAGGCTCTCCACGCCGTAGACCGGGCTGGTGGTGCGGAAGGCGATCTCCGACGACGGCACGGCCAACCGCAGCGTGGGGAAGCGGCGGAGCAGGGCCGGGAACGCGACGGCCATCTCCAGCCGGGCCAACGGAGCGCCGACGCAGTGGTGGATGCCGTGGCCGAAGGCGAGATGCGGCGACGGCTTGCGGGTGACGTCGAAGCGCTCGCCGTCCGGCAGGTCGCGGTTGGCCAGGATGATCGAGCACACCACGAGTTCGCCGACGGAAAGCCGGTCGCCGCCGACGGTGAGCTCGGTGACGACCTCTCGCGGCAGGCCGAAGTGCACCACGGACAGGTAGCGCAGCAGCTCCTCGACACCGCCGTCGATCACTGTGGGATCGTCCCGCATGAGGGCGAGCTGGTCGGGATTCTCCAGCAGCAGCAACGAACCGAGGCCGAGCATGTTGGACGTGGTCTCGTGCCCGCCGATCAGCAGCATGCTGGCCAGGCCGACGAGCTCGGCGAAGGACAGGTCGTCGCCGTGCTGGGTGATCAATGCGCCGATCAGGTCCTCGCCCGGCGCCTGCTGGTGCTGCCGGACGAGCTCGGCCAGGTACCGGCCCATCTCCTCGCCGGCCCGCATGCGCTCCTCGAGCGGCACGGCGAAGTCCAGCTGGCGGCTGGTCAGGCTCTGGAACGCGGCCCGGTCCGCGTAGGGCACGCCCAGCAGCTCGCAGATGACCAGCGACGGCACCGGCAGCGCGAACTCGGCCACCAGATCGACGCCGGGACCGGCCGCGGCCATGGCCGACAGGGCGTCGTCGACGATCTCCTCGATGCGGGGGCGCATCGCCCGCATGCGGCGCACGGTGAACTCGGGACTGAGCATTCGGCGCAGACGGGTGTGCGCGGGCGGGTCGTAGCCGAGGATGAAGCCGACGTCCTCGCTGCCCTGCAAGCGCGACTGGGCGCCGTTGCTGAACTCGACGGAATTGCCGTAGACGGCGCGCACGTCCTCGTGCCGGACGGCCAGCCGGGCCGGGCCGAACAGTGAGGTGATGCGGGGCAGACCGGGCCGGGCGGCCACCTCGCGCAGGCCGGGCGAGGGGTCGAAGCGGTCGCGGGACATCTCCAGCGGAGTGGTCATCGTGGCGCCCCCATCAGCGGTAGTGAACTCTCAGCTGAAGCCCGGACAGTCTTCCATCGCCCGGCCCGCGCACCCGGCCCGTGCGTTGGAACAAGGCCGCATGGGGCAAAACATCGGCCCGACCGATCGCCTACCGGCCCGCCGTGCCCGGTCGACGGACGGTGGAATGGATGTGCCGCGGCGGCGGGCCGGCAAATATGCTCGCGCAATGACCAGCTTGCAGGGCCTGTGGTCGACCCCGGCGGCATTGCGGGCGGTGCGGGCCACGGTGGTGGTGCCGGGCCTGTTCGCGTTCTGCTACGGCGTGCTGGGCGACCTCCAGGTGGCGACGTTCGCGGCGTTCGGCGGCTTCGCCACGCTGGTGCTGGCCGCGTTCGGCGGCCGGGCACGGGACAAGGTGGTGGCGCACCTGGGCCTGGCCGTGGCCGGCAGTGCGCTGATCGTCATCGGCACCGCGGTGAACGGGTCGGTCGTGGTGGCCACCGTGGTCACGCTGCCGGTGGTGTTCGTGGTGCTGTTCGCACAGGTCGGCGGCCCCAACGCGGCCTCGGGCAGCGCGGCGGCACTGCTGGCCTACGTGCTGCCGGCGGCCTCGCCCGGCACCATGGCCATGCTGCCCGAGCGCCTGGCCGGCTGGTGGCTGGCGTCGGTCGTGGGCACGCTGGCCGTGCTGGCGCTGTCGCCCAAGCCGCCCGGCGCGCAGCTGCGACTGGCCGTGGCCCGCAACGCCCGAGCGCTGGCCGACCAGCTGTCAGCCGCCCTGGCCGGCGACCGCGACCCGAAGTACCGGCAGCACTCGCTGGACTGCAAGCACAACCTGCTCACCACGTTCACCTCCACGCCCTACCGGCCGACCGGCCTGGCCGCCGCCGACCAGGCGCTGGACAGCCTGGTCGGGCTGCTGGAGTGGTGCACGTCGGTGATCTGCGACAGCCTCCGCGAGTACGACGACCTCACCCACATCGACGAGGTCGAGCGCCGCCTGCTGGCGGACACGGCGGCCGTGCTCCGGGACGTCGCCGCCCTGCTGACCGACGAGCCGACCACGCCCCAGCTGGACTGCCTGGAGCGCAGTCTGGCCGAGAGCGTCGAGCACCTCCGACGGCTACGCAGCGACAGCGCCGAGTTCGGGGCGGCGGTGCACCTGTCGTTCCACGCCCGCGCCGCGGCCGTGGCCGCGCACACGGCCCTGGCCGATGCCCTGATCGCCGCGCACCAGGCGGACCCGGCGATCGTCTCGAACGGCCGCCGCCGCTGGTACGGCACCGATCCCGCCGGCGCGGATCCCACCCGCGGCGAGAGCCGCCTGGCCGGCGTGACGACCATCGCCAACGCGGTGTCACGGCACGCCAACCTGAGGTCGGTGTGGTTCCTCAACAGCGCGCGAGGCGCCATCGCGCTGGCCGCGGCGGTCGCCGTCGCCGACCTCACCGGCGTGGAGCACGGCTTCTGGGTCGTGCTCGGCACGCTGTCGGTGCTGCGCACCAACGCCGCGTCCACCGGCTCCACGGTGCTGCGGGCGCTGCTCGGCACCGTGGTCGGCTTCGTCATCGGCGCCGCGCTGCTACTGGCCATCGGCTCCAGCACCGCCGCCCTGTGGACGGCGCTCCCGCTGGCCGTGCTCGTCGCCGCCTACGCACCCGGCGTGCTGCCTTTCGCCGCCGGTCAGGCCGCGTTCACGGTTGTCGTCTGTGTCCTGTTCAACCTCCTCGTGCCGGCTGGCTGGGAAATCGGCGTGGTGCGGATCGAGGACGTGGCCATCGGCTGCGCGGTCAGCTTCGCCGTCGGCGTCCTGTTCTGGCCGCGCGGCGCCGGGTCGCTGGTCGCCGACGACCTGGCCGACGCCTTCCGCACCGGCGGCGTCTATCTCTCTGACGCCGCCCACTGGGCCCTTGGCCTGCGCCCGGAAGCGCCGGCCGCCTCGGCCGCGATCGCCGCCGGCAGCCGCCTCGACGAGGCGCTGCGCGGTTTCCTGGCCGAGCAGGGCACCAAGCGGGTGCCGAAGGAGGACCTCTGGCGGCTGGTCGCCGGCGCCCTCCGAGCCCGGCTCACCGCCCACTCGCTGGCCGGCCTGCCGGCCGCCCCGGGGGAGCCGGATCCGCTGCGTCAGCTGCTCGGTGAGCACGCGGGCCAGGTGGCGGCCTGGTTCGACCACCTCGCCTCACGGCTGGACCGCGCCGATCACAGCGGCGTGCCCATGCTCGCGCCCCCACAACTGCGGGAACCCGTGCTGCCGAACGGGACCACGGTGCCGGACCTGTCCACGGCCCTGTGGGTGGGCGAGCACCTCAAGCACGTGACGCCCAGGCTGATGGAGTTGGTGGCGCCGGCCGGCGTGGTGGCCGCGCAGCGGCACCGCCCCTGGTGGCGTTAGAACTGGATGGTCGGCTTGTCCTTCAGGTAGGAGTTCATGTACTGCTGCCAGATCCCGGTCGGGACGGCCACGCCCTCCTTCATGGGGGCGAGGTCCTTGCGGTGGCCCAGCCAGACCGCGGTGACCAGCTGGGGCGTGTAGCCGACGGCCCAGGCGTCGGAGTTGTCGGCGGAGTCGAGGAACTGGGTGGCGCCGGCCTTGGCCGCCACCGGGCGGCCGCCCTCCAGTCCGGGCCCGGTGAGCAGGGACTGGGTGACCAGCTGGGTCTGGGCCGGCTCGAACACCTGCTGGGGCGTGCCCGCCGGGTCGGCCACGTGGTCGAAGACCGTGTTGCCGTGGGTGTCGTTGATGCTGGTGATGAAGTGCGCCGGCACGTACTTGCCGCCGGTGGCCAGCGTCGCGTAGGCCTGCGCCATGTCACGGGGCCGGACGGGGTAGCCGCCCGAGCCGATGATGTCGGCGGTCTGCTTGCCGTCGCTGGAGGTCAGCGCCGGGCCGTTCCTGCCCCCGATGGTCTGGGTGGTGGCAATGCCGGCCTTGAAGGCGGTCTCCCGCACCTTGCTGGGGCCGATGTCGTCGGTCATCTTGTAGAAGACGGTGTTGGTGTTGTTCTTCATGGCGTCGCCGACGGTGCACTGCTCGCCGCAGTTGACGCCGCCGAAGTTGTTGACCGCGAGGCCGCCGACCTTCACCGGCGCGGCGCCGTTGTACTGGCTGGCCAGGGTGATCGCCGGGTTGCTCCGCACCGCGGCCAGCAGCACCAGCGGCTGGAAGGTGAGGCCGGGCTGGGCGGCGGTGTCGGCGGCGTCGGGCAGCGACTGGTTGTCACCGCCGAACCAGGACACGATGGCCCCGGTGGCCGGGCTGATCGCCACCAGCGCGTCGCCCACGTCGGGGTCGGCCGACCGGAGGGAATGCGCCGCGTCCTCGGCCAGGCCTTGGGCCTTGGGGTCGATGGTGGTGTGCACCTGGGCCCCGATGTGCCGCAGCGCGTCCTCGTCGAACCCCTTCTCCTTGGCCTCGGCCAGCACCTGCCGCGCGATGAGCGCGCGGGCCGGCGGCATTGAGCCCGAGTCGGGGCTGATCGGCTTGGGCGGCTTGGTGAAGTCGGCCCGCGCGTGCTGGTCGAGCCAGCCGTTGGCCACCATCCGGTCGAGGGTGTGCGTCCACTGCTGCTCGGTCCACTTGTCGTCCTCGCTGCGGGACGGCTGGTCGATGAGACCGGCCAGGAACGCCGCCTCGGAGGTGTCGAGCTTGCCGACGTCCTTGGCGAAGTAGGCCTGCGCGGCGGCCTGGATGCCGTACGCGCCGCGGCCGAGGTAGACCAGGTTGAGATAGCCGGTGAGCACCTCGGCCTTGCTGTGCTGCTCGGTGAGCTTGATCGCTCGCACCAGCTGCACCCACTGCGCCGGCAGGGACTGGGCGTCCGCGCCGGTGGCCAGCCGGACGAACTGGGTGGTGATGCCGCCCTGCCCGACATTGGTCTCGTAACCCTCGTCCTCGGCCGCCTCGACGGCGTGCTGCACGACGGGCGGGATCTGGTCGGTGCCGACGACGGTGCGGGTGCCGCCGGAGGCGGTGCCGATCGTGGTCATCACCGAACCGTCGGCGTAGTAGAGGGTCACCGTCTGCTGCTGGTCGGCGACGACCTTGGGGTCGGGCACGTGCACCGCGGCATAGGTGATGCCGAACGCGATCACCGGTATCGCGACGATGACAGCCACCACGATGTACCCGATCCGGCGCACGCGACGCCAATTGATGTCGGGATGCGTGGCTTCCTCGTTCACGCCGGACTACCCCCTCACGTCGGAGCGTCATGTCTATCAGTTGCTTGTGTGGACACCGTCAGGCGGTGGTTGTCAGGCCACCGTGTTCGGCAGGTCGAACAAAGGGAAATGCTCGGCCCCGAGGAACGAGGTCAGTTCGGCGATCCGGTCCGCCCGCAGCGTCAGCACGGTGATCGACCAGGCCAGATGCGGGCCGTCGCCGTCGTGCCGCAGGTAGAACGCCACCGCCGGTTGGCCGTTCGCGCTCACCGTCCGATGTCGCCAACTGCCGCAGGAGCCGAGTGGCACACGCACGGCGAAGTCCATCACGGACTCGAGCCCGCGATACCACTGCGTCAACGGCGGCATCGACCACGTGACGTCTTCGGTCAACAAAGCCAGCAACGCGTCGGCGTCACCGCGTTCCAGCGCGCCGGCGTATTCCGCGACGATTTCCCGGACCCGGGCGTCGTCGACCTTGCGCAGCGTCCGCTGGTGGCTCGCGGCCGGAATCCGGTCGGCCACGATCGCGCGGGCTCGCTGCAAGGCGCTGTTCACCGACGCCGTCGAGGTGGCCATCACGTCGGCGATCTCGGCCGCGGAGAAGCCGAGCACCTCGAACAGCAGCAGTGCCGCCCGCTGATTGCCGGGTAAATGCTGCAACGCGGCGACGAACGCCAGTTCCACGGCCTCACGCTGCTCGTAGCGGGCGTCCGGATAGGGGCCCAGCCAGGCGGTGTCCTCGGTGTGATCCATCGGCAGCGCCCGCCGGGCGCGGGCGTCCACCAGGTCGAGGCAGGTGCGGGTGGCGACGGTGTAGAGCCACGAGCGCAGCGAACTTCGCCCCTCGAAGCCGGCCACGCCCTTCCAGGCCCGTAACAAGGCGTCCTGGAGTGCGTCGTCGGCGTCGTGGGTCGAGCCGAGCATCCGATAGCAGTGCGCGTGCAGTTCGCCGTGCAGCGGCTGGACAAGTCGCGTGAACGCGGCGTCGTCCCCGCCGCGGGCGGCGGCGAGATCGGGGTCGAACAGCGGGACTTCGCTCACGCCGATGATTCTGCCGGAGCCGGCCGGTCTTACTTCTCGACCGCGTTCGACACGAGAGGAACGGCCGTGAAGGAAGATCTACAGCACTACCTGCGGGACGCCCGCGCTTGTCTCCTGTGGAAGCTCGATGACCTGGGCGAACGTGATGTCCGGCGGCCGCTCACACCCACCGGGACAAACCTGCTCGGACTTGTCAAACACCTCACCACGGTCGAGCTGCTGTACCTCGGGATCGTGTTCGACCGGCCCCCGGTGAACCCCGTTCCGTGGCTGCGGCCGGACCTGGAACCCAACATCGACCTGTGGGCGGCCGAGGACGAGTCCCGCGAGTACATCGTCGGGTGCTACCGGGAGGCGTGGCGGCATGCCGACGCCACGATCGCCGAGCTGGACCTCGACGCCGTCGGCACGATCGTGTGGTGGCCGGAGAAGCAGGGGACGCTGCACCGCGTGCTGGCCCACGTCCTCGCGGAAACCCAGCGCCACCTGGGCCATGCCGACATCGTGCGTGAGCTGATCGACGGGGCGGCCGGCCTGCGCAAGGGCCAGGACTTCCTGCCGCCGCGCGACGAGCTGGAGTGGCACGCGCACTACAGCCGGCTGGCGACCGTGGCCGACAAGCACGAGTGAGGCGAAAGCCGCTGTGGTTGCGCGAAGCGCAACCACAGCGGCTTTCGTGGCCTCGGAAACTAGCCGGCCGCGATGGTCGACCGCACCCACGAGGCGATGACGCTCGCCGTCGCGTCGCCGTAGATGGACTTGGTCCGGCCGCAGGTGTCGGCGCCGGGGCCGTCCGCGCCACGGCTGTCGCTGCCGACCAGCATGCCGTTGACCACGGCCGGGCCGCCGGAGTCGCCGTAGCAGTCGCTGCCCGACACGGTCGTGGCGAAGCACAGCTCGACGCTGCCGGTGATGCCGCCACAGCTGCTGTCGGTGGCCACCTTGGTGGACAGCTGACGCAGCGTCGAGCTCATCGGGCCGCAGCTGGGGGTACCGCAGGTCTGGCCGAAGCCGTACAGCGTGACCGCGGTGCCGACCGCCGGCGAGGTGCTGGCGATCTGGATCGGCGTCTGGCTGACCGGGGAGGCCAGCTTGTACAGCGAGAAGTCGTAGCCGCTGCCGTTGTACTTGGGGTTGCGCACCCACTTCGAGGTCTTGACCAGCGTGCCGCCGCTGTTCAGGTTCTTCGAGCCGATGCGGATCTGGGTGGCGCCGTCGCAGTGGGCCGCGGTGAGCACCCACTGGCTGGCGACGAGCTCGCCGCTGCACCACATGCCGGAGCTGTCGCCGACGGCGGCGGCCCAGGACGGGGCGGTGCCGACGGTGGTGCCGCCGACGATGTCCGGCGTGCTGGCGGCCTGGGCCGGCACGGTCGTGGCGCTGAGCAGCGCCAGGGCCATCGCCGCGATGGCAGTAAGCCTGCTGATCTTCAAGGGCACGCCTCCACAGGGGTACTGGTGGCGGACCGGGTTGCGGTGTCAGGGTTTCCGGTACGCCACGAGCGGATGGTGTGCGCCCAAGGTAGGAGTAGTCACATCGGCCCGGACACGGCCGAAAGTCGGGTATTTCGGACGTGTCGGGTTGCCTGTCGTGTCAATCCGCCGAAAGTCCGGACCAGGTCCAGCGCGGCATCGGCGCATCGGCCGGCACGACGCTGCCGGTCGGGGCGTAGATCAGGACATCGCTGACCGCCCACCGCATGTAGGCCCGCATCGCCGCGCGGAACTCCGGATCATCGGGCATTCCCACGTCGTCGATCGCCGCCATGAAGCAGTCCACGAAGCGACGGCCCAGATCGTGCATGCCGATGCCGTTGTGGGCGTGCATCCGCAGCAGCGCGGACTGGTCGCCGGCCGTCGTGGAGTACGTCGGCGGCCCGCCGAGCACCTCCGCCCAGTAGGCGGCCAGTCGCGCCACGTGGTCCGGATGCTGGCCCGGGTGCGAGAACGGGTGGTTGAGCTCGGGATCGGCCAGGCAGCGCCGGTGGTGCGCGGCGGCCAGCGCGAGGAAGGCCGCCTGCCCGCCGGCGTGCTCGTACAGGCTGGGTCGCATGCCGGCCAGCGTGGCACAGCGGCCGGCGGTCCGGAATGGACCACGCCGCCCGCACTTTTCTCGAGTCCTGGACGAAATCCCGGTTGATCGGTACACCCGTCTCTTTCGACGTTTTCGAACCGAGTTGCGGTCCGGCGCCCCGGTCGGTGTGGTTGCATCTGTTCCTCACCACCGGAAAGGGAACGCGGATGTCCATCGAGCAGCGGCGTCGAGCCGTGCTGCTGCCGGCCGAGGCGGAGATACTGCGCCGCGGCCTCGACGCGTTCGCCGAGCTCGGCTACGAGGCGACTTCCGTGCGGGAGCTGGGCAATCGCCTCGGCGTCAGCCACAACTTCGTCAACGACCGCTACGGCTCCAAGAACGCGTTCTGGGAAGCCGCGGTCGACTTCGCCCTGACCGAGTCGCGCCGGCAGCTGGATCCCGTGCTGCTCAAGCACTTCGAGGATCCGGCCGAGCGGCTCGCGGCGATCGTGCGGCGGTTCTACCAGATCGCCGTGCGCACCCCGCAGCTGAGCCGGCTGATGGCGTACGAAGGGACAAGGGATTCCGCCCGACTGGACTATCTGTACGAGCGCTTCCTCACGCCGGTGCTGGAGCTGTGCGCGCCGTCGGTGGACGAACTCGTTGTGGCGGGCCGGATGCGGCCGGTGTCACTGTTCCAGTTGTACTCCCTGGTCACCGGGCCGATCGCGACCATGACGCAGGGCCCGCTGGCCCGCCGCTTCGGTGAGCCCGCGGTGAGCGAGCGGGAACGCAGCGCGATCGCGGACTCGTTGGCCACCATGGTGATGTCCGGACTGCTGCGCGACTGAGCATGCGATGATGGCCGCCGGGGGTGGGGTTGTTGGTGCATGTTCATCCGTCGGCCGTCGTCGCGCCCGAGGCCGAGCTGGCTGACGACGTTGTCATCGGCCCGTACGCGGTGGTGCACGGCTGTGTGCGCCTCGCCGCCGGCGTGCGGGTGGACTCGCATGCCGTGCTGGGCGGGGATCCGCAGGACCTGACCTTCACCGGCGGCCCGACCACGGTGGAGATCGGTGCGGACACGGTGATCCGCGAGGCGGCGATCGTGCACCGGTCGACCACGTCGACGCCGACCCGGATCGGGGCCGGCTGCGTGATCATGGGACAGGTGCACGTGGCCCACGACTGCCAGCTGGGCGACGGCGTTGTCGTGTCGCAGGCGGTGTCGCTGGGCGGTCACGTGGCCGTCGACGACGGGGCTGTCATCGGCGCCATGTCCATGGTGCAGCAGCATGTTCGCATCGGCCGGCAGGCCGTGGTCGGCGCGATGTCCAAGGTGACAAGGGACGTGCTGCCGTTCTGCGGCGTCGAGGGCAGCCCGGCGACGCACCGTGCGCTGAACGTGGTGGGGTTGAAGCGATCCGGCATGCCGCCGGCCGACTACCGCGCGCTGCGGCACGTGTTCGACCTGTTACGCGACGGCCACGAACTCGACTCGTGGGCCGACGGTCCCGTCGCGCAGCTGGTGGAGTTCCTGGCCGGGCCGTCACGGCGCGGCATCAGCCCGTTCCGGCATGGCGGCGAGGCGGTCTGACTCACCACGGGATGCGCTTGCGCTCCCGGAAGAACCCGCCGCTGGGGCCGTTGTCCGGCAGCGTGGCCAGCCACACCGCGGTGTCCGCGCCGTCCGCCACACTCACCGGCGCGCCGCGGCCGCCCATCCGCGTCCGCACCCAGCCCGGGCACACCGCGTTCACCTTGACACCACGGGGAACCGCCGCCGACACGACCAGGGTCAACGCGTTCAGCGCCGCCTTGGCGATGCCGTAGGCCGGTGGATACGGCACGCTTTCGGTCATCGCCCCGGCGCCCGAGGATATGTTGACCACGCGCCCGTAACCGCGATCGATCATGCCCGGCACGAACGCCTTCGTGGTGCGGAAAGCGCCCATCATGTTGATTTCCAACGATTCCTTGAACACGGCCTCGCTGACGTCGAAGAACGACATCGTCGGATAGGTGCCGGCATTGTTCACCAGCACGTCGATCTCGACGCCGTCCGCCGCCAAGCGGGCCGCGCAGTCCCGCACGCTGTCCGCGTCGGTGACGTCCATCTGCTCGGCCCGAGCGGGTCCACCGACGTCATTCAGCGCCGCCTGACCGCGCCGCTCGTCCCGCGCCGTCAACACGATGTCCAGCCCGGCCGCCGCCAGCTGGCGGCACACTTCCAGTCCGATACCCCGGTTCGCACCGGTCACCAGGGCCGTGCGCCGGCCGTTCCCCCTGCGGCTCATCGTTCTCCCGTCAGTGCGTGTACGCCGTCAGCATCACCGAGTTCCGGTTGGGCCGCCAGAACGAGCTGATGCTGGTACTGCTGGTTCTCAACAGGCGCGCAGCCCCGCCAGCGCCAGGCGCAGCACCCGTTCCCGCTGCTCGTCGTCCATGAACTGCACCGTGCTGACCGCCGCGACGAGCATCCGCACGTCCTCCATGGACGGGTCCGGGTTGGCCACCCCGGCCTCTTGGGCCCGCACCAGCAGCGGCGTGCCGGCCGCGTACAGCGCCGCCCTCGAAGCCTGGAACCGGTCGCCGGCGCGGTTGAGGCCGTCGGCCAGGGCCTGCTTGGCCACGATGTAGTCGATGAACCGGCGCAGCCACCGCGCCAGCGCCTCCCAGGGCGGCAGGGCATCGAGATCGCCGGCCGCCCGGCACAGGTCGTCGACCTCCTGGAGGTGGAAGTTGCGCCGGGCGTCCGCACGCTTGGGCCGTCGCGAGGGCAGCCCTGGTCACCGGGGCCAACAAGGGCGTCGGCCTGGCCACCGCCCAGCAGCTCGCCCAGCTCGGCATGACCGTTCACCTGGGCAGTCGTGTCCTGTCCCGCGGCGTCGAGGCCGCGGCCCGACTCGCCGCGCAGGGGATCGTCGTGCATCCGTTGGAGATCGACGTAACCGACGACGCGTCCGTACGCGAGGCGGCCGAGTTCCCGCGGGCCGAGCACGGCCGGCTCGACTTCCTCGTGAACAACGCGGCACGCTCAGCCGCAAGGCCGCCGTCTCGATGCTCACCCTCAAGTACGCCAACGCTTTCCGGGCCGACCCGGCACTGGCCGACGCCAAGGTCAACGCCGTCACGCCGGCCCTGGTAGTTCTGGGTCTCAGCTGGCCGGTGCTCGACAGGGCAGTGGTCACAGGTCGCCAGGCTGGCCGGTCCGCACGAACCCAACGACGGCGTGGCGGACCTGGTCGAGGAAGTCCTGGAGATCGTCGGCGACCGGGTGGAAGTCGCTGTCCCGGCTGGCGGCGACCGAGCGGTGGATCGTGCCATCGGCGGCGATGGCGAAGTGGATGCCACCGCCGTCGGAGGCGAAGAACGCGCCCGGCCCGGCCGCGCCGAGCGGAATCGGACCGCTTTCGGCCAGGTCAGACAGAACATGTGCGGCGGTGTGGATGAAGTACGCGTTGCCGACGTCGGAGAGCACGGCCCCGCCGATGTGTCGGTACAAGTGGGGAAGCCGCGGGGTGTGCGGCGAGTTGCTCGGCCGCGGCGAGGTCGGGCTCGCCAACGGCATTCTCACCGGCCGGGTAGCCGAAGCGTTCCGCGAAACCGGCCAGCAATGCGTCAGCTGCGGCGTTGACGGCCTGGCGCCAGTCGGCGAGCCAGGCGGCCGGCGGGTGGTTGCTCACCCCAGCTGCTTGTCGACGAAGCACCAGCGCCAGCTCTCGCCGGGCTCGTAGCTGCGCATCACGGGGTGGCGGGTGTCCCGGAAGTGCTGGTCGGAGTGCTTGCCGACGGACGAGTCGCAGCAGGCGACGTTGCCGCACTTCAAGCACATCCGCAGGTGCACCCAGGTGAGCCCCTCCTCGAGGCAGGCGGCGCAGCTGTCCTGGCTGCTGGGTGGGATGTCACGCCATTCGTGGGCGAGGTGCTTGCACGCCTCGGCGAGGGACGCGGGGGCCCGGAGCTCGCGGTCGTCCTGCGAGGGCTCGTCGTCGTCGCGGTCGAGCATGGACTCCTCGATGTCGAGGCGTTCCAGGACGCGGCGCAGCACGACGTCGTCGGCGGAGCCGTTGTCGCGGGCCTTCAGGCAATGCTCGCGTTCGACCTGGAGCAGATCGAGGCGTAGCCGTCGGTAGGCGTCGCTGGGGGTTTCGTTCAGCGCGGACTGCCGCCCCAACTGCTCCCAAGCGGCGTCGGTACGGCCCTGGAGGCGCTCCCGCAGCCGCTGGACGACCTCGGGCGGGTCGTTCTCGGTGCTGATCTCGTCCAGTCGCACCAGGGCGACGCGGACCATGTCGTGCAGCAAAGCGGCTTCCTGCAAGGCATCCTGCGCGGGATCGGGCCCGGGCAGGCCCATCCGGCGGACGAGCATGGGCAGGGTGGTGCCCTGGACCAGCAGCGTGCCGGCCACGACGACGAAGGCGGCGAGCACCAGCACGACCCGTTCCGGCGTGTCGGGCAGGATGAAGGCGGCGGCGAGCGTCACGACGCCGCGCATGCCGGCCCAGCCGATGACCACGGAATACCGCCACGGCCACGCCTTGTGCTTCTTCTTGAACCCGAGCGCCCGCGTGATCCGCTTCCAGACGGCGATGACGAACAGCCAGACCAGCCGGGTGAGGATGGTCGCGGCCAGCACGGCGGCGCAGATCAGGATGAGCATGGGGACGGACAGACCGCTCTGCCCGACCTCGGTCAGGATCCGCCGCAACTGGAGGCCGATCAGCAGGAAGACGGCGTTCTCCAGCAGGTACGCCACGGTCTGCCAGTTGTGCCGGCTGGCGGTCCTGGCCGCGCCGGACAGCACCCGCGGCGACCGGTGGCCCATGATCAGGCCGGCGATCACGACCGCGAGCACCCCGGAGCCTTCAATCGCCTCGCCCAGCAGGTACGCCACGAACGGCACGGCGAACGACAGGGCGGTGTCGGCGACCGTCTCCTGGAGCTTGAGCCGGATGACCGAGGCCACGTAGCCGACGACGATGCCGGCCACCGCGCCGCCGGCGGCGGCCCGCACGAAGTCCAGGCCGACGTGCCAAAACGAGATCGTGCTGGTGATCGCCGCGATGCTGGTGCTCAGCGCGACCAGCGCCGCCGCGTCGTTGAACAGGCTCTCGCCCTCCAGCAGCCGCACCAGCTTGCGCGGCATGGCCACCCGCCGGGCCACGGCGGTCGCGGCGACGGCGTCGGGCGGCGCCACCACGGCGCCGAGCGCGAAGCCGGCGGCGAGCGGCAGGCCGGGGATCACCAGCCACGCGACCAGGCCGACACCGGCGGTGCTGAACAGCACCAGGCCGACCGACAGCACGGCGATGGGGCCGCGCAGCCGGCGGAAGTCGAGCAGCGAGGTCTGGATCGCCGTCGAGTACAGCAGCGGCGGCAGCAGGCCGACCAGCACCACCTGGGGGTCCAGCTGGTAGTCCGGCACACCCGGCACGAACGAGGCGGCGACACCGACCACGATCAGGCACAGCGGCGCCGACCAGTCCAGCCGCCGCGCGACGGCGGTGACGGCCAGCACCGCCACCACCAAAGCAACAATTTCCGCCGCGATCTCCACGGCGGTGATTTTCACTCGTCGGTGGGCTCGACAGCCAACCGGCCCGCCCGAGCTTCGTGAGAGTCAACTTGCACGAAGAGAGGGCTCGCCTCTAAGCTCGTGAGAGTCAACTCTTACGAAGGAGCTCGTCATGACGTTCGATCTGGGCGACGGCCTCACGGTGACGGTGGACCAGCGGGACGGGACCGGTCAGCCGGTCCTGGTGCTGCACGGCGGCGCGGGCCCGAGGTCGGTGCAGGGATTAGCGGGCCTGTTGCCGGGCGAGTCGACCGTGCTGACGCCGACGCACCCCGGCTTCGACGGGCAGCCCCGGCCGGACTGGTTCGACAGCGTCCCGGACCTCGCCGTGGCCTACCTCGACCTGCTTGACCTGCTGAAACTCGACCGGGTGCTGGTTGTCGGCAGCTCGATCGGGGGTTGGATCGCGGCCGAGATGGCCACCCGCGACACGAGGGGTCGCATCGGGGGAGTGGTGCTGCTCAACGCCGTGGGCATCGACCCGGCCGAGGGCCGGCTGACCGACACCCGTGACCTGAACCCGGCCCAGCTCGGCGAGCTGGCCTTCGTGAACCCGGCGCTGCGCCTGGACCCGTCGACGCTGACCGACGAGCAGCGGGCGGCGGGCCTGGCCAACCAGCGGACGCTGGCGGTGTACGCGGGGGAGCCGTTCATGTACGACCCGAAGCTGCGCCACCGGTTGCGCCGGGTCGACGCGCCGGTGCTGGTGGTCTGGGGCGAGCAGGACGGCATCGCGACCGTCGACTACGGGCGGTCGTACGCGCAGGCGTTTCCCCGGGGCCGCTTCGTGCTGGCGCCCGGTGCCGGGCACTTCCCGCACATCGAGGCGGCCGCGCTGACGGCCGCCTCGATCGAGGAGTTCGTGAAGGAACTCTAGGGCGCGGGGGTGGTGGCGTACCGCGCCATCACCTCCACGGTCGTGGCGGGCGTCAGTTCGCCGTCGGCGGCGATGACGTCCCGCAGATCCCGGAAGTACTGCACGTACAGGTCCGGTGTGAAGGTGTTGAGCATGACCGCCGGCTCGTCGCCGGGGTTGGCGAAGGTGTGCGGCACGCCCGGCGGCACCATGACCAGGGTGCCCTTGGGCGCGTCGTGGTCCTGGTCGCCGACGGTGAACCGGACCAGGCCGGACACCACGTAGAACCCCTCGTCGTGCTGGGCGTGCCGGTGCTGCGGCGGCCCGGCGCTGTGCGGCGCGAGGGTGATCTCGCCGATGCCGAGCCGGTGCTCGGTGACGCTGCCGTCCTCCATGATCCGCATCCGGGCCGGGCCCAGTTCGATGACCTCGCCGCCGTCCGGGCCGGTGATCGAGACGTCGTTCACGGCACTGTCTCCTTCGTGAGAATTGACTCTCACGAGGCTAGGTGGCACTCGCTGTCAGACGCAAGTGCTCTCTCATGAGTGAGGTAGACTGATGCGTATGCAGACCGCCTCCGGCCGGGTCAACCAGAAGACCCGCACCCGCACCGCCATCGTGCGGGCGGCCGCCGAGCTCAGCGCCACCGGCCGCGAGGTGACGATGCCGGAGGTGGCCAGGGCCGCGCTGGTCTCGGAGGCGACCGCGTACCGCTACTTCCCGGACCTCGCCTCGCTGCTGCGTGAGGCCATCGCCGACCAGATCCCCAGCCCCGAGCAGGCGCTGGCCGACGTCGCCGACTCGGTCGACCCGGTCGAGCGGATCGCCGCCGCCACCGAGTTCCTGCTCCGGCACGTGCAGGCCCGCCAGGGCGTGGTGCGCGCGATGATCGCCGCCACCATCGTCCGTCCCGAGCAGGCCGGCGCCCGTCCCGGCATGCGCTTCGGGCTGATCGACTACGCGCTGGCCCCGCTGGCCGGCACTCTCGGCGGCCGCGACCCGCAGGCATTGGCCCAGCTCAAGAACGACCTCGCCGTCGTGGTCAGCGCCGAGGCCCTGTTCTCGCTCACCGATCTGCGGGGCATGGCCCCCGAGGCCGCGATCACCAGCCTGGTGCGCACCGCGACCACGCTCACCCGCGCCGTTCTCGGCTGACCGGCGGCGTTTCAGGTAAGCGCTTGGTGACTTTTCCTGGCGCTACACCATTTCGCAGTATTTGATCCTTTGTGGAGTAATGCGGCCGATGGGCCGAGTCGTTGTCCGCGCTGGACAACGGACGCCCCTTCTTGACCATCCATTGTGGACCTTACATTGACCCGGCCGGAAGTTACTCATCGGTAAGTAGTGACTGTTGAGGGATTGAAAAGTATAACTTGTTCTAATCCCTCAACGGTGAGGAAGATCACATGGACAAAGATTCTGTGTGTACCAACACCTCTGGTCAATTCTCCCGCCGAGCGTTCATAGCTGGAACGGGTTCTATCTTGGGGGCGGTGGCGCTGGGCGGCGGCACCGCCTTCGCCGCCACCGCGAAGGCGGCGACCGGTCCCATCCAGTCCGGCGCGCACGTGCCGGTGCTGGTCATCGGCACCGGGTACGGCGGCTGTGTGGCGGCGTTGCGGCTGGCCCAGGCCGGCGTCGACGTGCAGATGGTCGAGATGGGCATGGCCTGGGACACCCCCGGCTCCGACGGCAAGGTCTTCGCCAACACCAAAAGCCCCGACCAGCGGTCGTACTGGTTGCGCACCAGGACGAAGCAGCCGCTGAGCAACTTCCTCGGCTTCCCCATCGACAAGGACATCCCGCGCTACACCGGGATCCTGGACGCCGAGGAGTTCGACGGCATCATCGTGTACCAGGGCCGTGGCCTCGGCGGCGGCTCGCTGGTCAACGGTGGCATGGCGGTCACGCCCAAACGGGAGAACTTCGGCGCCATCCTGCCGACGGTCAACCCGGACGAGATGTACAACACCTACTACCCCAGGGCCAACTCCGAGCTCGGCGTCGGCCTGGTCGACCCGGCCTGGTTCGACACGGTGGACTGCTACCAGTTCGCCCGGGTCGGCCGCAAACAGGCGCAGCGGTCCGGTTTTCCCTTCGTGTTCGTGCCGGACGTGTACGACTGGGACTACATGAAGCAGGAGGCCGCGGGCACCGTGCCGCAGTCGGCGGTGGCCGGCGAGATCCTCTACGGCAACAACTACGGCAAGAAGTCGCTGCAGAAGACCTACGTGCCAAGGCTGATGGCCACCGGCCGGGTGACCATCTCCACCCTGCACAAGGTGACCTCGGTGTCGCCGGCCGCGGGCGGCGGTTACACGGTCCTGATCGACCAGCTCAACACCAACGGCGACGCCACGACCACCAAGTCGGTCACCGCGGACCGGGTGTTCTTCGCGGCCGGCAGTGTCGGCACCAGCAAGCTGCTGACCATGTTGAAGGCCACCGGAAAGCTGCCCAACCTGAGCTCGGAGGTCGGCAAGGGCTGGGGCGACAACGGCAACGTGATGGTCGGTCGGGCCAACTGGTGGTGGGACGCGACCGGCGCGGTGCAGTCCTCGATTCCCTGTGGTGGCATCGACAACTGGGCCGCCGGCGGCGCGTTCGCCGAGGTGGCCCCGCTGCCGACCGGCATCGAGACCTACGCCTCGTTCTACCTGTCCATCACCAAGAACCCCAACCGGGCCGAGTTCTCCTGGAACCCGACCACCAGCAAGGTCGACCTGTCCTGGCAGACGGCGTGGAAGCAGCCGTCCATCGACATGGCCAAGTCCATCTTCGACAAGATCAACGCCAAGGAGGCCACGGTCTACCGCTCGGATCTGTTCGGGACCAACAAGATCTGGGGCGACCACCTCACCTACCACCCGCTCGGCGGCGCGGTGCTGGGCCGGGCCACCGACAACTACGGGCGCCTCAACGGCTATCCCGGCCTGTACGCCATCGACGGCTCGCTGATCCCGGGCAACACCAGCGTGAATCCCTTCGTCACGATCACCGCGCTGGCCGAACGCAACATCGAGAAGATCATCGCCACCGACCTGTAGCGGCGGCTGCCGGGGCCGGGCTCAGTGCCCCGGCAGCACGCACACCGCGTCGATGCCCAGCACGTGGTTGAGCCGCCCGAAGGCCAGCCAGGCGCCGATGCTCATGCTCAGCTCGACGATCTCCCGCTGGCTGTAGTGCTCGGACATCCGCGTCCAGAACTCCTCGTCGAGGTTGTGGTGGTCCACCGCGTACCGCTCGGCGTACTCGGCGGCCAGCCGGGTGCGCTCGTCGAACCGCTCGGTGGCGCGCCAGTTCAGCACCGCGTCGGCGAACTCCTCCTCGACCTTCACGCCGTCCCGGTCGGTCCGCCAGTCCAGGCAGAACAGACACCCGTTGAGCTGGGCGATCCGCAGCCGCGCGGCCTCGAACTCGCGCAGCCCCAACGTGGTGTGCTGGTACACCGACAGCGAGAAGTTGGCCGCGGCGGTGCCGATGCCCGGCACCATCTCGCCCCACACGTAGCCGATCGCGTCCTTGCCCGCCGGGATGTCGATGTTCATCGTGATTGTCCCTCCAGGACAGTCAGTGGCGGCCCAACTTGCCGATCGCCGGTCGCAACGGGACGTCGAGCGCGTCGTACAGTCCGGGCTTGGCCTGCGCGAGCCAGTCGATGGCGTTGACCAGCCGGCCGACCGCGGTGGCGTTGCCGCCGGCGGAGCGGTTCTCGCTCTCGTCGGTCGCCTCCACGGTGACCTCGATGCGCGGCCGGCCCTCGATGATCACCCGGTGCGCGCCGTCGCCGCTGGGCGGCTGCGGCCAGTCCGGGGCGCAGGAGGAGTGGATCCGGGTGACGTGCTCGATGACGATGCGGGCCTCGCCGTCGACGATGCCCTGCACCTCGAACCGCACCGCGCCCTGGGTGCCGGCCTCGAACTGGCCCATGGTCCGCGTGGTCACGGTGGTCTCCAGCGGACGGCGGTCCATGGTCTCGCGGATCTCGTCCAGCTCGACGCCGAGTTCGCGGGCGATCATCCGGACCTGGCCGCCCCACACCATGGTCGGCACGGTGGCGATCAGCATCGGCGCCTGGTAGTCCATCGGCTGGCCCATGCCGACCAGGTAGCGCACCGAGTCCGGCTGCTCGTAGGTCGAGTAGTCGAAGATCTCCTGGCAGCGGATCACGTCGATGGTGCTGGCCAGGCCGCTGATCAGCAGCGGCAGCACGTCGTTGCCCCAGCCCGGGTCGACGCCGGAGACGAACAGCGAGCCGCCGCCCGACTCCACCGCCGCCTGCACCGGGTCCAACAGTTCCGGCGGCGCGTTGCGATAGTCGTAGAGCGGATACAGCGAGGGGGAGACGACCACCGCGCCGCACTCGACCGCCCGGACCAGGTCGGCCAGCGCCTCCATGCCGCGGATGTCGCCCGAGGCCGCGTACACCACGGCCCGCGGCTTGGCCGCCAGCACCGCGTTGACGTCGTCGGTCGCCCTGACGCCCAGCTCGACGTCCAGGCCGGCCAGCTCGCCGGCGTCCCGGCCGACCTTGGCGGGATCGTGCACCAGCACCGCGGTCAGTTCCAGCGCCGGATGGGCCTGCACGGCCCGGATCGCCGCGCGGCCGACGTTGCCTGTGCCCCAGACAACCGTGGCTATCATGCGGGCAAACCTAGCAAACGCTTGGTTGACTCTCGAGGGGCCAATGGAGTGAGGGCCGGCTCAGACCTTTCGCCTTGGCCGGGCGGAGAAGTCGATGGACTGGAGGGTTCGGAAGGCGGTGTCGGTCGACCGCAGCGCCTCCGCCGTCAAAAGCCCCCAGCCCTGCTCGTACGCCGCATCGAAGGCTTCCGTGCCGAGCGCCGAAACAGCGTGCTCGCTCAAGGCCTGGACCTGGGGATCGGTGGGGTCGTGGGCACCGCGGAGGCGGGCGGCGGCGCCGAGCACCAGCCCCACGTCGAGGTCACGGCCGTGCAGCGCGAAAAGGCCGGCGGCGGTGACCGCGACCGAAGCCACGACCGGCATGTCCATGCTGCCGACGGCCCCGGCATAGGCGCGGGCGAGCGCGGCCGACGCGCCGGCTGCGTCGCCGAGCGCGAGGCAGAGCTGGGCTCGCACGGTGTTGACGAGCGCCTGGCCGTGATCGCGGTCGAACACGGTCTGCGCGGACAGGGCAGCGTCGGCCGATTCGACGAGCTGGCTCGCGCGAGCCAGGTCGCCGAGCCGCACCTGGAACCCGGCCTCGCGAGTGTCGAGCAGCAGCGTGTTCTCGGGCGACGGCGCGCGCTGCACCCGCTCCCGCGTCGCGGCGATCAGCTCCGCGGCCACGGCGGTGTCGCCGAGCCGCAGGTGCAGGTCGATCAGCCGGAAGTCGACGAAGACCTCGTCGCTGAGGCTGAGCGACCCGAACTCACGGGCCAGCCGCTTGGCCTCGATCAGGTCGGCCAGTGCGCCGTCGATATCGCCGTCGTACTGCCGCAGTTGCGCCCGCAGCGGCAGCGCCGAGGCCAACCCCCAGCGGTCGCCGGCCGTGCCGAAGCACTCCAGGGCGCCAGCCACATCGGAACGCACCCGGTCGAGCAGACCTTCGTTCTCCTCGGCCCGCGCCCGATACAGGTGCGCCAACCCGGCCAGCCAGCGGTCCGGACCGTCGATCACCTGCTGCACGTAAGCCGAGTTGTCCTCAAGGAACGCCTGTCGCAGTGCGGTCAGCGCGCCGCCGAAACCAGGCAGCTCAGTGCTGAGCTGCCCGGTGAGCGGCTGCTTGGCCAGCGCGCTCTGGGTGGTGGCGGTGTGCCGCATCGCCGCCTCGGCGACGTCCCGCAGCGCACTCCGCCCCGGAACCGCGACGGCCTCGCCGAGCCAGTAGACGGCGTCGCCGTAGCGACCGAGCAGCTGCCAGTACCAGGTCAGGTCGACGGCCAGCCCGATGGCCCGCTCGGCGTCGCCGCTGTCGCACAGGTGCCGCAGCGCGAACAGCACGTTGTCGTGCTCGGCCCGCAGCACGTGCAGCGCGTCGAGTTGCGACGGGCCCCGCAACAGCGGATCGCTATGTGCGACCAGGTCGGCGAAGTACGAGGCGGCCAGCTCCAGCACGTCAGAACCGACGTTTTCCTGCCCGTACTCACGGATCGTCTCCAACATGCGGTACCGGCCACTGTCCGGCGCGAGCTGGAGCAACGACCGGTCGACGAGGTCGGCCAGCAGCTCACGGACCTCGTGCAGGCAGACGGCGGCGGCCGAGGCCGGCGTGACGCCACCGGGCAACACCGAGATCCGTGCCGCGACGTCACGCGCGTCCGGGGACAGCATGTTCCAGCTCCACGCGATGACGGCGCGCAGCGTGCGGTGCCGTGGGAAGGCGGTGCGACTGCCGGTGCTGAGCAGCCGGAACCGGTCGGACAGCCCGTCAGCCAGGTCGGACAGTGTGAGCGTGCGCAGCCGCGCGGCGGCCAGTTCGAGCGCGAGCGGCAGGCCGTCGAGATCACGGACGATGCGCAGCACCTGCGCACGGTTGCCGGCGTCGACGCCGAACCCTGGCCGCACCGCCGCCGCCCGCTCGACGAACAGCCGAACCGACGGCGCTTCCGTGACGTCGTCTGACGACGGCAGGGGCAGCGGCCCGAGCGGGACCAGCGCCTCGCCGTCCACGGCCAGCGGCTCCCGGCTGGTGGCCAGCACGCGCAGCCCGGCGCAGCGGGTCAGCAGCGCCGACACGAGGTGGGCCACGGCGTCGATCAGGTGCTCGCAGTTGTCCACCACGAGCAGGCTGTCCCGGCCGCCCAGCTGATCGGCCAGCACGTCCAGCTCGGTACGCGGCGCGGCCGACGAGAACAGCGCCGAGCCGCGCAGTCCGATCGCCGCCAGCACCGCCGCGCCGACCTTGGACGGCTCGGTGACCGAGGACAGGTCGATCAGCCAGACGGGCTCGTGCCGGCGCGCGGCCTCGATCGCCAGCCGCGTCTTACCCGCGCCGCCAGGCCCGAGCACGGTGACCAGACGGCCATCAGCCAGCAGCGCGGCGATCCGCGCGAGGTCGTCCTCCCGGCCGATGAAGCTGGTCAGCGGGGCCGGCAGGGTGCTCGGCGGCGACACCGGCACGGGGTCGTCCCGCAGTAGCCGCAGGTGACGGTCGCGCAGCGCGGCCCCCGGGTCGGCGCCGAGCGTGTCGGCCAGTGCCTCCCGGATTCGCTCGTACGAGGCGAGGGCCTCGGCCTGGCGGCCCTGCGCGGCGAACGCGTCCATGAGCAGGGCGGCGGCGTGCTCGTTTACCGGCTGCGCTGCCAGCAGTGCATGAAGGCGCACGGCGGCCGCGTCGGCGTGCCCCAGCGCCAGCTCGGCAGCGGCAAGGTCGGTGACGGCATCAACCGACACCTGCGCCAGCCGCGTCGCGGCGGCGGGCGCGACCACGGCGACCGCGGCGGGCTCGACGCCGGGGTGATCGCCCCACAACGCCACGGCCTCGCCCAGCACTGCCGCCGCACCGGTGACGTCGCCGGCACGCAGGCGATCCCGGCCGGCGGCGGCGAGCTCCTCGAACCGCAGCGCGTCCACGTCGTCCACAGCCAGCTGATAGCCGCCCGCCACCGCGGCGACAGTGGCCGTCCGTCGCAGCCGTGAGACCAGGGCTTGGAGGGCGTGCGCCGGATCGGCCGGCGGACTCTCGGCCCAGATCGCGTCGATCAGCGCGCTCGGCTCGACCGCGCGCCCGCCGGCCAGCGCCAGCCGCACGACCAGCGCTTGCAGCCGCGCGCCGGGCACGGCCAGCACGGCGTCACCGCGTGCCGCCTGGAAGGCGCCGAGCAGCGTCACCCGAAGCCCGTCGTCCATCCGTCGATCTTCGCGCACATCGGTGTGAGCGCCATGTGCGCCCCGTGTGAGCGGTCTCGACGACTCTGGCCGTTGCCCGGAGAGACCGGGCGGGAAGGGAGCAAATTCGTGCAGGCAGTCGAGTTCCGCCGCTTCGGCGGCCCCGAGGTCCTCGAGCTCGTGGACCGTCCGGACCCGCGGCCGGGCCCCGGCCAGGTCCGCATCGCCGTGCGCGCGGCCGGCGTCAACGCCAGCGACTGGAAGAAGCGCCAGGGCGCGATGGACCAGGAGCTGCCGCAGGCGCTCGGGCACGAGGCCGCCGGCGTCGTTGACGAGCTCGGCGAGGGCGTCACCGATGTCGCCGTCGGGGACCACGTGTTCGGGTTCTCCGCGGTGAGTGGTGCTCAGGCCGAGCTGACCGTGCTGTCCCACTACGCCTTGATGCCGCCGTCGCTCGACTTCGCCGAGGCCGCCGCGCTGCCGGCGGCCGTCGAGACCGCCGCACGGGCCCTCGACCAGCTGGGCGTGCACGGCACGATCCTCATCAACGGCGCGTCCGGCAGCGTCGGCAGCGCCGCCGTGCAGCTGGCCGTCGCCCGGGGCGCACGCGTGATCGGCACCGGCAGCCCCGCCACCCACGACTACCTGCGCTCACTCGGCGCCGAGCCCGTCGCTTACGGCCCCGGCCTCAAGGACCGCGTCGGCCCCGTCGACCTCGCCCTGGACATCGCCGGCAGCGGCATCCTGCCCGAGCTCATCGACCTGACCGGCGGCCCCGAGCACGTGATCACCCTCGCCGACCTGGACGCCGAGCGGTATGGCGTCCGGTTCAGCCGCGGCGACGCCGGGCGTGCCCTCTACGTGCTGCACGAGATCGACGGCATCACGGTGCCGATCGGCCGGACGTTCCCGCTGGCCGAGGTGGCGCAGGCCCATCGGGTCGGCGAGGCCGGGGGAGTGCGCGGCAAGCTCGTCCTGGTGGTGGGCCGATGAACCGCTGGCTCGCTCTCGTCGTCCTCAGCCTGGCCCAGCTGATGGACATCCTGGACTCGACGATCGTCACCATCGCGCTCCCGACGGCCCAACGCGACCTGGGCTTCCCGGCCGACCACCGGCAGTGGATCCTGACCGGCTACGCGCTGGCGTTCGGCAGCCTGCTGTTGCTCGGCGGCCGGCTGTCGGACTTCTTCGGCCGCAAGCGGATGTTCCTGGTCGGCGTGGGCGGGTTCGCGGTGGCGTCGGCATTCGGCGGCGCGGCGGGGGACTTCGTCACGCTGCTGGCCGCCCGCATCGGTCAGGGCGTGTTCGCGGCGCTGCTGGCCCCGGCGGCGTTGTCGCTGCTGTCGGTCACGTTCGCCGACGACGCCGAGGAACGCGGCCGCGCGTTCGGGATCTTCGGCGCGATCTCCGGTGCCGGCGGGGCCATCGGCCTGCTGCTGGGCGGCGTCCTGACGCAGGGCTTGTCGTGGCGCTGGTGCCTGTACGTCAACCTGCTCATCGCCGCGGTGGCCTTCGTCGGCGGGGTCGTCCTCCTGCGTGACGGCGATCGGCCGGCGCGGGTGAAGCCCGACAGCGCCGGCACGGTCGCGGTAGTGCTGGGCCTGGTCGGCATCGTCTACGGCCTCGGCACGGCCGAGACGCACGGCTGGGCTGACGTCCGGACGATCGGCCCGGTGCTTGCCGGAAGCGCACTCATCGCCGCTTTCGTGGCCATCGAACGCCGGGCCGCGCATCCGCTGCTGCCGCTGCGGGTGATCCTTGACCGGACCCGCGGCGCGGCCTACCTGTCGCTCGGCATCTGCGGCACCGGCATGTTCGCCGTCTTCCTGTTCCTCACCTACTACCTGGCCAACACCCTCGGCTTCACCCCGGTCCAGATCGGACTGGCCTTCCTGCCGATGATCGCTTCGGTGATGGCCGGCGCGGTCTTCTCCGGCGCGGTCCTGTTGCCGCGCACCGGACCGCGGCCGCTGGTGCCGGCCGGCTGCGTGCTCGCCGCGATCGGCATGGCCGTGCTCACCGGCCTCGGCCCCGGCTCCGGCTACGCCGGCGGCATCCTGCCGGCCCTGCTGGTCACCGGCCTCGGCTTCGGGCTGATCTTCGGCCCGGTGCAGAACGCCGCGACCAGCGGCGTCGGCCCGCACGACGCCGGCGTGGCCGCCGCACTGGTGACCACCGCCCAGCAGATCGGCGGCTCCATCGGCTTGGCGGTGTTCAGCTCGCTGGCCGGCGACCACCTCGTGTTCGGCATCACCGCCGTCGTCTTCCTGGTCAGCGCGGTTGTCGCCGCGACCGTCTTCCGCAGCGGACCGTTGTCCGTCACCGACAAGGTAGGGACCCTCGCATGACTGTCGTGCTGAACCCGGGCAGCACCGTGATGTTCACCGGCGACTCGATCACCGACTGCTTCCGCCGGAGTGGGAGCGGGACCGAGGAGGGACTCGGCCACGGCTATCCGCTGCGCATCGCCGGCGAGTGGGGCCTGCGACACCCCGACCGACCGGTCACGTGGCTCAACACCGGCATCCGCGGGCACCGCGTGGCCGACCTGTGCGCCCGGTGGCAGGCCGACGTGCTCGACGCCCGGCCGGACGTGGTGTCCATTCTGGTCGGTGTCAACGACATGGGGTGGCCGACGCTGGACCCGCACGGCCGCGTGATCCCGGTCGACGAGTTCGAGGCCGGCTACGACAACCTGCTCGCGCCGCTGGCCGAAGCCGGCGTCGAGCTGATCCTGATCGAGCCGTTCCTGCTGCCGATCGCCGGCGAGATGCGGGCCGGCCGGCACGCCGTGCTCATCGGCGAGGCGGAACGCCAGCAGTGGCGCGCCGACCTGGACCCGAAGATCCAGGCCGTGCGCCGGCTGGCCCGCAAGTACCGGGCGAAGCTGCTCGCGGCCGACGGCATGTTCGCCGAACTGGCCGCCACCACCGGCTCCGAGCACTGGGCCGCCGACGGCATCCACCCGACGCCGGCCGGCCACGCCGCGCTCGCCGCGGCCTGGCTGCGCCTGGTGGCCTGAGGGATCAGCTCCGGGCGCCGATGCCGGTCAGCGCCCGGACCTCCATCTCGGCCTGCTTGTTCGGGTCGCCCTTGCGGCCGCCGAGGAAGGTGCCGACGATCCCGCACAGGAACGAGAACGGGATCGACACGATGCCGGGGTTGCTCAACGGGAACCAGTGGAAGTCCACACCGGAGATCAGCGGGGTCGGCCCGCCGGAGATGACCGGCGAGAAGATGATCAGCAACAGGCAGGCGCCGAGGCCGCCGTAGATGCTGAACAGCGTGCCGGTGGTGTTGAACCGCTTCCAGAACAGCGAGAACAGGATGGTCGACAGGTTGGCCGAGGCGGCAAGCGCCAGCGCCAGCGACACCAGGAAGGCCACGTTCTGGCCGTTGGCCGCGATGCCGCCGATGATGGCGAAGAAGCCGACCACCAGCGCGGTCAGCCGGGCCACCCGCACCTCGCGCCGCGGGTCGGCATGGCCGCGCTTGATGATGTTGGCGTACACGTCGTGCGCGAACGAGGCCGACGAGGCCAGCGTCAGCCCGGCGACCACGGCGAGGATGGTGGCGAACGCGGCCGCGGACACCACACCGAGCAGGACCGTGCCGCCGATGCGGAAGGCCAGCAGCGGCGCGGCCGAGTTCTCGCCGCCCGGCGCGTGCAGGATGGTGTCCGTGCCGACCAGCGCGGCGGAGCCGTAGCCGATCACCAGCGTGCACAGGTAGAACACGAACACGGTCCAGATCGCCCACACCATCGACCGCCGCGCCTGCTTGGCGTCCGGCACCGTGTAGAAGCGCATCAGCACGTGCGGCAGCGAGCAGATGCCCAGCACCAGCGTCAGCGCCAGGGACACGAAGTCCAGCTCGTTCTTGCCGTACTGCGCGCCCGGCGCGAGGATCGCGGTGCCCAGCTTGTTGTTCTGGGTGGCCCGGTCCAGGATCGCGGAGAAGTCGAAGCCGAACTTGCCCAGCAGGAACACGCTGATCAGGCTGCAGCACAGCAACAGGAAGACGGCCTTGATGATCTGCACCCAGGTGGTGCCCTTCATGCCGCCGACCAGCACGTAGAAGATCATGATCGCGCCGACGACCACGATCAGCAGCGACTGCCCGGCCCGGTCGTGGATGCCCAGCAGCAGCGCGACCAGGCCGCCCGCGCCGGCCATCTGGGCCAGCATGTAGAAGAACGAGATGACCAGCGTGGAGATGGCCGCCGCGGCGCGCACCGGCCGGGCCCGCATCCGGTAGGCCATCACGTCGCCGATGGTGAACCGGCCGGTGTTGCGCAGCATCTCGGCGATCAGCAGCAGCCCGACCAGCCAGGCCACCACCCAGCCGACCGAGTACAGGAAGCCGTCGTAGCCGTGCACCGCGATGCCGCCGGCGATGCCGAGGAACGAGGCGGCCGACAGGAAGTCGCCGGACAGCGCGATCCCGTTCTGCGCACCGGTGAACCCGCCGCCGGCAGCGTAGTAGTCCGAAGCGGTCGCGTTGGCGCTGCTGACCCGGTAGACGATGTAGAGCGTGATCGCCGCGAACACGATGAACACGCTGACGTTGACCAACGGGTTGCCAGTCGCGGCCCCGTCGGCGAGAAGGAAGTCGCTCACTTGGTCTCCAGCCCCGCCTGCGAACGGATCAGCGCGACCTGCGGATCGATGCGCTGGCGGGCGAACCTGTTGTACGCCAATGTGATCAACACGGTGGACACGAACTGGGCCAGACCGAGCAGCAGGCCGACGTTGACCAGACCGAATACCTGGGTGGCCATGAACTCGTGGGCATAGGCCGACAGGAGCACATAGGTGAGGTACCAGACCAGGAACAGTCCGGTCATCGGGAAGATGAAGCGGCGCAGCCGGTGGCGCAGCTCGGCGAATTCCGGACTGTCCTGAATGGCCTCGAAGTCCGGCCGCTGCGGTCCGGACGGGCGCCCGCCGAACGCGTGCTGATCCGGTTCGAGCGCCGCGTGCCGACCCGTCGTCGACGCTGTGGTCACGTGTCCTCCCGGACGTGCCGACACAATATGGCCGGCCAACTCTAACGGGGGTGTGACCGGAGTCAACCGGCGGCCGACCAGGCCCGGCAGCGCTGCGTGCTCGGCCCGTTCCGGTGCGCGGTAATGGCTCCGGCTGACGTGTCGGCCTTGACAGCGGAATTCGCGCTGGAGTACACCCCAGCAGCGGTCAGAAGTCCGTAACGCGTTTCCCGTCTCGGCAGACAACCGAACGTAGGGGAAGCCGGACGAACCCGGTGCGACTGCCGCGCCCCGTGAGATACCGAGGAAGGACGCATCGTGGTTCAGCCCAGCCCGGGTCCGTGGTGGCACACGGTCGCCCGGTGGCGCAACTGGCCGGTGCTGGTCAAGCTGGCCGCGGTGCTGGTGGTTCCGGTCGTGGTCGCCGTGACGCTCGGCTTCCTGCAGGTGCGCAGCGAGATCCGGCAGGCCGACAGCTACACCACCGTGCAGCGGGTCATCGCGCTGCGTGACGCCATCACGCCGCTGACCTCGCAGCTGCAGCGCGAGCGCACACTGGCCGCCCAGGTGGCCGGCCAGGGCCTGGACGCCTACCACCAGCAGGCCAAGGCCGTGGACACCGCCGCGACCAGGCTCGCCGACACCGCGCACCGCACGCCCGGTCTGTCCGCGGCCGCCTCGGCGTGGTTCAACGACCTCGAATTGTCACTGGGCCAGTTGCCGGCCATCCGCCGCCCGGTGGAGCAGTCCAAGGACAACGACACCGACGCCGTCTCGGCCTACACCCAGATCATCGGCACCGCGCTGAACTTCGACCAGGCGCTGGTCGTGCAACTCGGCGACCAGTCGCTGTCCAGCCCGGCCACCGCGCTGCTGGACCTGGAGGGCGCGCAGGAGCAGATCCGGCTGGAGCAGGCCGTGGTGCTGGTCGGCATCGCCCGCGGCCACCTGGTCGACGCCGAGGCCAAGATGCTGGCCGCCTCCGAGACCCGCTTCGACGACAACGTGGCCAACTTCCAGGCCGTCGCCTCGCCCGAATGGCAGCAGTCGTACCAGCAGACGGTGGCCGGCGTCGACGTCGGCACCCGGCGGCAGCTGCTCGACTTCGCCGCCACCCAGCCGATCGGGCAGGCCGCACCGGCCCAGAACAACGTGGTCAAGAAGACCACCGGCGTGCACAACGCGCCGCCGCCCGCCGGGCTGACCATTCCGCAGGAGGAGTGGAACCGGACCTCGGACGCCACCGTGGCGCTGGTGAACAAGGTCACCGAGGGCATCGCGGCGCAGGTCCGCAACACCGCCACCGACCTGCAGGAGGCCAGCAGCGACCGGGCCGGCCTCGAGTCGGTCGTCCTGGTCGTGACGGTGCTGCTGGCCGGCGGCATCGGCCTCATCGTCGGCCGCTACCTGCTCGGCTCGCTCGGCGTGCTGCGCCGCACCGCCCTCGACGTCGCCGCCCGCCGGTTGCCCGAGGCGGTCGCCAAGATCCGCGAGGGCCGCGGCGAGGACGTGAAGATAGATCCTGTGCCGGTGTACACCACCGAGGAGTTCGGGCAGGTGGCCCGGGCCTTCGACGAGGTGCACGGGCAGGCCGTCAAGTCCGCGGCCGAACAGGCCAGCCTGCGCAGCAACCTGGGCAACATCTTCGTCAACCTGTCCCGCCGGAGCCAGGGTCTGGTGGAACGGCAGCTGCGCCTGATGGAGCAGCTGGAACGGCACGAGGAGAACCCCGAGCAGCTGGCCAACCTGTTCAAGCTGGACCACCTCGCGACCCGTATGCGGCGCAACAACGAGAACCTGATGGTGCTCTCCGGCCTCGACCTGTCCCGCCGGTTCACCAAGCCGCTGCCGCTGGGCGACGTGCTGCGCGCCGCCGTCTCCGAGATCGAGCACTACCAGCGGGCCGTGGTCCGTTCCGCGCCGACCGCGACCATCGTCGGCTACGCCGCCGGCGACCTCGTGCGCCTCATCGCCGAGCTGCTCGACAACGCCACCGCCTTCTCCCGGCCGGACACCCAGGTCACCGTGGACAGCCACCGCGAGCCCGGCGGCGACATCGTGATCCAGGTCGTCGACCAGGGCATCGGCATGGGGGAGACGGAACTCGGCGCGGCCAACGAGCGGGTCTCCGCCGGCTCCGCGATCGAGGTCCCGGTGTCCCGCCAGATGGGTCTGTTCGTGGTCGGCCGGCTGGCCAGCCGGCACTCGTTCCGCGTCAAGTTCGAGCCGCACCCCGGCGGCGGCGACGGCCTGGCCGCCGTGGTCACCGTGCCGGCCGAGCTGGTGGTCCGCGGCAGCGGCGACCGTGAGCGGCCGCTGACCACGCCGATCGAGCCGGCGCTGAACGGCAACGCCCCGGCGCCGCGGCTCGCGCCCGACGACACCACGCGGATCCGGCGCATCGACGACGAGGTCGTCTGGCCGAGCGACACCGTCGAGGACGAGCCGTGGGACCCGCCGCAGCGCAACGCCCCCATCGTGCCCGACACGCCGCCGCCGAACGTGGTGAAGGCGATCGACCCGTCGCCGACGCCGCTGCCGTCCCGCAAGGGGCCGCGCCGGCCTGTCGACCCGGGCCCGCTCGAGCCGCCGACGCTGCAGACCGGCCCCACGCCGGCGCCGTCGGCCGGCGACCTGCCGCGCCGCACCTTCACACCGCCACCCGCCGTGCAGCCGCCGGCCAACCCGGCCGCCGGCTGGTTCGCCGCCAACACGCCGAGTGGCGCCGACAACGCGGAGCCGCCGTCGCGTCCGGACCCGGAGTCCGTCCGACGACCGGAGGTCTCGCTGGAACCGACCAGCTACGCTTGGTTCGAGCACATGTCGGGGGGACCGGAGAACGGGTCGCCCGTTCAGGTGAACCCGTCGGACGTCACCGCGTCCGATCCGGTCCCGGCCGCGACGCCGGAACCGGCCTGGCCGACCGAGCCGCCGGCCGCGCAACCCGCGCCGCCGGCTCGGGCCCAGGGCACCCAGAACGGGGTTGGCCTGCCCAAACGAGTGCCCAAGGCGGGGCTGTTCCCGTCGACGGGCGCGCCGGCGGCCGGTCCCGCCAACGGTGCCGCACACCGCGATCCGAACCGGACACGCGGGTTCCTTGCCAGCTACCAGTCTGGTATCCGTCAGGACCACACTGGTGCAGCAGCGTCGAGTGAGAACGAACGGGGGCAGGAGAGCCCATGACCGCACCCCAGTCGCGGCAGGTGAACCAGTTCGGGTGGTTGGTCAACAACTTCGCCGAGCACGTGCCAGGTGTCGCGCACGCGGTCGTCGTGTCCGTGGACGGGGTGCTGCTCACCTCGTCCTCACGGCTGCCGGCCGAACGGGCCGAGCAGGTGGCCGCCATCGCGGCCGGCGCGGTCAGCCTCACGCAGGGCGCGTCCCGCTGTTTCGACGGCGGTCCGGTGCGTCGCACCGTGGTGGAGATGCAGGGTGGCATCATGCTGCTCATGACGATCATGGACGGCTCGTGCCTCGCGGTGCTCGCCGCTCCGAACTGTGACGTCGGCCAGGTGGCCTACGAGATGACCGTCCTGGTCGACCAGGTCGGCCCGCTGCTCACACCGGAGCTGCGGACCGAGCTCAGGGTCGCCAAGCAGGCCATGGACAGCCAGCCCGTCTGAGGGTGGAGATGAGTTCCGAGGACTGGGGCGAAGACCCCGCGGAGAGCACGTTCGCGGACGTGCTCAACGGTTTCACGCTCAACGGCGGCGGCGGGCGGACCCGCCGCGGCCGGGGCGAGCCCGACGGCCGGCACGCCGAGCCGCAGCCGGCCGCGCCCGAGCCGGCGGCGCTGCCACCAGCGCCCGCCGACCCGGACGAGTCGTCCGCCGCCATCGTCCGCGCCTACGCGTGGACCGGCGGCCGGACCCGGTCCGAGGTGCCGCTGCAGATCGAGACCCTGGTCTCGACCAGCGAGCACGGCGGCAGCACCGGCGAGCCGATGCAGGCCGAGTACCGGGCCATCGCCGACCTGTGCGCGCAGACCCGGTCGGTGGCCGAGATCGCCGCGCTGCTGTCCATCCCGCTCGGCGTGTCCAAGGTGCTCGTCGGCGACATGGCCAGCCTCGGACTGGTGTTCGTGCACGCCACCGACAACTCCGGCGACGGCGTGCCCAACCTGGGGTTGATGGAGCGGGTGCTCAGCGGGCTGCGCCGGCTGTAGTCCGCTTCTCCGCCTGGAACGCGTCCTCATGCAGGCCGCGCCGCCAGTAGCCGGAGATCGACAGCTGGGCCACGTCCTTGACCAGGGCACGCAGCTCCTTGACCATGCTGGCCTCG
The DNA here is from genome assembly GCA_035492655.1 of Kutzneria sp. Taxonomy (GTDB): domain Bacteria; phylum Actinomycetota; class Actinomycetes; order Mycobacteriales; family Pseudonocardiaceae; genus Kutzneria. The sequence continues at coordinate 1,105 of DATJJB010000340.1, read as the reverse complement.
CCGTGCACGAAGGCGTGCCCGCGGCCGGCCGGCAGGGTCAGGTCCTTGACCGTCGCCACGACGTCCTCCGGGCTGACCCAGATGACGTCGTGCGGCAGGTCCTGCGGCTCGTCGCTGCCCACGATCGCCGTGACCTCGGCGGTGTCGGGCAGCTGCTCGAGGGTCGCGCCGATCGCCGGCAGCGCCGCCTCGTCGCCGATCAGCAGGTGCCAGTCGGCCGTCGGGTCCGGGGCGTAGGCGCCGCCCGGGCCGAGGAAGTACAGCTCGTCGCCCGGCTTGGCGTTGGCCGCCCAGGGGCCGGCCAGGCCGCTGTCGCCGTGGTGCACGAAGTCGATCGTCAGCTCGTCGTCGTGCGCCGAGCGGATGGTGTACGTGCGGCGGGGCGGCATCTCGTTGCGGGGCAGGGTGTCCAGGTCGGCCGGGAAGGCGCCGTCGACCGGGAACAGCAGTTTGACGTAGCGGTCGGTGAAGCCGTTGTCGACGGTGAGGTTCTCCCCGCCGAAGGTCACTCGGACCATGTGGGGCGTGATCCGCTCCGTGCGGCGGACCAGAATGCGGGTCGCTGGCATTGCCTCAGCTTAGCCTGACCTTACCCATGGTTGTAAAGCTATAACTGTCATTCGGTGGCTAGGGTAGCCGCCATGAACGATCAGCGTGAGGTGCTGACCTGGGAACTCTTCGGCGCCGCCGGCCGTGAGCTGGCCACCGCCGTGGCCGACGACGGCTTCGAGCCCGACCTGCTGCTGTCCATCGCCCGCGGCGGCCTCTTCGTCGCCGGCGCGTTGGGTTACGCGCTGGACGTCAAGAACCTGCACGTCATGAACGTCGAGTTCTACACCGGGGTGGACCAGCGCCTCGATCTGCCGGTCATGCTCCCGCCCGTGCCGTCCGCCATCGACCTGCACGGCGCCAAGGTCCTCGTCTGCGACGACGTCGCCGACACCGGGGCCACCCTCAAGCTCGTCCGCGACTTCTGCGCCGACCACGTCGCCGACGTCCGCTGCGCCGTCGTGTACGAGAAGCCCCATTCCACCGTCAAGTGCGAGTACGTGTGGCGGCACACCGACCGTTGGATCAACTTCCCGTGGTCCACCCTGCCGCCCGT
>DATJJB010000339.1:0-26863 GCA_035492655.1 Kutzneria sp. | reverse complement strand
CCAGAGCACGGGCATCTCGTTGAGCTTGGTGCGGTTGCACTTGAAGTGCCCGTGGTACACGGCGTCGAACCGGGCCAGCGTGGTGAACAGCCGCACGTCGGCCTCGGTGATGGTGTCACCGACCAGATAGCGCTGTCCGGCCAGTCGGTCGCTGAGCCAGTCCAGACGGTCGAACAGCCGGTGGTACGCCTTCTCGTACGCGTCCTGATCGGTGGCGAAGCCGGCGCGGTAGACACCGTTGTTGACGTCCCGGAAGACGACGTCGTTGACCTTGTCGATCTCGCCCCGCAGCGGCTCGGGGTACAGCTGCGGCGCGCCGTCCCGGTGGTACCGGGTCCACTCCAGCGACAGGTCGATGGTCATCTGCGCGAAGTCGTTGGTGACGACCTCGCCGGTCGGCACGTCCACGATGGCCGGCACGGTGATGCCCCGCTCGTAGTCGGGGAACCGCTTGAAGTACGCGTCCTGGATCCGCTCGATGCCCAGCACCGGATCCACACCGCCGGGATCGAGGTCGAACGTCCAGCTGCGCTCGTCGTGCACCGGCCCGCAGATGCCCATCGACAGCACGTCCTCCAGCCCGAGCAGCCGGCGCACGATGATCATGCGATTGGCCCACGGGCAGGCCCGTGCCACCACGAGTCGGTAGCGGCCGGGCTCGACCGGGTAGCCGTCGCGGCCGTCGGCGGTGATCCGGGTGGTGATGTACCGCGAATCGCGGCTGAACTCGGACATGGATCCATTATGGCTGCCCGGAATCCCGCTCGCCGAACGCGGAATTCCGGACAGCGCCAGGTCAGAAGCCGGAGGCGGGGCGGGCCGTGTAGTGCTCCTCCAGCCGCTGCACCTCGTCGGCGGTCAGCTTGAGGTCGACGGCGGCGACCGCGTCGGTCAGGTGGTGCGGCTTGGTCGTGCCGACGATCGGCGCGGTGACCGACTTCTTGCCCATCATCCAGGCCAGCGCCACCTGCGCCCGCGGCACGCCGCGCTCGCCGGCGATGGCCCCGACCGCGTCGATGATCGCCTTGTCGGCGTCGGCGGTCGCGTCGTACAGGATCTTGCTGAACCCGTCGGTCGCGGTGCGGTTGGTCTCCTCGCCCGAGTCGCGGGTCAACCGGCCGCGGGCCAACGGGCTCCACGGGATGACGCCGATGCCCTGGTCGAGGCAGTACGGCAGCATCTCGCGCTCTTCCTCGCGCTGCAACAGGTTGTACTGGTTCTGCATGGACACGAACCGGGTCCAGCCGTGCAGGTCGGCCACGTGCTGCAGCTGCGCGAACTGCCAGGTCCACATCGACGAGGCGCCGATGTATCGCGCCTTGCCCGCCTTGACCACGTCGTGCAGCGCCTCCATCGTCTCCTCGATCGGCACCGCCGTGTCGTACCGGTGGATCTGGTACAGGTCGATGTAGTCGGTGCCGAGCCGGCGCAGGCTGGCGTCGACCTGGGTGAAGATCGCCGCCCGGGACAGGCCGACGCCCTTCGGGCCGGGGCCCATCTGGCCGCGGACCTTGGTGGCGATGACCACCTCGTCCCGCTTGGCGAACTCCCGCAGCAGCTGCCCGGTGATCTCCTCGCTGGCGCCGAGGCTGTAGACGTTGGCGGTGTCGAAGGTGGTCACCCCGGACTCGACGGCCTGCTTGAAGTACGGCCGGGACTCGTCGATGCCGAAGGACCACTGGTGGGTGCCGGCGGCCGGGTCGCCGAAGCTCATGCAGCCCAGCACGACCTTGGACACCGACAGCCCGCTCTTGCCCAACCGGAGGTATTCCATGCCGCCGACGCTACTCCCCTGGAGTGGCACCAGGTGGGGCCTGACGCCGGCCGGGGAGGGTGCGATGGGCGCACCGGATCCTGGCGGATCTGTTGACGACGGGCTCGAGCCGGACATCGCGGTGACCTGTGTGGACGGTGATCTGCCGGGGCGGCGACGGCGCTGGAGAACAGCACATGTTTGTTGCGCCGCAGAGGAGTCCCTGATCGTCGATGTCAGCCCGCGAGCAGGAGGACGGCGCCGAGGGCGGCGACCACCACGGCGGTGACACCGTGCATGCCGTAGGCGAGGGCCTTGGAACCCTTGTGGCGTAACACGATGAGTGCGTCACCGACGGGGACGATGGCGGCGATGAGCAGGTACCAGCCCATGGCGTGCGGGCCGGCGGCGGCGAGGATGGCCAAGGTCGCCACGCCCATGCTGAGGTCGCGGATGCCCTTGATGTTCAGCCAGGCGGCCAGCGTCTCGTCGGGCCATTTCGGCAGGCCGAAGCCCTTGGCGCTGGCCACCGGCACGATCAGGTAGGCCGCCCCCATCACGATGACCGCCACGCCGAGCACTGCCGCCAGGACCACTGTCGCTGTGTACATCTGCTGCCATCCTTCGGTTATCTAGCGCTGCTAGGTTTCGTAGCAACGCTAGCAGGAGCTGCGCTAGGAAATCTAGCGGTGCTAGAATTTCTAGCGTGACTAGCGAACCGGGCAGGCGGGAACGGGTGAAGGCCGAGCGGCGGGAGCTGATCCTGCGGGTGGCGCGGGAGATGGCCGAGGCCGAGGGGTGGGACGCGGTGACCACGCGCCGGCTGTCGGAGCGGATCGAGTACAGCCAGCCGGTGCTGTACAGCCACTTCGCCAACAAGGACGCCATCATCGCCGCCGTCGCCGAGCAGGGCATCGCCGAGCTGTCGGCGGCCATCGGGGCGGCCAGGCGCGGGCAGGTCGAGCGCCGCCCGCTGCTCCGCGCGGTGGCCGATGCCTACCTGGACTTCGCCGCCGCCAATCCCGCGCTCTACCACGCGATGTTCACCCTCGACGTCGGCCTGCGCTTCGCCCGGCCCGACTCGCCCGAGGTGCTGAAGGAGGCGTTCGGCCAGTTCGTGGCCGCCTTCGAGGCGGTGGTCGAGGACCCGGCCCTGATCGGCACGTTCACCGAGGTCGGCTGGGCCGCCCTGCACGGACTGGCCACCCTGACCCGTGACGGCCGGCTCGCCGACGGCGAGCACGACGCCCGGGTCGACATGCTGGTCGACCGCCTGCTCGCCTGACCATCACCCCCCTGGCAGGCTCGGCACATGCGGTCCGGATGTGCCGGATAGAGGCAAGTATGACGCTCATGTGACATTTGCTGTGGTTGCTGTGGCGAATGGGTCGGGTTGGGAGAGCGATGAGGCGCAGGATCGTCGTCACCGGCGGCACCGGCCGGCTGGGCCAGGTGGTGGTGGAGCGGCTGGCCGAGCGTGGCGTCGAGGTGCAGTCGGTCAGCCGTCGCAACACGACGGTGTCGGTGGACCTGCGCAAGGGCACGAACATCGACCAGGCGATCGGCGGCGCCGGCACGATCGTGCACTGCGCGACCACCAACGGCCGCGGTGACATCGTGGCCACGCGCAACCTGATCGAGGCGGCGAAGCGGGCCGGCGGCCCGCATCTGGTCTACATCTCGATCGTCGGCGTCGACCGCGTGCCGATGCCGTACTACCGGGCGAAACTGGCCGTGGAGCAGGAGATCGAGGCGTCCGGCCTGCCGTGGACGATCGTGCGGGCGACCCAGTTCCACGAGCTGGTGGCGCAGGTCCTCGGCCTGGCCGCCAAGCTGCCGATCATGCCGCTGCCGGCCGGGTTCCGGTTCCAGCCGATCGACACCGGCGATGTCGCGGACCGGCTAGCGGTGCTAGCTTTTGGTCCGCCGCAGGGCCGGGTCCAGGACCTGGGCGGCCCGCAGATCCTGGACGTCAGGCAGCTGGCCCACACCTACCTCATGCTCACGGGCAAGCGGCGGAAGCTGGTCTCGGTGCCGGTGCCGGGGGCCATCGCCCGCGCCTACCGTGAGGGGCACCACCTGGCGCCCGAGCAGGCGGTCGGCCGCCGCACGTTCGAGGAGTTCCTGGCCGGGTAGCACCTCGGGAGTCACGCGTTCGTGCGGTCGAGACCCGCTGAAATGCAGGTGCCGCGAAGCGGTATCGGCTGGTACCGTCAACGGCATGATCTTCTGAGCGCGCCTTCGCGATTTCATCCCCAAGCTTCGTGACGAACCCTCAGGAGGACACTCATGCCCGAGCAGCATGCCGACCAGAACCCGACCGCCGAGCAGGCCGAGTCCGGTGACGAGGCCGCCGTCCGCCCCAACCGCGCGGAGCGTCGGAACAAGGGCAAGGCCGCGAACAAGACCAACGGCGTGTCCTACAACCCGCACCTGAAGACGGCGAGCACCGGCCACCAGCGCCAGTACTCCAACCGTCGCAGCGGGGGATGACCCGGCTCGACCTCGCCCGCGACGCCCTGGCCGGCTTGTCCGTCGGGGACGCACTCGGCGCGCAGTACTTCGTTCCCGGCAACGCCCTGCCGCGCATACCGGCCGGGCGCTGGGAGTGGACGGACGACACCGAGATGGCCTGCTCGGTGTTCACCGAACTGCGGGATCGCGGCGAGATCGACCAGGACGAGCTGGCAGGCCTGTTCGCGGACCGGTGCGAGCCGTACCGGGGCTACGGCCCCGGTGCGGTGGTGATCCTGCACCGGATCCGTGACGGCGTGCCGTGGCAGACCGCGGCCGGCGCCGCCTTCGGCGGCACCGGCTCCTGCGGCAACGGCGGGGCGATGCGCATCGCCCCGCTGGGCGCCTTCTACGCCGACGACCCGGACCGGGTGGTGGAGAAGGCCACGCTGGCCTGCCAGGTGACGCACCTGCATCCCGAGGGCGTCGCCGGCGGCGTTGCGGTGGCGCTGGCCGCCGCGTACACCGGCTGGTGCCGGCTCGCGGCTGAGCCGCCGAGCGCGGCCCGGCTGTTCGACTTCGTGCTGGACCACCTGCCCGACAGCGAGGTCCGTCGCCGCGTCGACCGGGCCCGGCAGCTGCTGGGCCGGTCGGCCGCCGAGGTGGCGTTCGAGCTCGGCAACGGCTCGCGCGTGCTGGCCCAGGACACCGTCCCGTTCACGACCTGGGCCGCGGCCACGAACATGCACGACTACCGGCGGGCCGTGCTGACCTGCGTCGAGGTCGGCGGCGACATCGACACCACGGGCGCGATCGTCGGCGGCATCGTGTCGCTGGTCGCCGAGGTGCCGGAGGACTGGCTCGCCTCGCGGGAGCCGCTGCCGAGCTGGGTCTCCTAGCCGGCGCGAGCGGAGTCGCCCGGGCCGAAAACCGGTGGCGCGCACTCCTATGCTGGGCGCATGGGCTTTGGACACCTGCCGCTGTACCACTGAGTGCCGAGTGGATCTCGCGTACCCACTCGTCTGACTCAGCAGGAGTTCCGCCATGCACATCTCGTTCATGGCCGTGCCCGAGCACGGCCACGTCCAGCCCGGCCTGCCCCTGGTGACCGAACTGGTGGCCCGCGGCCACCGGGTCACCTACGCGACCACCGAGCAGTTCGCCGATGTCGTCGCCAAGGCCGGCGCGACGCCGCTGCCGCACACGACCACGTTCCCGGAGCGGATGCCGACGGACGGTGATGCCGGCACTCGCATGTTCGTCACCGAATACCGGGCCGTCACGCCGCAGATCGAGGCGTGCTACGCCGACGATCGGCCGGACATGATCGTCTGCGACATCGGGGCGTTCCAAGGACCGGTGCTGGCCGACCGGTGGGGCATCCCGGTGGTGCAGATCTCGGCCAGCTATGTGGCGATGCCCGACTCCAACGCCGAGGACTTCCCGAAGTACGTTGCCGCGTACGGGATTCCGGCGGAGTTGCTGGTGCCGCGGCCGTGCCTGGTGGCGATGCCGAGGTCGTTCCAGTTCGCCGGCGACACGGTGGCGGGCACGTTCACCTTCGTCGGGCCGATGGGGGTGCCGCAGCGGTGGTCGGGGCCGGCTGACCGGCCGGTGCTGTTGATCTCGCTCGGCTCGTCCTACACCGATCGGCCGGACTTCTTCCGTGACTGCATGACCGCGTTCGCCGACAACGGCTGGCACGTGGAGATGTCGGTGGGAAGGTTCATCGACCCGGCGGAGCTCGGGCCGGCGCCGGCGAACTTCGTGGTGCGGCAATGGGTTCCGCAGGCGTCGATCCTCACGCGGGCCAGTGCCTTCATCACGCACGCCGGCATGGGCGGCGTGATGGAGGCGCTGGCGCAGGGCGTGCCGCTGATCGCCGTGCCGCAGGCGGTCGACCAGCTGCTCACAGGGCCACGGATCGAGGAACTCGGTCTGGGGCGGCATATTCCCCGTGACGAGGTCACGGTCGAACGGCTCCGCCTAGCGTTGCTAGATGTCAGTACGGACGCCGATATCGCCGCGAACCTGGCCAAGGTGAAGCGGGAGATAGCAGCCAGCGGCGGAGTTCGGCGGGCCGCCGACATCGTGGAGTCCCAAGTGGAGGGTTGATGGACGAGGTGCGGGTGGCCGAAGCCGGCGAGTTGGCCGGACTGCTGGCCGTCGAGGACGCTGCCGACACGGTGTTCGAGGCGTACGGGATCGTGTTCCCGCCCAGCCCGGCGACCGGTGACATCGCGGCTGCCGAGGACGTGTTCGTGGTCGGTCGCCCGGCGGTCGGCTTCGCCTACGTCGGGGACGTCGACGACGGCCTCCACCTGCACCAACTGGCCGTGCATCCGGATCACCAGCAGCGCGGTCTGGGCACCGCCCTGCTGGCGGCCGTCTTCCGACGCGCCGCCGGCCGGGCGGTCACCCTGACCACCTTCCGGCACATCCCGTGGAACGCGCCCTGGTACGCCGCCCGCGGCTTCACCGAGGTCGTCGACCCCGGACCGGGGCTGGCCAGCCTCGTCGAGCACGAGAAATGGCTGTCCGAGCTGGGGGAACGCGTGACCCTTACGTCGAAGGTAATGTGCCTGACGACCCGCCGTGGGTAGCGTCGGCGGCATGACGACGGCGGAGATCAGGCAGCGGCCGGTGGGGGAGTTGTTGCGGCAGTGGCGGGAGCACCGCCGGCTGAGCCAGCTGGAGCTGTCGAACCAGGCCGAGGTGTCGACGCGGCACCTGAGCTTCCTGGAGACGGGCCGGTCGACGCCGAGCCGGGACATGGTGCTGCACCTGGCTGACCGGCTGGACGTGCCGCTGCGCGAGCGCAACACGCTGCTGGTGGCGGCCGGCTACGCCCCGGTCTACACCCGGACGGCGCTGGACTCGCCGGAGCTGACCGAGATCCGCACCGCGATCCGGCAGATCCTGACCGGCCACGACCCGTACCCGGCGGTCGTGGTGGACCGCTACTGGAACCTGTTGGACGCCAACGCCAGCGCGTCGTTCCTGACCGCCGGCGCGGCCGAGCACCTGGTCGGGCCGTCGACCAACGTGCTGCGGCTGGCGCTGCACCCGGACGGCATGGCGCCGCAGATCGTGAATCTCGGGGAGTGGCGGGCGCACCTGCTCGGCCAGCTGCGGCGGCAGCTCGACGCCGTGGCCGATCCGGAGCTGGTCGAGCTGTACCGGGAGCTGAAGTCGTACCCGTGCGACGACGAGGAGCCGGACATCGAGCTGCTGCCCGGCCTGAGCAACCTGATCGTGCCGCTGCGGATCCGGCGCTGCGACGTCGAGCTGTCGTTCTTCAGCACGATCGCGACCTTCGGCACGCCGCTGGACGTGACCGTGGCCGAGCTGGTGATCGAGTCGTTCTTCCCGGCCGACGAGGTCACGCGGGCGTTCATGACCAGCCTGTGAGCACCTCGTCGATGCGCTGCCAGATCCGGTCCCTGGCCTCCTGCCGCGGCACGCCCCGCATCAGCAGCGCGTCGTAGTCGGTGTCGAGGTGCCGTACGGACGCGACGACGGCGTGCCGGACGGCCCGCTCGTCCAACGCCTGCCCCGCGGCCGAGCGCCCGACCCGGCCGCTGCCGCGCAGCGCGGCGTGCCGGGCGATGGCTTCGGCCCGCTCGGCCGGGATCTTCGGGAACAGCAGCCGGATCTCGATCGTGAACTGCCCCATGAACTTCTCGTCCAGCAGCTCGCGGCGCTCGGCGTCCTTGACCCGGCGACGGGCCCGGATCTCCTCGTCGTCGAAGCACTGCTGCTCGGCGCGGTCCAAGGCGTCCGGCTCGACGAGGATGCCCAGCCGCCAGATCCGGTTGCGCTGTCGGGCGTCCGGCCGGACCACGATCGCCGCCAGGCCGCTCTCCTTGCGGGCGCGGCGGCTCAGGGTGGCGTTGCCGGCCTTGAGGAACACCAGGTGGTCCAGGTCGGCGCAGCTCATGCAGATCGCCGAGTGGCTCTCCATCATCAGGAACCGGTCGTGCTCGCCGCACTCCTCGCACTGGAACTCGTCGCGCGCCTCCAGCACGACCAGGTCCGGCACCTTCTCGTCGGTGCGCGGCCGCACCCGGTCCTCCGTCTTGCGAAAGCGCAGGTGCACCCACTGCGTGTCGTGGTCGGCGGTGACGCGCAGGGTGCGGCGGTCGCGAGTGGCGGAGACGTTCGGCGTCGTGTCGCGGCTGAACCGCAGGCCGCCCCACGTGTTGAACGTCTCGGCGGCCTCGATGAGCTGCTGGTCGCTCACCGACATGGCCTTGGACAACGGGTCCAGCTCGCCGCGCCGCCAGCTGTCCACGTTCTTCTGGTGCACCCAGCCGAGCTCGACCAGCACCTCCACGAACGACACCCGGCCCCGGCGGCTCAGGATGGTTTCCGCGATGGTCCGCACTCGCGTGCTCTGCTGCATGGCACTGACCATACGATCGGTCCGGTGATCCCCTACAGCGGGCTGCGGCTCGACCGCGCCAGTGACCGCCGGTCCGACCCGGACTGGATCGCCGCCCTGCGCCCGGCCGCCCGAGTGCTGCCGTTCTGGCGGGACCGGTACGCGCCGGCGGCCGAGCCGCACGGCGAGGAGGTGTTCCTCGGCCTCGACGGGGACGTAGGCGTGTTCGCGGTGGAACTGGCCGAGGAGCCGCCGTCCACGGTGGACGTGCGGTCGCTGTTCGGCGACGTGAGCGCGCAGGAGTCGGCGATGCTGGTGTACGCCAAGGCATTGCTGCACTGGAACCGCAATCAGCGGTTCTGCGGCACGTGCGGCGGCGAGACCCGGCCCCGACACGGCGGCAATGTCCGAGACTGCCTCGGCTGCCGGCGGGAGCTGTTCCCGCGCATCGAGCCGGCGGTGATCGTGCTCGTCGAACACGAGGGACGCGCGCTGTTCGGGCGGCACCTGGGCTCGGACCGGTTCGCCACCCTGGCCGGCTTCGTCGAACTCGGCGAGAGCCTGGAGGACGCGGTGCGGCGCGAGGTCGCCGAGGAGGCCGGTGTGGCCGTCGGCGAGGTGCGCTACGTGGGCTCGCAGCCGTGGCCGTTCCCGGCCGGGCTGATGATCGCCTTCCGGGCCGACGCGCTGTCCGACGTCATCGATGTGGACGGCGACGAGCTGGCCGAGGCCCGCTGGCTGACCCGGGACGAGGTGCGCGACCAGCACCTACCCCGGTTCCTGGACTCGATCGGCGCTCACTTGATCGAAACATGGCTGTCGGCCCCGCGCGCTTTGTGACCTCGACCACTACCGTGGACGGTTCAGGCAGCCCCTGCGCCGATCGGAGGCGAGCACGATGCGTATCGCGGACGTCCTGCGGAGCAAAGGGTCGAGCGTGGCCACCGTGCCACCATGGACCACGGTCACCGAGCTCGTGAGCGAGCTGGCCAAACACAACATCGGCGCGGTGGTCGTGCTGACACCCGACGGGGTGTCGGGCATCGTCTCCGAGCGCGACGTGGTGCGGCGGCTGGCCGAGCGCGGCGCGGCCGTGCTGGACCGGCCGGTGTCGGAGATCATGACCACCTCGGTGTTCACCTGCACGCCCGACGACACCGTCGAGACCCTCTCGGTGCTCATGACCGAGCGCCGGATCCGGCACGTGCCGGTGGTCGACAACGGCCGGCTGGCCGGCATCGTCAGCATCGGCGACGTGGTGAAGCGCCAGATCAGCCAGCTCCAGGAGGAGCAGGCCCAGCTGGAGCAGTACATCACCCAGGGTTAGCGAAATGCAGGGAAGGACGCCTTACCTGCATTGGACGCAGGTAAGGCGTCCTTCCCTGCGTTGGGGGATCACAGGCCGCGGAGGCCGCCGACCAGGGTGGACGTGACCATGGCGGCCAGGGTGTCGGGGTCGGTGCCGGTCTCGGCGCGGCGCTCGATCGCCTCGTGCAGCAGGGCGAAGTAGACCCGGGTCGCCCAGTCGAGGTCGGTGTCGGCGGCGATGGTGCCGGTGTCGGCCAGCCGCTGGAACAGGGCGCGGTTCTTGGCCCTGATGCGGTCGACGATGCACTCGTGGGAGTCCGACGGCCGGGCCTCGGACAGCCGCCAGCGGCTCTTGACCCGGATGTAGCCGGCGCTGAGCTCGTGCAGCGCGACCAGCGGCGGCGCGGTCTCGGTGCGGGCGTCGTCGAGCACCGCCTCGGTCTGCTCCAGCATGTCCTGGGCCAGCGCGTCGAGCAGCGCCTCGCGGCTGGCGAAGCGCCGGTGCACGGTGGTGCGGGCGACGCCGGCGGCGTCGGCGATCTGCTGCAGCGTCGCGCCCGGGTTCGCGGACAGCACCTCGTTGGCGGCGTCGAGGATGGCGCGCATCGTCCGTTCGGAGTCGGCGCGCAGCGGTCGGGTCACGTGACCATGGTAGGGGGCAACTCGGGGTTGCATGTTGGCCAAAACTCGCTACATTGGTGTTGCAACTTGAGTCGCAAAGAGGACGTGAGAGATGCAGATGCGGGTATTGGGCGGGACCGGGATCAAGGTCAGCCCGTACTGCTTCGGCGCCATGAACTTCGGCACCTGGGCCAACACCGATCGTGAGGAGGCCTCACGGATCATCAACGCCGCGCTGGACGCCGGTCTGAACTTCATCGACACCGCCGACCGCTACTCGGACGGCGAGTCGGAGCGGATCGTCGGCCAGGCGATCAAGGGCCGGCGTGCAGACGTCGTGCTGGCCACCAAGTTCCACGGCCAGATGGGCGAGGACGTCAACCGGCAGGGCAACTCGCGCCGCTGGATGGTGCGTGCCGTGGAGGACAGCCTGCGCCGGCTGGACACCGACCACATCGACGTCTACCAGATGCACCGGCCGGACCCGGACACCGACATCGAGGAGTCGCTGTCCGCGCTGACCGACCTGGTGCGCGCCGGCAAGATCCGGGCCTTCGGGTCCTCGACCTTCCCGGCCGAGCAGATCGTCGAGGCGCAGTGGGTCTCGGAGCGGCGCGGCTACGAGCGGCTGCGCACCGAGCAGCCGCCCTACTCCATCCTCAACCGCACCATCGAGTCGGCGGTGCTGCCGACGGCGCAGCGCTACGGCATGGGCGTGCTGGTGTGGAGCCCGCTGGCCATGGGCTGGCTGACCGGCAAGTACCGCAGTGGTGTCGACATGAGCACCGGCCGGGCGGCGATCATGCCGGCGATGTACGACCCGGAGCTGCCGGCCAACGCGCGCAAGGCGGCGGCGGTGGAGGAGCTGGCCAAGATCGCGGCCGACGCCGGCATCTCGTTGACCCATCTGGCGATGGCGTTCAGCATCGCGCACCCGGGCGTCACCTCGGCCATCATCGGCCCGCGCACCCGGGAACAGCTCGACGACCTGCTCGCCGGCGCGGACGTCGTGCTCGACGACGAGACCCTCGACCGGATCGACGCCGTGGTCGCGCCGGGCACCGCGATCAACCCCGAGGACTCCTTCTACACGCCGCGGGAGATCAGCCAGGCCGCCCTGCGCCGACGCCCCGCCGCAACCCGTTCGGCCGCCTGACACTGGCGCGCTGTCGCCAGGTGATTACGATCGCGGCATGCACCTGGCCGGGGGACGTCTGCGCGAGTTCGCGCGAGGCTGCGACGTGCTCGGCGGCGGAGGCGGGGGACCGGCCCGCTACGCGCTGCCGCTGGCCGCCCACGCCGTCGAACTGAACGGCCCGGTTCAGGTGGTGTCGGCGGCCGAACTGCCGGCCGACGGCCTGGTCATGCCGTGCACGTTCCTCGGCGCGCCGGCCATCGGGGCCGAGCGGATCGGCACCTGCCGCGAGGCCGCCACCATCCGCGTGCACGTGGAGCGGCACTTCGGCCAGCCGGTGGTGGCCATGCTGTGCAACGAGATCGGCGGCTTCCACGGCGCCGCGTCGGTGGCGCTCGCCGCCCACGCCGGACTGCCGATGCTGGACGCGGACGGCATGGGGCGCGCCTTTCCCGGCATGTCGCGGGTGGCCATGCACCTGGCCGGCGTCACCCCGGATCCGGTTGTCCTGGCCGACGAGCACGACCGGGTCGTCGCCGTGCACGCCGGCGACGGCTGGGCCGAGCGGATGGCCCGGTCGGTGGTCGTCGGCTTCGGCGACCGGGGCGTCAGCAGCGAGTACGTGATGACGGTCGACCAGGTGGCCGACGCGGTCATCGCCGGCTCGGTCAGCAAGGCGCTGCGCATCGGGGAGCTGATCGGCGCGGCGGCGTCCGTGCCGGACGCGGCGCGGGCGATCGTGGCCGAGTTCGACGGCGTGCTCATCGCGGAGGGGCGCGTCACCGCGGCGCTGCCGGAGCCGGGACGGCACACGCCGGCGACCATCGAGGGCACCGGCGCGGACGAGGGCCGCACGCTGCGGCTGGAAGTGGGGCACGAGTTCCTCGCCGTGATCGAGGACGGCCAGGTGCTCGCCACGGTGCCGGACATCATCACCGTGTTCGACACGTACACCGGCGAGGCGCTGAGCGGCGAGGAGCTGCGGTACGGGCAGCGCGTGGTGGCGTTCGCGCTGCCGTGCCCGGACGTGTGGCGCACACCGGCCGGGCTGGACCTCGTCGGGCCGGCGGCGTTCGGCCTCGACCTGCCGTACCGGCCGGTGGTCGCGTCATGAACCCCGACCGGAGCTGCCGCCTCGGCATCTCGATGCAGAGCGATCGGTTCGCCGCCGCGGTCGTCGAGAGCGACGGCACCGTGCTGGCCTCGATCGAACGGCCGCAGACCACCGCGGCCGCCTCCACCGTGCTGCCCGTGGTCGTCGAGGAGCTGATGGCCCAGGCCGGGCCGCGCGGCGTCGACCTGGCCCACATCCAGCAGGTGATGGTCGGCGTCAGCGAGATCGACGGCCTGGCCGGGCTGCCCGGCGCCCATGACGGGTGGCTGCGGTGGCCGGGGCAGCTGGGGCCGGTGGCCGTGGTGCGGCTGGGCGCGGCGACGACGTCGTTGCCGCCGCTGGCCGGTTGGCCGGCTGAGCTGCGGTCCTCGGTGTCCATCGCCGAGGCGTGTGTCGCCGGCGGCGCGCGGCTGGACGGCACCGACTTCGAGCCGCTGGACACCGCCGCCCTGGTGGCGTTCGCGCGGCAGATCGCCGGCCGGGTCAACGCGGTCGCGGTGAGCAGCGTGTTCGCCGCCGTGGCCCCGGGGCACGAGCTGGCCGCGGCCGGGCTGCTGCGGGCCGAGCTCGGCGACTCCGTGCCGATCCTGCTGTCGCACGAGATGGGCGGCTCCGGCTTGCTGGAGCGGGAGAACGCCACCGTGTTGCAGGCGGCGCTGATCCGGCGGGCCTGGGGCGCGGCGCACCGGCTGCGCCGGTCGCTGGTCGACGTGGGACTGTCGCACGCGGAGCCGTTCCTCGCCCGTAACGACGGCTCGATCATGACCGTGGACTACGCCCTGACCCGGCCGCTGCTCATGCACGGCGCGGCGGCGGCGCTCGGCGCGCGCGGTGCGGCGCTGCTGGCCGGTGAGCCGGAGGCGTTGGTGGCCTTCACCGACGTGGACGGCGAGCCGACGGCCGTGTGCTCCGTGACCGCCGGCTCGGCCCAGTTGGCCGCCGGGTCGACGGTGATCGCCGGCGTGCAGACCGGGTTGCGGACCGTGGCGCTCGTGCCGACGACGCCGCCGATCGGTGGCCGCGGCTGCGGGCTGCCGCAGCTGGCCGCGGCGGTCGACCGGGCCAAGAGCTCGCCGCGGGACCTGCCGCTGCTGGTGATCGGGCCGGGCGCGGAGAAGCTCGTCGACACCCTGCCGGGGCCGTTGCCCGGTACGACGTTGGTGTGCTGCCCGCCGCGGGCCGACGCCGCCGCGGCGGTCGGCGTGGCCGTCGCGCCGGTGAGCGGCGAGGCGGTGCGGATGTTCAGCGCCAACAGCTCGCACGGCGACGACATCCGGCACCGGACGAAGGAGCAGGCCCGGGCCGCGGCCGTGCACGCAGGGGCCGATCCGGTCACCGTGGCGGTCACCGACTTCGAGGAGTCGACCGTTCCTTACGTCTCCGAGCCGACGGTGATGCTGCGGGCCCGCGCCGAGGGGCCGCCGCGCGTCGGCTGGCGGCGTACGTACGAGCGGAGTTGACACGGACGCGACCGGTTTTCCGGCTACGCTGCCGTGTGCCCCGACGCCTGCTGCGCCTGCTGGTTGCCCTGTTCGTGCTGATCTGCACGATTGTGGCGCCGACAGCGGCCGCCGCGCCGGCCGGCTGTGACTTCCGCACCGCGCCGCCGCCGCCCGTCGACTCGTCCGAAAATCCGGCGCCCGGTCAGCAGCCGCCCGCGCCGCTGCCGGTGCCGGCCCAGCCCGTCGGCGGCTCGCGGATGGCCGAGTGCGGCCCCGTGCTGCCGCCCGGCGCCGGCGCGCCGCCGAACAACCAGTTCGAGTCGTGGGTGCTGGCCGACCTCGACACCGGGCAGGTGCTGGCCGCGCGCGACCCGCACGCCCGCCAGCGGCCGGCCTCGCTGATCAAGGTCTTGCTGGCGCTGGTCGTCCTGCGTGACCTGAAGATGGACACCGCCGTCACCGGCACCTGGGACGACGCCAACCAGGACGGCACCCGGGTCGGCATCGGGCCTGACGGCAAGTACACCAACGACCAGATCTTCCACGCGCTGCTCATGCACTCCGGCAACGACTGCGCCTTCGCCTTCGCCACCCAGTTGGGTGGCGTCGACAAGACCGTGGCCAAGATGAACGCGTTGGCCCACAGCGTCGGCGCGTTGGACACCCGCACCGCCACGCCGGCCGGGCTCGACGGGCCCGGCATGGTGTCGTCGGCCTACGACCTGGCCGTGCTGTTCCGGTTGGCCATGCAGGACAAGCGGTTCGCCGACGCCGTGGCCACCCAGCAGATCCCGTTCCCCGGCTGGGGCGACAAGCCCGGTTTTGTCGTCGGCAACGACAATCCGCTGCTCTACAACTACGACGGCGACCTCGGCGGCAAGACCGGCTACACCGACGACGCCCTGCACACCTACATCAATGCCGCCCAGCGCAACGGATCCCGCATCGTGTTCGTCGGCATGCGCGGCACCATGAGCCCGGTGACCCAGATGTACAGCCAGTCCGCGCCGATGATGGACTACGGGTTCACTCTCAAGTCCGCCGGCGCCCAGCCCGTCGGCCAGCTCGTCGACGCCGACCCCACCGCCCGTCCCGCCGTCACCACCGCCTCCCCGCCCTCCGGCGAGTCCCAGCACGTGCTCGCCTCCGGCAAGTCCCAGGACTCCGGCTTCTCCTTCGTCACGGCGCTGGCGGTCGTGGCCCTGCTGCTGGTCATCGCCGGCATCGTCTACGTCGGCATGCGCCGCCGCCGCGTCGGCTAGTCCAGCCGGAACGCGGGCACCGGCACCTGCCACGCGTCCACCGTCTGCTCGACCACCTCGCCTTCCAGGGTGCGGAAGCCTTCCATCCGGAAGCCGAACAGCTCGAGCATCGCCCGCTCGCCCAGCTCCAGCGGATGGAACGGCAGCGGGTAGGGGTCGTCGTCCTCGTCGACCCAGTCGAGCGGGAACCGGCCGTCCCAGTAGGGGTTCTCGAACGGCAGCCGGTCGCCGACGTCCTCCAGCACGCCGTCGTCCGGCGACACGCTCAGCGACCGCACCAACGAGCCGTCCTCCCACACCGCGAAGGCCAGCCAGTCGACCACGCTGTGCATGGCGTGCAAGCACATCCGCCGGCCCTTGCTCGCCGCGACCAGGTTGGCCGGCAGCTGCGACGGATAGTCGATCATCAACTCCTGGTCGCCCAGCACGTCGACCCCCGGCGCGGACAGCGCGCACACGGTGCCCTTGGGCGGATACACGGCGTCGGCCAACGACGACAGCCCCGGCTCCACCGTCACCGCCGAGCCCGGTCTCAGCCGCCCCACCAACTCCGCGGACCGCTGCACATCGGCGTCGGTCACCCGCCGCAGCGCCTCGGCCGCGGAGCCGTCCGAGACCACCAGAAACCCCGTCTTCACACCCATGCCCAGAACGCTAGCGACGGGGTCTGACAGTTTCATGCCGCGCGTTCCGCGCGGGGTGAGGTCGCTCTGATCCGGTCTCTTCCCTAGCCACATTTTCGAGCGCCGCGTCGACTCCCGGGGTGGGTGCGTCCGTGGCGGCGCTCGAAAATGTGGCTGCGGTCCAGATACCGGCGCGACCTCACACCTAGATTGCTTGCAGTGCCAGCAGGGCTACGTCGTCGTGGTCGCGGCCGGTGAGCCAGTCGTTGAGGCGGTGCTCGACGTGCCGGGTGAGGTCGCTGGCCGGCATGCCCGCGCCGGCGGCGATGGCCTCGGTGAGGCGGTGGGTGCCGAACTGCTCCCGGCCGTCGCTGCCGCCACGGGCCTCGGTGACACCGTCGCTGTAGAGCAGGCACAGGTCCCCGGCCGCCAGGGTGACGCCGGCCTCGCCGAAGTGGGGATCGGGCAGCACGCCGACGAGGGTGCCGGGCACGGCGATCTCCTCGACGGCGCCGGAGGCCCGCAGCACGAGCGGCGAGGGATGGCCGCCGGAAGCCAGCCGCAGTCGCACGGCGCCGGAGTCGAGGCGTTCCATCACGCCGACGACGAGCGTGGCGAAGCGGTTGTCGGAGCTGGTCAGGATGGCCTTGTTCAACAGGTGCAACAACTTCGTCGGCTCGGTCTCGACGAGCCGCAGCGCCTCGACGGTGTGCCGGATGCGGCCGGCCAGGGTCGCGGCCTCGACACCGTTGCCACAGACGTCGCCGAGCAGGAACAGGGCCCGGCCGTCGGATTCCGGGAACACGTCGTAGAAATCGCCGCCGACCCGGATGGTGCTCTGCGCCGGCCGGTAGCACGAGGCCCAGGCGACGCCGGGCACCTCGGGCAGCGGCGTGGGCAGCAGGCTGGACTCCAACGCCTCGGTGGCCCGGGCCTGCTCGCTGAACGAGTGCGCGGAGCTCAACGCGGCGGCCGCCCGGCCGGCGTAGTCACGGACGACTTCCAGCTGATCCGCACGAGAGTCGTTGCTGGCCAACACCAACGCGCCGGCGCCGAGGCCCTCGTGCCGCAGCGGCACGACCACGACGCTGGCCGGCACGGCGGAATCGCCGTCGAACAACCAATCCAGCCGCGCACCGGCCACCGGCTGCCCGGGCATCGGCTTGGTCGCCGAACCTGAGAAAGCCTCGCTCAGTGCGGTCACGGACCGGAGCACGTGCTGCCCCATCCGCCCGTGCTCGGTGTCGCCACCGCGGGTGTACCGCCACCACTCGACCCGGCCTCGCTTGGCCGGCAGCACCACGGCACAGCAATCGGCCAACGTCGGCACGGCCAGCTGCACGATGCTGCGCAAAGTCTGGTCCCGGCGCAGGGAACTGCCCAACAGTCGGCTGCTGTTGACCAGAAACCGTGACTGCGCGCACTTTTCGCACCAGTGCTCATCGGCCTCGGCCGCATCACCATGCCACGCCACATGGTCCGCGTCCAATCGGGTGGCGACCCACCGCCAGGGCAGTCCCTGGCAGGTGGTGTCGACCTCACCCTGCTCCGAACCGGTGAATCCGGCCACACCGGCCAGCTCGACGCCGGGCCGCAGCTCGGGGAACAGCTCCGCCGCGCGGCGGCTCACCACCCGAACCAGGCCCCGGCCGTCGTGGACGAGCACCGCCCGGTCGGCAGCGTCCAGCAGCGCCTGCCACACGGCGGCGCCGACGGTTTCCTGCCTGCTCAGCGGTATTCCGTCCAACCCCGTTCCGGTCGAACCCGATCTGGTCGCGCCCACTCTGGTCGGCTCAGAAATCCCAGGTGCGGAGTGTCGGTCGACCACCGCGCCACCTCCAGACTCCTGGCCGGTTGACGTTGCAAGACTAGCCCGGCGCACTCGGCTGCTCGCCATTGCCGGTCTCGTGGCAGGCTAGCTGTCACCGACACGCTATTCGATGGCAGCCGATTCGAGGGAGGCCGAGATGGACACCACCTCGCTGCCGGTCGGGACCAAGCAGTCCGCCGGCGAAGACGCGTTCCTTGACCGCCTGCTCAGCGCCATGCGCGACGTGCGGGACGGCAACTTCCGCCGACGGCTGACCCCGGTCGGCGACGGCACGGCCGCCCGGGTCGCCGAGGTCTTCAACGAGATCGTGGAACGCAACCAGGACCTGGTCGGCGAGCTGTCCACGCTGCGCGGCGGGGTCGGCGAGCGGCTGTCCACCGAGGCGTTCACCGGCGGCTGGGCGGTGGCCCGCCAGTCGGTGAACCTGGTGCTCGAGGACCTGTTGCACCCGACCACGGAGCTGTCGCGGGTGCTCGCGGCGGTCGCCGAGGGCGACCTGTCGCAGCGAATGTCCCCGCACCGCAACGGACAACCGCTGCGCGGCGAGGCCGCTCAGCTCTGCGCGACGGTCAACGGGCTACTCGAGCAACTTTCCGTGTTTGCCGAGCAGGTGACGCGGGTAGCCCGGGAGGTGGGCACCGAGGGCAAGCTCGGTGGCCAGGCCGTCGTGCCCGGAGTAGCCGGAATCTGGAGGGACCTCACCGACAACGTGAACCTGATGGCGGGCAACCTCACCGCCCAGGTGCGCGACATCGCCCAGGTGACAACGGCGGTGGCCGACGGCGACCTGAGCCGGAAGATCACCGTCGAGGTCTCCGGGGAGATGCTCGGCCTGAAGAACACCGTGAACACCATGGTGGACCAGCTTTCCGCGCTGGCCGACGAGGTGACCCGGGTGGCCCGCGAGGTCGGCACCGAGGGCATCCTCGGCGGCCAGGCCACGGTTCCCGGTGTCGCCGGCATCTGGCGCGACCTCACGGCGAACGTGAACTTCATGGCGGCCAACCTGACTTCGCAGGTGCGGGCGATCGCGCAGGTGACGACGGCGGTGGCTCGGGGCGACCTGTCGCAGAAGATCAATGTGGACGCTCGGGGCGAGATCCTGGAGCTGAAGAACACCGTCAACACGATGGTTGATCAGCTTTCCTCCTTCGCCGCGGAGGTCACGCTGGTGGCCCGTGAGGTCGGTGGCGAGGGCCGGCTGGGCGGGCAGGCGACGGTGCCGGGTGTCGCCGGAACGTGGCGAGATCTCACCGACTCGGTGAACTTCATGGCCGGCAACCTGACTTCGCAGGTGCGGTCCATCGCCCAGGTGACGACGGCGGTGGCCAAGGGCGATCTGTCGCAGAAGATCACCGTCGACGCCCGTGGTGAGATCCTGGAGCTGAAGAACACCATCAACACGATGGTGGACCAGCTGTCCGCGTTCGCCGACGAGGTCACGCGTGTCGCCCGCGAGGTCGGCACGGAGGGCAAGCTCGGCGGCCAGGCCACGGTGCGCGGCGTCGCCGGCACGTGGAAGGACCTGACCGACAACGTCAACGTCATGGCCCACAACCTGACCGGCCAGGTGCGGTCGATCGCCCGCGTGGCCACGGCGGTGGCCGACGGCGACCTGTCCAAGAAGATCGTCGTCGAGGCGGCCGGCGAGGTCGCGGCGCTGGCCGCGACGATCAACGGCATGGTCGACACGCTGCGCGCGTTCGCCGACGAGGTCACGCGTGTCGCCCGCGAGGTCGGTACCGAAGGCATGCTCGGCGGCCAGGCCCGGGTGCCCGGCGTCGCCGGCACGTGGAAGGACCTGACCGACAACGTCAACTTCATGGCCGACAACCTGACGTCCCAGGTCCGCAACATCGCCCAGGTCACCACCGCGGTCGCCCGCGGCGACCTGTCGAAGAAGATCGACGTCGACGCGCGCGGCGAGATCCAGGAGCTGAAGAACACGGTCAACACCATGGTGGACCAGCTGTCCGGCTTCGCCGACGAGGTCACGCGTGTGGCTCGCGAGGTCGGCACCGAGGGCCAGCTGGGTGGCCAGGCCGAGGTCGTCGGCGTCACCGGCGCGTGGAAGCGGCTCACCGAGAGCGTCAACGAGCTGGCCGGCAACCTGACCACGCAGGTGCGGGCCATCGCCGCGGTGGCAACCGCGGTGACCGCCGGCGACCTGACCCGGCAGATCACCGTGCAGGCCCGCGGCGAGATGGCCGATCTGAAGGACAACATCAACCGGATGATCGGCAACCTGATGGAGACCACCACGGCGAACCGGGAACAGGACTGGCTCAAGACCAACCTGGCCCGGCTGTCCGGTCTCATGCAGGGTCAGCGCGATGTGGTCGAGCTGGCGTCGCTGATGATGAGTGAGCTGGCGCCGCTGGTTTCCGCGCAGCAGGGCCTGTTCTTCCTGGCCGACGGCGACGAACTGAGCAAGGCCGCCGGCTACGGCGTGCCGGCCGGCGGCCTGCAACCGCGGTTCGCGCTGGGCGAGTCGCTGGTCGGGCAGGCGGCCGTGGAGAAGAAGACCATTCGGATGGCCGCCGCGCCGCCGAGCTACATCAAGATCACCTCGGGCCTCGGCTCCGCCCCGCCGTCCGACGTGATCGTGTTGCCGGTGCTGTTCGAGGGCAAGGTGCTCGGCGTGATCGAGCTGGCCTCGGTCGGCCGGTTCACCGAGGTGCACCGCGACCTGCTTGAGCAGCTCAAGGAGACGATCGGCGTCACCGTCAACACCATCCAGGCCAGCTCCCGCACCGACGCGCTGCTGGCCGAGTCGCAGCGGCTGGCCCAGGAGCTGCGGGCCCGGTCCGAGCAGCTGCAGGCCCAGCAGGAGGAGATGCAGCGGTCCAACGCCGAGCTGGCCGAGAAGGCGGCGCTGCTGGTCCGGCAGAACAGCGACATCGAGCTCAAGAACACCGAGATCGAGCAGGGCCGCCAGGAGCTGGAGGAACGGGCCCAGCAGCTGGCGCTGGCCTCGCGCTACAAGTCCGAGTTCATGGCCAACATGTCGCACGAGCTGCGCACGCCGCTGAACAGCCTGCTCATCCTGGCCAAGCTGATGGCCGACAACCTGGAGCGCAACCTCTCCGACAAGCAGGTCGAGTTCGCCCGCACCATCCACGCCGCCGGCAGCGACCTGCTCCAGCTGATCAACGACATCCTGGACCTGGCCAAGGTCGAGGCCGGACATCTCCAGCTGGAGCAGACCACGGTGTCGGTGGTCGACCTCGTGGACTACGTCGAGAAGCTGTGCCGGCCGCTGACCGGGCAGAAGGGGCTGGACTTCTCGGTGGCCGTCGACACCGACGTGCCCGACGAGCTGCACACCGACGTGCAACGGCTCCAGCAGATCCTGCGCAACCTGCTGTCCAACGCGGTGAAGTTCACCCAGGAGGGCAGCATCCGGCTGACCATGAAGCAGATACCGGCCAGCCAGGTCCGCCGGTCGACGCTGCGGGCCGCGCCGGCCCGGATCGCGTTCGCCGTCGAGGACACCGGCATCGGCATCCCGGCCGACAAGCTCGGCGTCATCTTCGAGGCGTTCCAGCAGGCCGACGGCACCACCAGCCGCAAGTACGGCGGGACCGGGCTGGGGCTGTCGATCAGCCGCGAGCTCACCCACCTGCTCGGCGGCGAGCTCCAGGTGCGCAGCACCCCGGGCCAGGGCAGCGCCTTCGTGCTGTGCCTGCCGGTGACGCCGCCGCCGGCGCTGCTGGCCGCCGCGCCGGACCTGCCCGAGGTGGCCGAGCTGGAGGAGTCGGTGCTGGTCGACGACCCGATCCCGATGGTCACCACGCTGTCGCCGACCGCGCCGCGGTTCCACGGCGAGAAGGTGCTCATCGTCGACGACGACCTGCGCAACGTGTTCGCCCTGAGCACCGTGCTGGAGCTGCACGGGCTGCACGTGGTGTTCGCCGACAACGGCATCGCCGGCATCCGGGCACTGGAGCAGCACGACGACGTCGCGCTGGTGCTGATGGACATCATGATGCCGGAGCTGGACGGCAACGCCACCATGGCGGCGATCCGGGACATGTCCGCGCACGCCGACCTGCCGGTGATCGCCGTGACGGCCAAGGCGATGAAGGGCGACCGGGAGAAGAGCCTGGCGTCCGGGGCCAACGACTACGTGACCAAGCCGGTCGACACCGACCTGCTGCTCAACCTGATCGGGGCATATCTGGACTACGACGTCGACGAGTCCGAAGATCGGCCGCGGGAGGCGTGACACCCGCTGCCGCGGTGCCTAGGGTCGTGGCGTGGGCGCCAGCCGGCCGGTCTTGCTGCTGGACGTGGACGGGCCGCTGAACCCGTACATGGCCAAGGCGCACCGGCGGCCCGTCGGTTACAGCACGTACCGGACCAAACCCAGATCGTGGATCGCGGCCAATCCGCAGCGACCCGCCGCCTTCGTGCGGCCGCTGCGGGTGTGGCTCAACGTCGAGCACGGGGCCCGGCTGCTGGCGCTGCCCTACCAGCTGGTGTGGGCCACGACCTGGAAGGACGAGGCCAACGAGTGGATCGGGCCGCCGCTGCACCTGCCCGAGCTGCCCTGGCTGGACTGGCCGCACGAGCACGCCGCCGATCCGGACGGCATCCACTGGAAGACCCGGCACATCGTCGACTGGGCCGCCGGGCGGCCGTTCGCCTGGGTCGACGACGAGCTCACCCCGGCCGACCGGGCCTGGGTCGCCGACCACCATGCCGGGCCGGCGCTGCTGCACTGGGTGGATCCGCGCCTCGGCCTGCGCGACGAGGACTTCGACACGTTGGCGAAGTGGGCCACCCCCTGACAGGCTCCCCTTGATGTTCGGAAGGGACCATTCCTCCACTCCGAGTGGAGGAATGGTCCCTTCCGACACTGACCTGGGGTCAGTTCACGCCGAGCAGGTCGA
The DNA here is from genome assembly GCA_035492655.1 of Kutzneria sp. GTDB lineage: Bacteria > Actinomycetota > Actinomycetes > Mycobacteriales > Pseudonocardiaceae > Kutzneria. Next base: position 4,041 of record DATJJB010000339.1, on the reverse strand, counting down.
CGACGAAGATCAGGGTTTCGTTGGGCTTGATCACGCCGCCCGCGCCGTTCGCGCCGTAGCCCAGGTGCGGCGGGATGACCAGCTTGCGGCGGCCGCCGACCTTCATGCCGGCCACGCCGCGGTCCCAGCCCTGGATGACCCGGCCGCCGCCGAGCGGGAACTGGAAGGCCTGGCCGCGGTTCCACGAGGCGTCGAACTCCTCGCCGGTGGAGTGCGCCACGCCCACGTAGTGCACGCTGACCAGCTGGCCCGCGACGGCCTCGGGGCCCTCGCCGACGGTGATGTCCTCGATGACCAGATCGGCCGGGGCGCCGCCGTCATGCGGCTCTACTACGGGCTTTTCCAACGCCATGGCGGAGCTCTCCTCACGTGTTTCAGGTTCGCCCCACCCTATCGGTCAGTGGGTCAGCCACTGCACGTCCCGCAGCCACGGCAGCGTGATGAACAGGATCACCATCAGCAGCACCACCGCGCCGACGGTGCTCAGCTGGCGGCGCATCAGCAGCTCGCCGCTGCGGTGCGTGGCCCGCTCGGGGTCGCGCTCGGGCCACTCCACGGCCTGCTCCGGCTTGAGGCCGGTGTGCAGCCAGAACAGCACGCCCATGATCGTGCCCAGCCCCATCACCAGGTCGCCGACGGCCCCGCCGAAGGCCACGAAGGCCAGGCCGCCAACCGGCACGGCGAGGTAGACCACGGCCAGCGGCTGCTGAGGCGGCGGCAGTTTGAGCCAGACCCGGATCGCCGCCCCGCCCCAGAGCGCGACGGTGGCGATCGTGAGCATGAAGACCAACGTAGGCATAGCGCCCTCCCCTGGGGGCGACTATACGCCCGGCGAGAGGGCGCTCACTCAGCGTGACAAAGGGTCAGCGGAGCAGGCCGCGCGCGAATGCCGTCGCCACGGCCGCCGCCCGGTCGGAGACGCCGAGCTTGGCGTACAGGTGGAGCAGGTGGGTCTTGACCGTGGCCTCGCTGATGAACAACTTGGCCGCGGCCTCGCGGTTGGTCGCGCCCTTCGCTATCAGTGCTAGGACCTCCAGCTCCCGCTTGCTGAGGTCGTCCTTGGCCGGCGCGCGGACCTGGCCGAGCAGCTTGGTCGCCACGGTGGGGGACAGCACGGCCTCGCCGCGGGCGGCGGCCCGGACGGCGCGCAGGAGCTCGGCCCGCGGGGTGTCCTTGAGCAGGTAGCCGGTGGCGCCGGCCTCGATGGCCGGCAGCACGTCGCTGTCGGTGTCGTACGTGGTCAGGACCAGCACCTTCGCCCTGATCGCTAGCGCTGCTAGCTTTCGTATCGCCGCTACGCCGTCCATGCCGGGCATGCGCAGGTCCATCAGCACCACGTCGGGGTCGAGGGCCTGCGCGTAGGCCACCGCCTCCGCGCCGTCGGCCGCCTCGCCGACCACCTCGAACTCGGGGTCGCCGGCGAACATGCCGTGCAGTCCGTTCCGCACGACCGGGTGATCGTCGACGATGAGCAGCCGGATCGCGTCACTCACCGGGCACGCTCGCCGAGATCGCGGTGCCGGCGCCCGGCTCCGACTCGATCGCCAGCGTGCCGCCGACGCCGTCCATCCGCTGCCGCATCACGGTCAGTCCGAACCCGCCTTCCCGTCCGCCGCTGAACCCACGACCGTCGTCACGCACATCCAACACCACCTGGTCGTCCAAATAGGACAGGGTGACGCCGACCCGGGAAGCCTTGGCGTGCTTGGCCACGTTGGCCAGCGCCTCCTGCGCCACCCGGAACAGCGCCACCTCGCGATCCGGCGTCACCGGTCGCGGCCGCCCCTCCGTCGACATCGTCGCCGGCACGCCGTTGTCCCGCGACCAGCCCTGCGCCAGCTCCGCCACCGCGTCGACCAATCTGTTGTCCTCCAACGGCTCCGGCCGCAGCGCCTGCACCGACCGGCGGGCCTGGGCCAGACTCTCCCGAGCCAGCCGGGTGGCTCGCTCCACATGGGACGAGTCGTGGGTCTGCTCGGCCGCCTGCAACTGCGTGATGATGCCGGCCAGGCCCTGCGCCAGCGTGTCGTGGATCTCGCGGGCCATCCGCTGCCGCTCGTCCAGCACACCGGCCTCCCTGGCCTGCACCAGGAGCTGCTCGTGCAGGCCGGTGTTCTCGGCCAGTGCGGCGGTCAGCTCCTCGCTGGTCCGGCGGTACTTCTCCATCTGCCGGCCGACCATGAAACCGGCGTACACCATGGGCACGACCACACTGGTCAGCACGGTCCACGGCTGCGCGTCCGGCCCTTGCACGACCACGCTGAGCGTGGTCTGGGCGGCGACGCCGACCGCGATCCAGCGGGGCGGCAGCAGCGCGAAGGCCAGGCCGTAACCGATCGCGCCGAACACCGCGAGCAGCGAGCTGGCCCACTGCATCGCGACGATCAGCGCCACCATCACGACGTAGTACGGGATCGGCCACCTCGCCACGCCCGGCCGGGCAAAGGCCAGGGCGATCGCCGTGGCCCCGGCCAGCGCCAGCACCACCGCCGGCGGCTGGCCGGCGACCGGGACCGTCAGCGCCAGCACAGTGGACAAGATCAGCAGGCCGTAGCCGCTCACCCAGAAGATGTGCCGGTCCTTGTCGGTCATGGCGCGCTACTCCCAGCGGAACAGCCGGGCCGCGGCCAGCCCGAACACCACCGTGATGGTAGCCAGCACGCCGAGGTGCAGCAGCTGCGGGAAGTGCCCGTCCCACGCGTCGCGAACGGCCTGCATGGTCGCGCCCAGCGGCATGAAGTCGCCGATCCGGGTCAGGAAGCCGGGCAGGGCCTCGCGCGGCGTGAACACGCCGCCGGTGAACATGTTGACGAAGAACAGCAGCATGCCGACGGCCGTGGCCATCCGGGCCGTCGGCACGATCGCCGCCACCAGCAGGCCGACCGCGAACAGGGCCAGCGCGCCGAGCACGAACGCCAGCACGAAGCCCAGCGGCTGGGCCGGCGGCGGGAAGCCGATGATCGCGCCGGCGACCACCACCACGACCGCCATCGCCGCCGCGACCGCGCAACTGACCAGCAGCTGTCCGATCAGGACTTTCGACGGGTGCACCGGCGTGGTGTACAGCCGGCGCAGGATGCCCTTCTCCCGGTAGCCGGCCAGGGTCGTCGGCAGCAGGTTGAGCGACAGGATGGCCAGTGAGAACGAGATGGCCAGGCCGGGGAAGTAGGTGAAGATCGGGTCGCCGTCCGGGGTGATGATCAGTCCGAACGAGACCATGATCAGCAGCGGCAGACCGAGAGTGGCCGCCACGGCGGCCGGCTCCCGCAGGTACAGGCGCAGTTCCGAACCGGCGATACGCAGCTGGGCGCTCATCGGGCCGCCCCTCCGGTCAGCGCGACGAACGCGTCGTCCAGGCTGGCCTGCTCGACCCGCAGGTCGGCGGCCACGATGCGGTGCCGGGCCAGCACCGACGTGACCGCCTGGAGCAGGTCGCCGGTGCCGGTGATCTCCAGCTGCGAGCCGACCTGGCGCAGCGACGTGACTTCCGGCAGATCGGTGAGCAGGCCGTCCGGCACGGGCACGCTCGGGCGGAACCGGATGCGCTGCTCGGCGGCCACCTTGGACACCAAACCGGCCGGCGTGTCCAGCGCGACCACCCGGCCACGGTCGATCACCGCGATCCGGTCGCACAGCCGCTCGGCCTCGGCCATGAAGTGCGTGACGAGCAACACGGTGACTCCCCGGCCGCGGATGTCCTCGACCAGGCCCCAGGTGTCCCGGCGGGCCTGCGGATCCAGCCCGGTGGTCAGCTCGTCCAGCACCGCGATCTCGGGCTTGCCGACCAGCGCCAGCGCGATGAACAGGCGCTGCTTCTGGCCGCCGGACAGCTTGCCGAACGGCGTGTTCGCCTTGTCGGCCAGTCCCCAGTCGTCCAGCAGCGCCCGCCAGTCCATCGGGTCGGCGTAGAAGGAGCTGTAGAGCCGCAACGCCTCCCGAACGCGCATCTTCTCCGGCAGCTGGCTCTCCTGGAACTGCACGCCGATGCGCGTGCGCAGGGTGTCGTGGTCGCGGCGCGGGTCCAAACCGAGCACCCGTACG
>DATJJB010000338.1:0-5753 GCA_035492655.1 Kutzneria sp. | reverse complement strand
CGCACGGCCGGCGTGAAGGCCTCGCGAATGGCGTCGCCCCAGGACTTCGCGTCGCCGCCGTGGTGCACCTCGTCCAGGATCACCAGCGTCTTGCGGTTCTCGGTGCGCACCCGGTGCAGCGTCGGATGGGCCGCGACCTGGGCGTAGGTGACGGCGACGCCGTTGTAGTCGTTGGACGTCTGGCCGGCGCCGTTGCGGAAGTTGGAGTCGATCGCGATGCCGGCCTCGGCCGCGGCCTTGGCCCACTGGTGCTTGAGGTGCTCGGTCGGCGTGACGATGGTGACCCGCTCGACCGTGCGGTCGGCCAGCAGCTCGGCGGCGACCCGCAGCCCGAAGGTGGTCTTGCCGGCGCCGGGCGTCGCCACCGCGAGGAAGTCCTGCGGCCTGGACGTCAGGTACTTGGTCAGCGCGCGGCGCTGCCAGGCCCGGAGCGGTCGTGCGGCGGTCGTCGTCGGGTTGAGGGTGTCCGTCAACGCCGTTCACCCTCCCTAGCTGCGACAACCTGCCGATGACGTGCGAATGCCCTCACGGTGGGGTTCCCTGAGGGCTGCCAGCAGCTTACCGAACCGCTCGGAGATCCACCGCTCGATGGCGTGTGCGGATGGACACGAGATGACGTTTCGGGGGGTGATCCAGCCGCGGCTGCCCTGATGCCGCATGCTTTGGGGTGCCATGGGTCAGCAGCCTGAGCAGGAGACCGGCGCGGTCGCACCCGTCAAGCGGGGGCCGTGGCGACTCGTGGCGCGCACGGCCGGCAAGGCCTGGTACGGCGACATCTTCTCGGAGGCCGCGGAGGCGGCGTTCTGGCAGACGCTGTCGCTGCCGCCGCTGCTGCTTGGTCTGCTCGGCTGCCTGAGCTTCGTCGGCGACTGGTTCGGGCCGCAGATCGTCACCGCCGTGCAGTCCAAGATCCTTTCGTTCTGCCACACCATATTCAGTCCGAACGTCGTTGATCAAATCATCGCCCCGACGGTGGTGAGCATCCTCACCGGCGCGCACACCGAGGTGGCCTCCATCGGCTTCCTGATCTCGCTGTGGGCCGGCTCGTCGGCGATGGCCTCGTTCGTGGACGCCATCACCGCCGCCTACGGGCAGCACGACGTGCGGCATCCGGTGTGGCAGCGCATCTTCGCGCTGTTCATGTACATCGTCGGCCTGGTGCTGGCGGTGATCGGGCTGCCGCTGCTGGCGCTGGGGCCCGACCTGCTGGCCACCGTGGTGCCCGGGCAGTGGCGGCCGCTCGTGCAGCAGCTGCTGAGCACGTTCTACTACCCGGTGATGGCCGTGCTGCTGGTGCTGGCGCTGACCACGCTGTACAAGGTCGCCCTGCCGCGCAAGCTGCCGTGGCACCGCGGGCTGCCCGGCGCCGGCCTGGCCATGGTGCTGTTCCTGCTGTCCAGCATCGGGTTGCGGCTCTACATCGCGTGGATCACCACCACCGGCTACACCTACGGCGCGCTGGCAACGCCCATCGCGTTCCTGCTGTTCACGTTCTTCCTGGGCATGACGATCATCGTCGGCGCGCACTTCAACAGCGCCATCGAGGAGATCTGGCCGGCCAGGATGACCCGCCGGCAGCGGCGCAAGTGGCGGCGGCTGGAGCTGGAGCGGGCCGCGGTGCAGATCCGGGCCGGCGAGCAGGCGGCCAAGTGGCTGGCCGAGCAGCCGGAGTCCAAGGACACCAACGGCGCCGAGGGTGTCACCGAGAAGCTCGACACGAACGGCGTCGAGCTGACCGAGAAGTGGCAGGCGCCGTCGCCCGCCGACGTGAACGACACCGAGCAGCTCGAGCGCCCGTCGGCGGAACGTCAGCGCAAGTAACTACTCGCTCATCATCTCGTAGATCTTCTTGCACTCGGGGCACACCGGCGATCCCGGCTTCGGCGACTTCGTGACGGGGAACACCTCGCCGCACAGCGCGACCACGTGGGTGCCCATGACCGCGCTCTCGGCGATCTTGGCCTTCTTCACGTAGTGGAACATCTTCGGCGCGTCGTCGCCGGTGGTCTCGTCGGCGTCCCGCCGGGTGTCGGTCTCGGGCAGCGTCTGGGTCATCGGGCTCACTCGTTCATGATGCCTGATACACGCTAGCGGCAGGAACGGGAGAAGATGGCTACACAACCGCAGGTCAGTGCCGAGGTGAAGGCCGCGCTGGACGAGGGTCGGGCGGTGGTCGCGCTGGAGAGCACGATCCTGGCCCACGGGCTGCCGCCGGGCCGCAACCGCGAGGTCGCCGACCGGGTGGAGCAGGTGATCCGGGACGCGGGCGCGGTGCCGGCGACGATCGCGGTGCTGGACGGGCGGCCGGTGGTCGGCCTGGACGCGCGGCAGCTGGATCGGGTCTGCGATCCGGCATCGGCGCTGGTCAAGCTGTCGCGACGGGACCTGGGCCCGGCGATCGGGCTGGGCCGGGACGGGGCGACGACGGTGGCCGGCACGGCCTCGATCGCGGCACGGGCCGGCATCGGGGTGTTCGCGACCGGCGGCCTCGGCGGCGTGCACCGGGGCGCGGCCGAGACCTGGGACGTGTCGGCCGATCTGGGTGTGTTGGCGGAGACGCCGGTGCTGGTGGTGTGCTCGGGCGTGAAGTCGGTGCTGGACATCGGGGCCACGCTGGAGCTGCTGGAGACCAGCTCGGTGCCGGTGCTCGGCTGGCGTACGGACCGGTTCCCGGCGTTCTACCTGCGGGAATCGGACTTCGAGGTGCCGTGGCGGGTGGACGACGCGAAGCAGGCGGCCGCGGCCGTCCGGGCGCACCGGGAGTACGCCCCGGGCCAGGCCGGCGTGCTGCTGGCCAACCCGGTGCCGGTGGCGCACGAGATGCCCCGCGAGCTGCACGACCGGCTGCTGGCCGAGGGCCTGGAGCTGCTGGCCACGCGGAACGTGCGCGGCAAGGACGTGACGCCGGTGCTGCTGGAGCACTTCCACACCGCCAGCGGTGGCGTGAGCCTGGACACCAACGAGCAGCTGGTGCTGTCCAACGCGCGGGTGGCCGCGGACGTGGCTGTCGAGCTGGCCCGATGACGGTGATCGTGGTCGGCGACGCCGCGATGGACGTCGTCGCCCGGCACCACACCGCGATCGAGCACGCCGGCGACTCGCGGGCCGACATCACGTTGGCCGTCGGCGGCGCCGGCGCGAACACGGCGGCCTGGCTGGCCGCGCTCGGCGTGGACACCGTGCTGGTCGGGCGGGTCGGCGACGACATGGCCGGCCGGCAGGTGCGCTCGGAACTGGAGGCGATCGGGGTGCGGTGCGCCTTCGCCACCGACCCGACCGCGCCGACCTGCTGTGTCGTCGTGCTGGTCGATTCCGAGGGCCAGCGCAGCATGCTGGCCGATCGCGGCGCGAACGCCCGGCTGGCCGGGCCCGACCTCACCGTCAACCTGCTGGAGACGGCCAGTCACCTGCACCTGTCCGGCTATGTGCTGCTGGATCCGAAGTCCCGGGACGCCGGCCTGGAGATGCTGGCCGCGGCGCGGGGCGCGGGCCTGACCACGTCGGTCGACCCGCAGGCGGCGCTGCACATCGTCAAGCAGGGGGCGGAGACGTTCCTGGCCATGGTGGCCGGGGTGGACCTGCTACTGCCCAATTCCGATGAATTGTTCGCTTTGACCGGTTCACGGGATCCTGGGTCGGCGGCGCAGCTGCTGGATCACGTCGGCGCGGTGGCCGTGACGACCGGGCCGGACGGGGCCAGCTGGATCGACCGGGTCGGGCGCTGGGACGTGCCAGCGGCGCCCGCGAGCTGCGTGGACTCCACCGGCGCCGGCGATGCCTTCGACGCCGGCCTGCTGTCGGCCTGGCTGGACGGCAAGCCGCCGCTGGACGTGCTGCGAGCCGGCGTCACCGCCGGCTCCAGGGCCGTCTCCCACGTCGGCGGCCAGCCGCAGCCGTGACCGCGCGCCGGGGCTTCGCCTCCGCCCCCGACTCGGGGTCCGGGGCGGAGCCCCGGCGTGGGGGCGTGGGGGCCGGGCCCCACCGGGCACAGCGAGCGATAACGGCCCGCGCGGTCCGCGGGCACACCTCGCCCGATCGCGAGCCTTTCAGCCCTCGATGGACTTGGGTGGGGGCGGCGGCTTCGGCGGCTCGTCGTGCTCGGAGACCTCACGGGCCAGCGCGCGGCGAGCGGCCTTCTCGGCGTTGTAGCGGTTGATCTCCTCCTGCTTGCGCGGCGGGCGATCGTTGGCGATCAGCACGGCCACCCACGGCAGCGGAATAGACAGCGCCAGGAACAGCAGGCACAGCCACCAGATGTTGATGAACGCCACGGCCAGCAGCAGGCACGGCACGCGCATCAGCATCATGATCGTGTACTTGCGTTTGCGTGCGCGGGACTCGTCCGCGTACGAGGGCGCGGCCCCGGTGATCAGAACCGGTGTGTCGTCCCGGTCAGAGCCCTTCACGACACCACCTCTCTGCTTGTGCCGCGAGTGCCTCGCGGGGCGAGGTCGCTCTGATCCGGTGCCTTCCCTTGTCTCAGCTCGATCGATGAAAAGACTCGATGGAGCTGAGCCCGCGGTCCAGGCGCCGGCGCGACCTCGCGCGTGGCTCCATCGTATGCCCTGCCGCACCGTGCAAACATTTCGGTCGTGTTTTCTGACAAGTTCTGTGACCAGCTGCGGGACGCCTTCCGCACGGCCCGCTACGAGCCGGACGCGGTCGTCGACCTGCTGGGTGGCCCGGCGCACGCGGCGCTGGGCCGCGGCGAGCCGGAGCCGGCCCGGCGGGCCAGCGCCGACGGCGGTGCGCTCGGCACCCTGATCCGCGTGTTCCTGCTCGGCGACAGCGCGTCACGCGCCGAGACACAGGCGGCACTGGGGTCGCTGTCCGTGGCCGACGCGGTGGCCGAGGGTTTGCTCCGCGAGGATGGCGGGAACCTGCGCGCGGATCTCGACGTTCGACCGTACGGAGACGATCAGGGTTCCTGGTGGGTGGTGTCGGACCAGGACTCCGACCTGCGCGGCGCGCCTGTCGGCCCGGACCACGTGCTGGGCGTCGGACACGCGTCTCTGAGCCTTGCTCGCGCAACGGCCCGCCGGCCGGTGGACACCTTGCTGGATCTGGGAACCGGCTGCGGAGTGCAGGCGCTGCACGCCGCACGGCACGCCCGCCGGATCACCGCCACTGACCTGTCCGAACGGGCGCTTTCCCTTGCCTCGGCGACCTTCCGCCTCAACGAGCTGGACGTGGAGCTGGCCCGCGGCGAGTGGTTCCAGCCGGTCACCGGCCGCCGTTTCGACCAGGTCGTGTGCAATCCCCCGTTCGTCGTCGGGCCGGCCCGCGTCGACTACACCTACCGCGACTCCGGTCTGGCCGGGGACGACGCGAGTGCCTTGGTGGTACGGCAGTTGCCGGCGTTCCTCAACGAGGGCGGGGTCGGCCAGCTGTTGGCGTCGTGGGTGCACCGCAAGGGCGAGGACTGGACCGACCGGGTCGCGTCCTGGCTGCCACGCGGCGGCGTCGACGCCTGGTTCGTGCAGCGCGATGTGGCCGAACCCTCGCTGTACGTGGGCACCTGGCTGCGCGACGCCGGCATCGACCCGCGGTCCGACGAGGGCCGGGTCAAGGCGTCGGCGTGGCTGGACTGGTTCGAGGCCAACGATGTTCTTGGTGTCGGCTTCGGCTTCGTCACGCTGCGTCGCACCGGTGCGGCCCATCCGGAGATCGTGTGCGAAGACCTGCGGCATGCCTTCGACGACCCGCTGGGCCCGGAGGCCGCGGCCTGGCTGGATCGAGTGAGTTGGTTGCGG
>DATJJB010000337.1:0-13980 GCA_035492655.1 Kutzneria sp. | reverse complement strand
CCGGAGGCGATGCGCGCCGACACCGTGCTGGACGTGCAACAGATGCTGAAGTGGGCGCCGAAGATCGGGCAGCACGTGACCGTGGTGTCGATCGAGGGCGGCATGCACGACCTGTACCTGTCGCCCGCGGCGGTCCGGGAGCGGGCCCTCAAGGAGACAGTCGACTGGTTGGCGGGTCTGCACTCGAGGGACCGGATCGTAGAGTGACACCCATGAGCACCGGACCGAAGCTGCGCGTCGCGCTGGACGACATCCCGACCTACAAGCCGGGCAAGCCGGCCGTCGGCGCGGACGGCGCTCCGGCGTTCAAGCTCTCCTCGAACGAGAACCCGCACGACCCGCTGCCCGGCGTGCTGGAGGCCATGGAGCGGGCGCTGCGCTCGCACAACCGGTACCCGGACATGGGCTGCTCGGCGCTCATCCCGGCGATCGCGCAGCGGCTGGGCGTGCCGGAGACGCACGTGGCCACCGGCACCGGCGGCGTCGGCGTGATCCAGCAGGTGATGCAGGCCGCCTGCGACGACCGGGACGAGGTCATCTACCCGTGGCGGTCGTTCGAGGCGTACCCGATCATCACCAAGATGGTCGGCGCGCACTCGGTGCAGGTGCCGCTGACCCCGGACGAGCACCAGGACCTGGACGCGATCGTCGGCGCGATCACCGACCGGACCCGGCTGATCGTGCTGTGCAACCCCAACAACCCCACCGGCACCGCGATCCGGCGGACCGAGCTGGAGCGGTTCCTGGACCGTGTGCCCGGCGACGTGCTGGTGCTGATCGACGAGGCGTACCGGGAGTTCGTCCGCGACCCGGAGATCCCGGACGGCCTGGAGATCTACCGCGAGCGGCCGAACGTGGCGCTGCTGCGCACCTTCTCCAAGGCCTACGGGCTGGCCGGGCTGCGCGTGGGCTACGCCGTCGCGCACGAGCCGGTGACCACCGCGCTGCGCAAGGTGGCCGTGCCCTTCGGCGTGAGCCAGCTCGCCCAGGACGCCGCGATCGCGTCGCTGGCCGCCGAGGCCGAGCTGTTCGAGCGGGTGGAGCACATCACCAAGGAGCGCGGGCGGGTGCTGGACGCGCTGCGCGACCAGGGCTGGACGGTGCCGAGCTCCGAGGGCAACTTCGTCTGGCTGCGGCTGGGCGAGCGGACCATGGAGTTCGCCGAGCTCGCCCAGGCCAAGGGCGTGATGGTGCGGCCGTTCCCGGGCGAGGGCGCGCGGGTGTCGATCGGCGAGGTCGACGGCAACGACCTGTTCCTCGGAGTCGCCGCGGCCTTCCGATCTTGATCTGTCACGATCAGGTCCATGCTTTCTCGTCTCGGCCCCTTGCTCTGCGTCGCGCTGTTGGCGCTGCCGGTCACCGCGCAGGCCGCGCCAACAGCGCCGTCACCCGCGATCAAGTGGATCACTGAGGCGTCCGCGACACTGGACCACTGGTACGACCCGGACGACGGCCGCTACCGCACGACCCAGTGGTGGAACACGGCCAACGCGCTGCAGGCCCAGCTGGTCGCGTCCAGCCTGCTCGGCAACGACCTCGGCGAGCGGCGCGCCAACAACACGTACAACCAGAACGTCGGCACGTGGTTCCGCAACGACTACTACGACGACGAGGGCTGGTGGGGCCTGACCTGGGTGCAGGCCTTCGACCAGACCGGCGAACGGCGCTACCTGGTGGCGGCCGAGTCGCTGTTCACCGACATGGCCGGCGGCTGGGACCTGACCTGCGGCGGCGGCATCTGGTGGTCGAAGAACCGGGACTACAAGAACGCCATCCCCAACGAGCTGTTCCTGTCGCTGGCCGCCGCGCTGGCGCTGCGCACCACCGGGCCGGCCGCGGCCAACTACCAGCGCTGGGCCGAGCTGGAGTGGGACTGGTTCGCGCACACCGGCATGATCAATGCTCAGGGACTGGTCAACGACGGGCTGACCGACGACTGCCGCAACAACGGGCGTACCACGTGGACCTACAACCAGGGCGTGGTGCTGGGCGGGCTGGCCGACCTCTACCGGTTGACCGGTCGCCGGGACCTGTTGCGGTCGGCCACCTCGATCGCCAACGCCGCGATGACCAGGCTCACCGATGGGAACGGTGTGCTTCATGAGCCGTGTGAGGCCAAACGCTGCGACGTGGACCAGACCCAGTTCAAGGGCATCTTCGTGCGGAACCTGGTGGCGCTCAACGAGGTCTCGCCGTCCTCGGCCTACACCGCGTTCGTCGTGCGCAACGCGCTGGCCGTGTGGCAGACCCGCAACCACGCCAACCAGCTCGGTCTGTTCTGGAGTGGACCGTTCGACACCGCCGACGCCAGCCGGCAGAGCTCGGCCCTGGACTGCCTCAACTCGGCCCTGCGCCTCAGTTGACCGGACTCGGTCAACGCTTGGAAGGGGGCCTTCCTGCACTCGGAGTGGAGGAAGGGCGCCTTCACAGCTTCAGTCTTGGGCCAGAGTTGATTGGCGCGTCAGTCAATTCACGATCGGCTGGGTGAGCGTGTCGATGGTGTCGCCGGGCGGCAGCTCGGCGCTGCGCTGGGCCGGCACCGGCGTCGACTCGGCGCGGTTGATCACGACCACGTTGGCCATCGGGTCCGGCTCGTCGGTCAGCATCGGCGACAGCGAGCGGGCCACCGCCTTGAGCCGGCGCAAGCGCCTGGCCACCAGGAAGCCGATGAACCGCGGCGAGGTGAGCCACCAGCCCAGCAGGAGGCCGGCCGCGGCGATCGCGGACAGCAGGACCAGCTCGAACCGCACGGCGCACCCCCTTCCCCAGTGACGACCTCGGCGCTGTCTGGTACGGCGGCCGAGGCCCTCGGGTTCACCGCCGCGGCATGGTCTCCGCGGCGGCGAGCCCGTGTGCGCTACCTGTCATTAAAGGACGTTTGGCGGGGAAATGCGCGTGAAGTCACCGGTCTGGGGTCAAACGGCGCGGGTTATTCCTCCAACTGGCCTTCCAGTTCCAGATAGACCGTACGCAGTTGGTCGAGAACGGTCTCGTCCGGTTGCGACCACAGTCCCCGATCGGCTGCTTCCAACAGGCGCTCGGTCACGCCGCGCAGTGCCCACGGGTTCGACGTGCGCATGAAGTCCTGAACTTCCTTGTCGAAAACATAGGATTCGGCAAGTTGCGCGTACATCCAGTCGTCGACAACACCGGCCGTGGCGTCGAAACCGAACAGGTAGTCCACTGTGGCCGCCAGCTCGAATGCGCCTTTGTAACCATGTCGACGCATGGCCGATATCCAACGGGGGTTGACAACGCGGGCCCGGAACACGCGCTTGGTCTCCTCGCCGAGGGTGCGCGTGCGGACCGCGTGCGGCACCGCCGAGTCGCCGACGTAGGCCGCCGGGTTGTCGCCGGTCAGCGACCGCACCATGGCCACCATGCCGCCGTGGTACTGGAAATAGTCGTCCGAGTCGGCGATGTCGTGCTCGCGGGTGTCCACGTTCTTGGCCGCCACCTGGATCCTGCGGTATGCAGTTTCCATGTCGTCGCGGGCCTGCGCGCCGTCGAGGCCGCGGCCGTAGGCGTAGCCGCCCCAGGTGGCATAGACCTCGGCCAGATCGGCGTCGTCACGCCAGTTCCGGGAGTCGATCAGCGGCAGCAGGCCGGCCCCGTAGGCGCCCGGCTTGGAGCCGAAGATCCGGGTGGTCGCGCGGCGTTCGTCGCCGTGTTCTTCCACGTCGCGACGGAAGTGGGCGGCGACGTAGTTGTCCTCGTCGGACTCGTCGAGCCGGGCCACCGCGGCGATGGCGTCGTCCAGCACCGCGACCACATGCGGGAAAGCGTCCCGGAAGAAGCCGGAAATCCGCACCACCACGTCGATCCGGGGACGCCCCAGTTCCGGAACGGGAACGATCTCGAAGCCGGTGACCCGGCGCGACGCGTCGTCCCACACCGGGCGGGTTCCCAGCAGCCACAACAGTTCCGCGATGTCGTCGCCCTGGGTGCGCATGGCGGAGGTGCCCCACACCGTCAGACCGACGCTGCGCGGCCATTCCCCGGTGTCGGCGCGATGACGTTCCAGCAACGAATCGGCCAAGGCCGAGCCGACGTCGAAGGCGTTGCGGGACGGGATCGCCTTGGGGTCGACGGAATAGAAGTTGCGGCCGGTGGGCAGCACCGACACCAGGCCGCGGGTCGGAGATCCGGACGGTCCGGGCTCGATGAACCGGCCGTCCAGTGCGCGCAGCACATTGGTGATCTCGTCGGTGGTACGGGCCAGTCGCGGCACCAACTCGTCGCGGGCGAAGGCGAGCACCGTCTCCACGGCCTCGATGCGTTCCCCCAGCACGGTTTCCGTGCTGCCCTCGGTCGCCCAGCCGTTGTCGTGCACCGAGGTCACCAGCCGGCGGGCCAGCTCCTCCAGCAGGTCGACCGCATCGGCGCCGGTTTGCGCCGGGCCCTCGACCAGTTCGGACAGTCGGCCGGCCTCGACGCGAGCACCGGGATCGGCCAGCAGCTGCTCCTCGTCAAGTCCGAAGTGGACGGCCAGCGCGGCCCGAAGTCCCGTGATGGCCCCGACCTTGCCGCCGAACACCTGCCGGGCCCGCAGCACCGCGAGCACGTCGTTGATCAGCTCTTCGCCCTCCGGGGCCCGGCCCAGGATGTGCAGGCCGTCGCGGATCTGCACGTCCTTGATCTCGCACAGGTAGCCGTCGATGTGCATGACGAAGTCGTCGAAGTCGTCCTCGCCGGGCGCCTCGGACTGGTGCAGGTCGTGGTGCAGCTTGGCGCTGGTCACCAGTTCCCAGATCTGGCCCCGCACGGTGGCCAGCTTGGTCGGATCCAAGGCCTGCACGGTCGCGTACTCGTCCAGCAGCTGCTCCAGCTTGGCCATGTCGCCGTACGTGTCGGCGCGGGCCATCGGCGGGATCATGTGGTCGACCACGGTGGCGTGCGCGCGGCGCTTGGCCTGCGTGCCCTCGCCGGGATCGTTCACGATGAACGGGTAGATCATCGGCAGGCCGCCGAGCACGGCGTCCGGGGCGCAGTCGTCGGACAGGCCCAATCCCTTGCCCGGCAACCACTCCAGCGTGCCGTGCTTGCCGAGGTGCAGCACCGCGTGCGCGCCGAACTCGTGCTCCAGCCAGCGGTAGGCGGCCAGGTACTGGTGCGAGGGCGGCAGATTCGGGTCGTGGTAGATGGCCACCGGGTTCTCGCCGAAGCCGCGCGGCGGCTGGATCAGCAGCATCACGTTGCCGAACTGGAGCGAGGCCACGTAGATCTCGTCGTCGGTGACGTAGAGCTGACCCGGCGCGGCGCCCCAGTGTTCCGTGACGCCATCACGGAAACTCTGCGGCAGCGCGTCGAACCAGGTTCGATAGGTGGCCGACGGCACTCGGATGGCCGCGCCGGACATCTGCTCCTCGGTCAGCCAGTCCACGTCGTGCCCGCCGGCCGCGATCAGCCGGTGGATCAGGGTGTCACCGTCCAGTGTGGACACGTCGAGGCCGCCGAGGTCGTAGCCCTGCTCGGCCATGCGCCGCAGCAGGATCACCGCCGAGGCCGGCGTGTCCAGCCCGACCGCGTTGCCGACACGGGCGTGCTTCGTCGGGTACGACGACAGCACGATCGCGACCCTCTTGTCCTGGTTGGCCACATGCCGCAGCCGGGCCAGGCCGACCGCCGTGCCGGCGACCCGGGCCGCCCGCTCCGGATCGGACACGTACACCGGGATGCCGTCCGGTCCGTTCTCCTTGAAGGAGAAGGGCACGCCGATCAGCCGGCCGTCGAACTCCGGGATCGCCACCTGCATCGCCGCGTCCATCGGGGACAGTGCCGCGTCGGACTCCCGCCACGCCGCGCGTGAGGACGTGAGGCAGAGTCCTTGCAGCACAGGGATGTCCAGCTGCGCCAATGCCCCCGCGTCCCAGGCGTCTTCGTCACCGCCCGCGCTGGCGTCCGCCGCCACCGCCCCGCCGGCCGCCAGCACCGTCGCCACGACCGCGTCACAGCGGCTCAGGACTTCCAGCAACCCCTCGGACTCGTCGCCGGCCAGGCCACGCAGCGAGCCGCAGAACACCGGCAGCACGTTGGCCCCGGCCGCCTCCACCGCATCGGCCAGCGTGTCCACGAACGCCGTGTTCCCGGCCAGCGCGTGGGCCCGATAGAACACGATGCCGACCGTCGGCTTGCCTTCTTCGTGCTGCCTTTCACCGTGCACGCCGTAAACGGGCGTTTTCACCGGCGGCTCGAATCCCTCACCCGTCAGCAACACCGTGTCGGAAAGGAAATTCGCCAGCTGGCCCAGATTCGCCGGGCCGCCCTCGACCAGGTACGCAAGCGCTTGCGTGGCGACACCGGCCGGCACCGTCGAGGCCGCCATCAGCTCCGCGTCCGGCGTCGCCTCACCGCCAAGGCACACCGTCGGCTTGTTCGCCGCCAGGACCGCGTCCAGGCCCTCCTCCCAGGCCCGCTTGCCACCCAGCAGCCGTACCACCACCAGATCGGTGTCTTGGAGCAGCGCCGGCAGCTCCTCAACCGCAAGCCGAGCCGGATTGCCGACCGTGTAGTCGGCCCCGCTGGCCCTGGCCGCCAACAGGTCCGTGTCTGCCGTCGAGAGCAGCAGGACGCGCGAAGTCATCAGCCGTACCCTCCTCGGGGTCCCGCGCCCCGGGTAGAGACATCACGGCCGGTGGTGGAGTGTCTGGCTTTCACAGTGGCGCGACCGCCCCGGACTCCCACCGGGTTCCTCGCACACACCGCCGTCTGGTCCGGGTCAGCCTAACGACCCGGCCACCCCGTGCCAGCCACCCGAGTTCCTCCCCACATACGCACCCCCCAGTGTGTGAAGGCGTCCTTCCTCCACTCCGAGTGGAGGAAAGCCCCCTTCCCACACTCAGGGCTTGCGGGCGACGCCGCCGTAGGACAGGTGGACCTTGCCCTCGTTCTGGTCGCTCCACTCCGAGCGCCACTGCCGCACCGGCACCACGCCGGGGTCGATCAGCTCGAGGCCGCTGAAGAACTTGGCCACCTCGCCGTAGGGCCGCGGGTGCAGCTGGGCGCTGATCTTGCGGTAGATGCCCTCGACCTGGCTGACCGCGCCCAGCTGCTCCTCGGGCACGAAGTCGACGGTGGCGTGCGAGACGGCCAGGTAGCTGCCGGGGGCCAGCGCGTCGCGGTAGGCCTCGACCAGGCCGTGCGGGTCGTCGGCGTCGGGCAGGTAGTGCAGCACGGCGATGGCGATCAGGCCGACCGGCCGGGAGAAGTCGATCAGCTCACGGACCTGGGGCAGGTTGAGCACCGAGTCGGGGTGGCGCAGGTCCGCCCGCACCGGCGCGACCAGCGGGTTGTCGCCGAGAATGGTCCGGCTGTGGGCCACCGCGATGGGCTCGTTGTCCACGTAGACCACGCGGGCGGCGGGATTGAGCCGGTGCGCGATCTCGTGCACGTTGCCCACGGTCGGAATGCCGGAGCCGAGGTCGAGGAACTGGTCGACGCCGTCGGCCACCAGGCAGTTGACCACCCGTCTCAGGAAGGATCGGCTGGCCCGCATGCCGTTGGCCACCTCGGGCATGGCCTGCACGGCCTGCTTGGCGGCGGCCCGGTCGACGGCGAAGTTGTGCGCGCCGCCGAGGAAGTAGTCCAGGATCCGGGCCGGGTTGGGGCGGTCGAGGTCGACGTCGGCCGGTATCCACCGAGGACGGTGCATCCGCGCGACCCCTTCCGACTAACTTCACCCGATCGTGTTAATGGTGGGGGCGCGGTCACGCCCTGTCCACACTGCGCGGGTCATGAACACGCAGGGAATGCGCCGCGTCACCGCGCGTTGAGTAGAGGTGTGCCGCAACGTCAACCACCTCACGGAACGTGATCGGCGGCCAAGATCGCTCACGGCGAACAGCCGTCCGGGAACACTTCCCGGCTCCAGTTGGTTGAGCCAGTACGACTCAACCTTGGAGGAAGACGTGAGCGAAACACTGGCACTCCCGGTGCTCCCGCTGGACGACGTGGTCGTGCTGCCCGGCATGGTGGTGCCGGTCAAGCTCGCCGACGCGGAGATCCGCGCGGCCGTCGAGGCCGCGCAGGCCGGCGACACCGGGTCGAAGGTGCTGCTGGTCCCCCGCCTGGAGGGCAAGTACGCCAAGGTGGGCACGCTCGGCGTGATCACCCAGATCGGCCGGCTGCCGGGCGGCGAGCGCGCGGCCGTGGTCCGCGGCACCGACCGGGTGCGCATCGGCACCGGCACCACCGGGCCCGGCGCGGCGCTGTGGGTGCAGGCCGAGGTCCAGGACGAGCCGGCCGTCGACGAGAGCACCCACGAGCTGGCCAAGGAGTACCGCACCCTGGTCACCTCGATCCTGCAGCAGCGGGGCGCGTGGCAGGTGGTCGACTCGGTGCAGGGTGTCGACGACCCCTCGGCGCTGGCCGACCTGGCCGGCTACGCCTCGTACATCACCGACGAGCAGAAGATCTGGCTGCTGGAGACCGTGGACGTCCGCGAGCGGCTGGAGAAGCTGCTGGCCTGGGGCCGTGAGCACCTGGCCGAGCTGGACGTGGCCGAGACGATCCGCAAGGACGTCAAGGAGGGCATGGAGAAGCAGCAGCGCGAGTTCCTGCTGCGCCAGCAGCTGTCGGCCATCCGCAAGGAGCTGGCCGAGCTGGACGGCAAGCCGGCGTCCGAGGAGCAGGACTACCGGGCCCGGGTGGAGGCCGCTGACCTGCCCGAGAAGGTGCGGGAAGCCGCGCTGACCGAGGTGGACAAGCTGGAGCGGACCTCAGAGCAGTCGCCCGAGGTCAGCTGGATCCGGACCTGGCTGGACACCGTCCTCGACATCCCGTGGAACGAGCGGACCGAGGACGCGTACGACATCACCGGGGCGCGGGCGGTGCTGGACGCCGACCACGCGGGCCTTGACGACGTGAAGGACCGCATCATCGAGCACCTGGCGGTGCGGCGGCGCCGGGCCGACAAGGGCCTCGGTGTCGTCGGCGGCCGGCGCAGCGGCGCGGTGCTCGCCCTCGTGGGCCCGCCCGGTGTCGGCAAGACGTCGCTGGGCGAGTCGGTGGCCCGGTCGATGGGCCGCAAGTTCGTCCGGGTCGCCCTGGGCGGCGTCCGGGACGAGGCCGAGATCCGCGGCCACCGGCGCACCTACGTCGGCGCGCTGCCCGGCCGCATCGTGCGGGCCATCAAGGAGGCCGGCTCGATGAACCCGGTCGTGCTGCTGGACGAGGTCGACAAGGTCGGCTCGGACTACCGCGGCGACCCGACGGCGGCCCTGCTCGAGGTGCTGGACCCGGCGCAGAACCACACGTTCCGGGACCACTACCTGGAGGTCGAGCTGGACCTGTCGGACGTGCTGTTCCTGGCCACGGCCAACGTGCTGGAGTCCATCCCCGGCCCGCTGCTGGACCGGATGGAGCTCGTTCGGCTGGACGGCTACACCGAGGACGAGAAGGTCACCATCGCCCGGGACCACCTGCTGGCCCGCCAGCTGGAGCGGGCCGGCCTGACCGCTCAGGACGTGACCGTCACGGACGACGCGCTGCGCCGGCTGGCCGCGGAGTACACCCGGGAGGCCGGGGTCCGCGACCTGGAGCGGTCCATCGCCCGCGTGCTGCGCAAGGCGGCCGTCGACGAGGGCAAGCTGCCGCTGACGGTGTCGAACGAGAACCTGCCCGACTTCCTCGGGCGGCCGCGGCACACGCCGGAGTCGGCCGAGCGCACGGCGGTGCCGGGCGTGGCCACCGGGCTCGCGGTCACCGGTGTCGGCGGTGACGTGCTGTTCGTGGAGGCCTCGCTGGCCGACCCGGAGACGGGCTCGACCGGGGTGTCGCTGACCGGGCAGCTGGGCGACGTGATGAAGGAGTCGGCGCACATCGCGCTGAGCTACCTCCGCTCGCGCGGGGCCGAGCTGGAACTGCCGGTCGGCGACCTGAAGGACCGCGGCGTGCACGTCCACGTGCCGGCCGGCGCGGTGCCCAAGGACGGCCCCAGCGCCGGGGTCACGATGACCACCGCGCTGGCGTCGCTGCTGTCGGGTCGGCCGGTCCGGTCGGACGTGGCCATGACCGGCGAGGTGTCGCTGACCGGACGGGTGCTGCCCATCGGCGGCGTCAAGCAGAAGCTGCTGGCCGCGCACCGGGCGGGCATCACGACGGTGTTGCTGCCCAAGCGGAACGAGCCCGACCTGGACGACGTGCCGGCCTCGGTGCGTGAGCAGCTGGAGGTGCACCTGGTGGCGGACGTCCGCGAGGTGCTGGACATCGCCCTGCAGCCGGTGAACGCGCCGGTGCTGAGCGCCTGACCAACTGAATGAACAAGCGTGGCCCGCTCCCCCTCAGCGGGCCACGCTTTTTTCTATGCCCGCCAACACACAGTTCAGCCCGAAGGCGAACTGCTCGTCGTGGCTGAGGTCCTCGGCCTCGAAGATGCGCCGGGCCACCAGCGGGTAGTTCCCGCTGTCGATGATCACTTCCCGCACGTACGGCGAGACCGCGTTGCGCCACTGGTCCTGGGTCATTCCGGTGCTGCGCACGTCTTCCCGCTCCGACAGCTCGGCCAGCACCGCCCCGTGCACGTAGTTGGCCACCGCCCCCAGCAGGGCCGAGGCCAGCGTGATGTCGTCGGTCGCGCCGCCGGCCGCGGCGAGCGCGAAGTTGCTGCGACGCAAGGCGTTCGGGCCCAGCGTCGGTCGGCTGCGCAGCTCCGTGGCCAGCCACGGGTGGCGCAGCATCAGCGCCCGCATGCCGTCGGCCACCACCGTCAGGTCGGTCCGCCAGTCGCCGGACGGCTCCGGCGGCTCGTCCTCGCCCTGCACGGCGTCGACCATCAGCTCCAGCAGCTCGTCCTTGTTGGTGACGTAGCGGTAGAGCGAGGTCGTGCCGGTGCCGGCCTCGGTCGCCACCCGGCGCATGGTCAGCGCCGGTGTGCCCTCGGCGTCGGCGATCCGGATCGCGACCGCGACGATCTGCTCGACGCTCAGCGCCTGTCGGCGGCGCTGCTCGGCCAGTCGGGTCCAGACCAGCGTGAACGGTGGGGCCATGGCGCTCACCCTACTAACTGGGTACAGTGTTCCCAAGACGGGAACGACGTTCCCATTTTAGAGGGGGAAGCATGGACGTAGTGATCGTCGGCGGCGGCACGGTCGGCCTGTGCACCGCCGTGTTCCTGGCCCGACAGGGCGTTTCGGTGCGGGTGCTTGAGCGCCGGGCCACCGTGTCCGACCACCCGCGGGCGTTCGGCCTGAACCCGCGGTCGGCCGAGATCGCCCGCTGGGCCGGCATCGAGTTCGAGACCGAGGACCGGGTCCCCGGTGTGGCCTCGGGGCCCGATCTGACCTCGTTGACCCCGATCAGCGGGCCCATCAAGTTCCCCGAGATCGGCCCGGCCGCCTCGGGCAGTTCGCCACAGCACCGCATCGACCAGGCCGCGCTGTCGTTGCTCCGCAACCTCGGCGGGCAGGTCGACTACGACGCCGAAGTGGTTGGCGTGACCGAGGACGGCGTGGTGACCACCACGTCCGGCGAGACCGTCGAGGCCGACTACGTGATCGCCGCCGATGGCGCGCGCAGCCGCGTCCGTGAGCTGCTCGGCATCGGCACCACCGGCCCCGGGGTGCTCGGCGACCACATGCT
Source organism: Kutzneria sp. (assembly GCA_035492655.1). Classification (GTDB taxonomy): domain Bacteria; phylum Actinomycetota; class Actinomycetes; order Mycobacteriales; family Pseudonocardiaceae; genus Kutzneria. The sequence continues at coordinate 2,403 of DATJJB010000337.1, read as the reverse complement.
CAACGTGCTGTTCCAGGCCCCCGGCCTGCCGACGCCCGAATACACGATGACCGTGCTGCGCAACGACGAGGCGACCGGGATCCTGATGAAGGTCGACGACGGCGGCCGGTGGATCTTCCACGTGCCCCGCGGCGACCCGAACATGCCGAGCGCGGAGTTCCAGCGGCTGATCCGCGCCGCCACCGGCGTTTCCGACCTCGAGGTCGACGTGATCAGCATGCTGCCGTGGGCCTCGACCGCCCACGTGGCCGAGAAGTTCCGCCAGGGCAACGTGTTCCTCGTCGGCGACGCGGCGCACGTGGTGCCGCCAACCGGCGGTTTCGGCCTCAACACCGGCGTCGCCGACGGGCACAACCTGGCCTGGAAGCTCGCCGCCGGCGGCGATGCGCTGCTCGACACCTACGAGCTGGAACGCAAGCCGGTGGCCGAGTTCACCATGGCCCAGTCGCTGATCCGCGGCGAGCACCGTGAGCTGCACTGGGACCTTCGCCCCGAGCGCGCCGCCGACCGCGCCGCCGTCGGCATGGCCAACGCCATGGTGGTCATCGCCGGCTACCGCTACGACTCGCCGGCCGTCATCGACCCGGAACCGATGCCGTCCATGGAGGAACTCACCTTCGACGGCTCCCCCGGCAGCCGCATCCCGCACCTGTGGATCAAGCCCGATGTGTCCACAGTGGACCTCGTCGACGGCTTCACGCTGATCACCGGCACGCGGGCCGGCTCCTGGCTCACCGCCGCCCTGGAGGTGGGCATCCGGTCCCACGCCGTCGAGGGCTGGGCCGACGCCGCCGGCATCGAGGAGACCGGCGCGGTCCTGGTCCGTCCGGACGGCTTCGTCGGTTGGCGCACAAGGGGAGAGGGCTCCGCGGCGGAACTCCGCGCAGCCCTCGACCGGATCTTGTGCCGCTGACGGCGTTATGCAGGGAAGGACGCCTTACCTGCATTGGACGCAGGTAAGGCGTCCTTCCCTGCATCAGGTCAGGCGGCCAGCTCGGCGTAGTCGACCTCGGTGAGCTCGACCGAGACCTCCCACAGCCGGCGGCCGACCTCCTTGTCGTACGCCGGCTTGAGGAAGGGCTGCTTGACGGGGTAGCCGCGCACGTTGCCGAGGCCGTTGGGGCCGTAGTACTCGCCACCCTGGGCGGCGGGGTCGACGGCGGCGCGCAGGATGGGCAGCGCGCCGCGGGCGGCGGGCTGGCCGACGAGCGGCGTGACGATCTTCATGAGCTGCGCGTACAGGCCGCCGCCGCCGAGCTGCGGACCGCTGTACTGGAGCTCGGTGGCACTGTAGCCGGGGTGCGCGCCGATGCTGCGCACATCGGCGCCGGCGGCGCGCAGCCGGCGGTCCAGCTCGATGGCGAAGATCGAGTTGGCCAGCTTCGACTGCCCGTACGCGACGTTGGCGCCGTAGCCGCGCTCCAGCTGGAGGTCGGCGAAGTTGATGCGGCCCACCCGGGCGGCGATGCTGCTGACGCTGACCACGCGGCTGCCGGGCTTGGACAGCAGGCCCGGCAGCAGCAGGCCGGTCAGCGCGAAGTGGCCGAGGTGGTTGGTGCCGAACTGAAGCTCGAAGCCCTGCTTGGTGGTGCGCCGTCGCGGCACGGCCATCACGCCGGCGTTGTTGAGCAGCAGGTCCAGCGCCGGCAGCTCGGTCGCCAGCTTGCGCACGGAGTCGAGGTCCGCCAGGTCCAGCGACACCAGCTCCAGGTTCTCGGCCGGGGCCTGCTGACGCAGCTTGGCAATGGCGGCCTCGCCGCGCTCCTGGTTACGCGCGGCCACGAAGACGTGTGCGCCGTGCTTGGCCAGCTGCAACGCCTCCACGAAGCCGAGGCCGGTGTTGGCGCCGGTGATCAGCGCGGTGCGGCCGCTCTGGTCGGGGATGTCCGCTTCGGTCCAGTGCTGTGCCATCCGTGCTCTCCTGATGCGGGGGCCGTTTCCATCGAGTATGGCACTCAGTGCCACCTTTGTCATCTGATGCCTTAGGCTACACTCAGGGTCATGACGGAGGGGTTGCGGGCACGAGCCCGGTTGGCGATGCGGACCGAGATCGCCGAGACCGCCTTCGCCCTGTTCGTGCAGCGCGGGTTCGAGCAGGTCACGGTGGACGAGATCGCCGAGGCCGCCGGCCTGTCCCGGCGCAGCTTCTTCCGCTACTTCCCCAGCAAGGAAGACGCCGTCTTCGGCCTGCTCTACGACCTCGGCGAGGAGTTGGCCGCGGCTGTCGCGGCCAGGCCGACCGCCGAGCCGCCATGGACCGCGCTGCGGTCCGCCTGCGCGGTGATGCTCACGCCGATGCTGAGCCGTAGCGACGAGGCATTGGCCCTGCTACGGCTGATCAATGACACGCCGACGCTGCGGGCCCGCCATCAGGACAAGCAGGACCGCTGGCGCAAGCTGCTG
>DATJJB010000336.1:0-6829 GCA_035492655.1 Kutzneria sp. | reverse complement strand
CATGTTCCGGATCTTCTTCACCGGCGCGTTCCGGCGCCCGCGTGAGGTGAACTGGGTCATCGGCGTCGTGCTGTTCATGATCGGCTCGCTCGAGGGCTTCTTCGGCTACTCGCTGCCCGACGACCTGCTGTCCGGCACCGGTCTCCGGGTGATGTTCGGCCTGATCGAGTCGATCCCGGTGCTGGGCACCTGGGTGGACTGGCTGCTGTTCGGCGGCGAGTTCCCGGGCAACGTGATCCTGCCGCGGATCTACACGCTGCACATCCTGCTGCTGCCCGGCGTGATCCTGGCGCTGATCGCCGTGCACCTCGGCCTGGTGTGGTACCAGAAGCACACCCAGTTCCCCGGCCCGCGTCGGACCGAGAAGAACGTGGTCGGCGTGCGCATCATGCCGGTGTTCGCGGCCAAGGGCGGCGGCTTCTTCGCCCTGTGCGCGGCGGTCATGGCGCTGATGTCCGGCCTGTTCCAGATCAACCCCATCTGGAACTTCGGCCCGTACAACCCGGCCCAGGTCTCCGCCGGCTCGCAGCCCGACTGGTACATGGGCTGGACCGACGGCCTGGTCCGTCTGTGGCCGGCCTGGGAGGCGTACATCCACCTCGGTGGTTGGGCCAACTTCACCATCCCGGCGCCGTTCCTGCCGTTCATGCTCGGCCTGCCGCTGCTGACCGGCATCGCCGCGGTCTACCCGTTCCTGGAGCGGAAGCTGACCAAGGACACCGCGCACCACAACCTGCTGCAGCGGCCGCGGGACGTGCCGGTGCGGACCAGCCTCGGCATGATGGCCATCACGTTCTTCATGGTGTGCCTGCTGTCCGGCGGCAACGACATCATCGCCGACAAGTTCGACATCTCGCTGAACGCGACCACGTGGATCGGTCGTATCGGCCTGCTCGTGCTGCCGCCGCTGGTGTACTGGTTCACCTACCGGATCTGCATCGGCCTGCAGCGGGCCGACCGCGAGGTGCTGGAGCACGGCATCGAGACCGGCATCATCAAGCGGCTGCCGCACGGTGAGTTCATCGAGCTGCACCAGCCGCTTGGCCCGGTCGACGACCACGGCCACCCGCACGAGCTGGCCTACCAGGGCGCCCCGGTGCCCAAGAAGATGAACAAGCTCGGCTCGGCCGGCGCGCCGGTCGCCGGCGGCTTCTGGGGTCCCGACCCCGCCGACGAGGTCACCGCCCTGGAGAGCGCCCGCAAGGCGGCGCACACCCGCTCCGACGTGGTGACCGGCGAGAGCCAGCTCAACCAGGACAAGGAGCTGGCGGGCAAGCCCCAGCAGCCCGACGCCTGAGCAGTGTGCTGAGAACGGCCCCGGTCCTCGGACCGGGGCCGTTTTTCATGCCTGGGCGGCAAGCGCGTCGCCGATGGGCGTGCGGTGGTAGAGCACCGAGCGGCCGGCGCGGACCCGGTCGAGCAAGCCGGCTTTGCGCAGCACCGTGAGGTGGTCGCCGACCGCGCCGACGGCCAGGCCGAGACTGCGGGCCAGCTGGGTGGTGCTGGCCGGTGTGTCGAGGGCGTTGAGCAGCTGGGCTCGCGTCCGGCCCAGCAGGTCGGCCAGCGCGCCGGCGTCGGGGACTGTCGTCTCCCACAGTGCGGCGACGCCGCGGGCCGGGTAGACCAGGGCTTTGGGCCACGGGTCCTCGTAGTGCACGGCCACGCCCGGCCAGACGAAGACCGACGGCACGAACAGCAGGCCCTGACCTCTGAGGTCGATCGTGCGGTCGCCGGTCGAGCGCAGCACGTCGATGCCCTGGTCGCGCCAGCGGACCCGGGCGTGCAGGCCGTCGAGGGCGGCCAGCCAGCCGCCGCGACCCAGCAGCCCGGCCCGGTGCACGACGTCCCGTTCGCAGATGGCCCGCAGCTGGAGCCAGTCCGGGGCCAGCAGCTCGTGCCAGGCCCGTTCCAGCGCGTCGGCCAGGCGTTGCACGACGTCCGTCGAGTCGAGGACGGTGCGCGCCTCGTCGTCCGTCTTCGGGTTCAGGCCGGCGATCTCCGCGCGGGCCTGGGGGAGCGGCGTTGCCCGGACGGCGGCGAGGTCGTCCTCGACGGTCTGGGTCAGGCCTTGCGGTGGCGGGGCCGTGAACGCCGCGCCCTGCCCCGGGGAGTGCAGGGCAATCGCCGCACGGAAGGCGGGATCTTGTCGCAGCCGGCGGTACGGCGGTGTCACGCGCGCCAGCCAGCGGTCGGGCAGGCGGTGCTGGGACAGGCCGGCGAGGCGGCGGAGCAGACCGTCGAGTTCGAACAGCGGGGACAGCGCGAACCGGCTGCGCAGCAGGTCCTCGCCGCCGACCTCGAACCGGAGCATGAACCGACCTTACGTCCCTACCCGTAACTTTGGCCCTGTCGTGGTGGCTTTCCGCAGGCTGACGGGCATGACCTACGCCGGCGTCCTGGCCCACACTCCGTACCGGGTGCTGTTCGCCACCCGCACCTTGGCCATCACCGCCGACACGCTGCGCATCGTCGCGCTGTCGGTGCTGGTGTTCGCCCTCACCGGCTCGACGCTGCTGGCCGCGGTGGCGTACGGGATCTCGTTCCTGCCCCAGCTGATCGGCGGCAGCCTGCTCGGCGCGGTCGCCGACCTGCTGCCGCCGCGGCAGCTCATCGCCATCGGCTACGCCGCGGAGTTCGGCAGCGGCCTGCTGCTGTCCCTGGCCGACCTGCCGGTCGCGTTCAGCCTGGCCCTTGTCGCCGCGGTGTCGATGGTGACGCCGCTGGCCAATGGCGCTGCCGGCCGCGTGGTAGCCGATGTGCTCTCCGGCGAGAGCTACGTGCTGGGCCGGTCGCTGCTCAACCTGGCCTCGTCATCGGCCCAGCTCATCGGCATGGCCGGTGCCGGTGCCGCCGTCGCCGTGCTCGGCGCCCACCACGCCATGCTCGTCAGCGCCGCGCTGCACCTGCTGGCCGCCGTCTGGGTCCGGCTCAGGCTCCCTGACCTGCGGACTTCCGGCTCCGGCTTGTCGTCAGCCGTACGCCGGAGCTGGTCCGGCAACCGTCAGCTGCTGCGCGACCGCACCATCCGCACCTTGATCCTGGCCCAGTGGCTGCCGCCCGCCTGCGTCACCGGGGCCGAGAGCCTGCTCGTGCCGTACGTCTCCGTCCGCGGCCTGCCGGTCGCCGCCGGCGGTCTCCTGCTCGCCTGCCTGCCCGTGGGCATGATGATCGGCAGCATCCTCGTCGGCCGCGTAGCCAGTCCGTCAGCACGGCGGCGTTTGCTCATCCCCTTGATGGCCCTCGTCGGCCTGCCCTTGGTCGGGTTCGTGATCATCGGGCTGCCGGTCGTGCTCTGCGGGGCGCTCCTGGTGCTCGCCGGCACCGGCTTCGCCTACGGACTCGCCCTCCAGCAGCGCTTCCGCGACGTCGTGCCTTGTGCCGTCCGCGGCCAGGCTTTCAGCCTGCTTTCCACCGGTTTGATGACCGCCCAGGGCATCAGTCCGGCGTTGGCCGGTGCCCTGGCCGGCGTGCTCCCCGTCGCCGAGGTCATCGCCCTGTGCGGCGCTGTTTCGGTGGTATCGGCCCTGCTGTTCCGCCTGCGCGCCCACGAAGTCCTGGAGTCTGCCTGATCGCCGAGCCCGCGACGCCGGAGGCGGCGCCGTTCAACACAGCGTCAACAACTCAATCCAGGCCGACCGAGAAGGACTCCTCCGCGTCGCGGCGGGAGTAGGAGCGGAAGGCGATGTGGGTGTCGGTGTTGAGCACGCCGGGCACCTTGCTGATGCGGCCGGGCACCAGCTCGGCCAGGTCCTCGTGCTTGGCCACCTTGACGTGCGCGATGAGGTCGACGTCGCCGGCGCAGGAGTAGACCTCCTGAACCCCGTCGATGTCGGCGATCGCCTGGGCGGCCTCCGGGATCGACTCGGCGGTGGCCTGGATCAACACGATCGCCGTGATCACGGTGGGACCTCCTGTAATGGTTCGACGACCTGCCGATCGTAGGGCAAGGATGGGCTCGTGAACTGGACCGTCCGCACCGCCGCCCCGTCCGATGCCGAAGAGCTGGTCCGATTGCGTGTGGTCATGTTCGAGGCCATGGGCCGCGACGTCACGCTCGGCGACTGGCAGCGGCCGGCCGTGGAGATGTTCCGGCGCGAGCTGGGTGGCACTGGGCTGATCGCCACGGTGGTCGACGCGCCGGGCGGTGGGCTGGCTGCCTGCGCCGCCGCGTTCGTCCGCCCGGACATGCCCCGCCCGGGCGACGTCGGCGAGGTGATGGGGCACGTGCACAACGTCTGCACGGACCCGGCCTGGCGGCGTCGAGGCCTGGCCCGGCTGGTCGTCACGGCGCTGGTCGAGCGGCTGGACGCGCTGGGCGTGACCAAATCCGACCTGCACGCCTCCGAGGAAGGCCGCTCGCTGTACGAGAGCCTCGGCTACAAGCCGCGTCACGGCGGCGTGGAGATGGTGCGGCGGCTCAGTTGACGCCGGCATAGACGGCACGGCCGGCGGCGGCCCGGTCCACCCAGGCCCGCCAGCCGGCGGCGGACTTCGCCGGCTCCGACCAAGGGGTGTCGCAGTAGACGAGGCGCGTGCCGGGGCGGTTGAGCCAGCGCAGCACGACGCCGGTCTCCTCGGCCGGCGCGCCGCGAAGCGGACCCTCGCCGGGAATCACGGTCTCGGCGGAGGCCACCAGGGCATCGACGACCGGCATCGGCCGCACGCCCCGACGGGCCACGCCGGCCGAGGCCAGCCGCCCGTGGCGTACGACCGAGAACTCCCAGCCGCCGTTGCCGTCCGGGCGGGCGGCGACCAGCTCGGGCAGCGCGGCCAAGGCGGCCAGCCGCTGGCTGCGGTCGACGGCTCGGACCAGGTCGGCCAGCCGGTCGCGGCGGATGGCGGCCTCCTCGAAGCGTTCGGCGAGGGCCAACTCGTCCAGCTGGGCGGCCAGCTTGTCGAACGGATCGAGGGCGCGGCCGGCGATGAGCTCCCGGACGGCGTCAGGGCCGTGGGCGTAGTCGGCGACGTCCTGACGGCCGGCGCAGGGCGCACGACAGCGGCCGAGCTCGGCTAAGGCGCAGGGCGTGGCCCGCGCGCCCTGCGCCGGGATGCGCATGCTGCACGTGCGCAGACCGGTGGCGTCACTTAACGCTGTCGCGGCGGTCTCGGCCGACTGCCGTGACCGAAACGGGCCCAACGCGCCGTCCCGGGTGCGGCGCACGATGGACAGGCGCGGGAACGCCTCGTCGGTGAGCGTGACCCACCAGCCGCCCTGCTGGTTGCGGGACTTCCGGTTGTACTGCGGCTTGTGCGCGGTCAGCAGCCGCAGCTCGCGCACCTCGGCCTCCAGCGAGTGCGCGCACACCACGGAGTCCACGCGCACCGCCAGCGCCACCATCTCCTTGATGCGGCCCCGGCTCTCGCTGCTCGTGAAGTACTGGCGCACGCGCCGTCGCAAATCCGAGGCGGTGCCGACGTACAGCACCTCCTCCGACGGCCCACGGAACAGGTACACGCCCGGCTCCGAAGGCAGGTGCGCGGCCAGCGTGCGCTTACGGCGCTGCGCCGGCGTGACGTCGGGCAGGTAGTCGAACAGCTCCTCCAGCGACTGCACGCCCAGCGGCCCCACGCGCTCCAGCAGCCCGTGCAGCACGTCCACCGTCGCGCGGGCGTCGTCCAGCGCACGGTGGTTGGGCGTCGTCGACGTGCTGAACAGCTCGGCCAGCGCCGACAGTCGGCAGCTCGGCGCCTCCTCACGGGACAGCACGCGACGGGCCAGCCGCACCGTGCACAGCACCGCCGGCTTCGGCCACGCGTAGCCGTGCTCCGTGCAGGCGGCCTTGAGGAAGCCCGTGTCGAACGGCGCGTTGTGCGCCACCACCACCGCTCCCGCCGCGAACTCCAGGAACGCCGGCAGCACCTCGTCGATCGGCGGCGCCGTGTACACCATGGCCTCGGTGATGCCGGTCAGCCGCACGATCTCCGGCGGGATGCCCCGGCGCGGATTGACCAGCGTGGCGAACTCGCCCAGCACCACCCCGCCGCGCACCTTCACCGCGCCGATCTCGGTGATCGCGTCCTCGCCCGGCCGGCCGCCCGTGGTCTCCAGGTCCACCACCACGAACGTGGTCTCCCGCAGCGGCGTGCCCAGCTCGTCGAACGTCAGCTGGCCGAGGTCATCAGCAGTGGTGGTCATGGTGATCGAGATCGTGCCACCGACCCCTGACAGTTTTGATGCCGCGCGTTCCGCGCGGGGCTCGGCCCCTCGTGACCCCTGCCTCGCCCTTGCCGGATTTTTCGAGGCCCGCATCGGCTCGGTGGTGGGGCGCGTGGACTGGCGGACCTCGAAAAATCCGGCAACCGTGCGAGGCAGGGGCGGGGCCGAGCGGTATGGGGTGTGGCGGGCCGCTGCGCTAACCGGGTGACCTGCGGGATCGTTGCCGTAACAACGTGGCGGTGTGGGGCGGTTCCCCGTCAGCCGGTGGCGGCGGCACGCACTAGCCTGTGGGGGTGTCCGCGTCAGCCGAAGCCGATGAGCCGGGTCAGGGGCCCGAGCTGTCCGCCGTGGACGGTGGCGATGATCAGTCCACTGTGGACTGGTCGGCGCTGCCCGACCCGGTGCGGGCCCGGCTGGCCGAGATCAGCGCGGACGCGGTCGGCGTGCTGGCCAGGGTGGACATCCCGCAGCAGGTCAAGGCGGTGGCCCGGTTCGCGCCGGCCAAGCGGGCCCGGCTGGGCGCATCGGCGCTGATCGCGGGCCTGCGGGACGTGCACGCCTTCCGTACGGCGGTGGTCGAGTGGTGCCGCGAGCACCGGCCCGCGGCCCTGGACAGCACCTCGCCGGACCCGGTGGCGGCGGCGGCCGCGTCGGTGCTGCTGGGCGAGCCGA
>DATJJB010000335.1:0-27572 GCA_035492655.1 Kutzneria sp. | reverse complement strand
CGAACAGGTGCGAGGCGCGTTGCTCCTTCACGACGCCCACCGTAGTTGTCGTGAGCGGGGGCAGGGTGCCCATCCCCTGCCGCCGCCCACGTCCCACTTCGCCCGGCCCGTCCCACTGTGGCACCGGAGCCGTCACACGCTGGGGTGGAGCTTGGGCGCTCGAACCGGTGAAAATATATTGTTCAACGGTTATCGCCGAAAGGGGTCCCGTGGCCGATCCGACCGGCGGTCCGGTGGAGCTGCTCGCCGCCGACCGCCTCCAGCTGGACCGCGTCAGCACCGCGGAACGTGTCGCCGACGTGCTGCGCACCAGGATCACCGTCGGCGACCTGCCGCCGGGCACCCGCCTGTCCGAGGAGGCGATCGGCGCCGCGCTCGGCGTCTCCCGCAACACGCTGCGCGAGGCCTTCCGGCTGCTCACCCACGAGCGGCTGCTGGTGCACGAGCTGAACCGCGGCGTGTTCGTGCGGACGCTGACCCAGGACGACGTCACCGACCTGTACCGCCTGCGCAAGGTCGTCGAGTGCGGCGCCCTGCGCTACGCCGAGGTCACCGCCGAGGACATCCAACGCGTGCAGCTGGTCATCGACGAGGCAGTGGCGGCGGCCGCGCGGGCCGACTGGGCCGCCGTAGGCACCCACAACCTCCGGTTCCACCAGGCGCTGTGCGAGCTCGCCGGCAGCCCTCGCGTCGTGGACATGATGCGCGGCATCCTGGCCGAACTGCGGCTGGTCTTCCACGTGATGGGTGATCCACAGCGGTTCCACGAGCCGTACATCAAGCGCAACCAGGAGATCCTGGCGGCGCTGGCCAAGCAGGGCCGGGAGCGCGCCGAGCAGATGCTCGCCGAGTACCTGGACGACGCCGAGCGGCAGCTCAGGCAGGCTTATTCGTGACCCGCCGGAGCTGATCGGGCATCTCCACATGCTCGCCGGTGAGCAGCGCGCTCGCCGTCATCAGGTCGACGGTCAGCGGGCGGTCCTCGGTCTCCGTCGGCAGCATGCCCACCGCGTTGTCGAACGCGGCGCGCAGCTCGACGCTGTTGTTCGGGTGCAGCTGCCGCATCCGCAGCACACGAACGCTGGCGATCAACTCGCACGCCAGCACGATCACGAAGTGCGGCACCACCTCGCCAGTCATCCGTGCCGACTGGGCCGAGAAGCTGGCGTGCTCCTCGACGCCGCGGGACAACGTGGCGTGGCCGAGCACCGCCGGCATCGCCATCGACCGGAAGCTGGCCAGCGAGGCCGCCGCCGTGTACTCGATGACCATCAGGCCCGAGCTGCCGCTGGCCTCGTCCGCCGCGAACGGCCGCAGGCCCGTGTAGTTCGGCTCGCACAGCATCGCCAGCCGGCTCACCGACAGCTGGGCCGTCTGCAGCGCCGACAGCCGCGCCTTGTCCAGGGCGAGGCTGAGCGTGATGCTGTGGAATCCACCGTGGTGGTAGACGTCGCCGTCGAGCACCGAGACCAGCGGGTTCTCCGCGCCGGCGTTGATCTCCACGCTGAGCACCTGCTCCAGTGCGAGCAGACCGTCGGCCGCCTCCCCGTGGACCTGCGGGAAACACCGCAGGCCGAACGGGTCTTGCACGCGGGCCGGCGTATGCGTGATCTCGCCAAGCAGGTCGCGGATGCGACGCGCCACGAGCTGGCTGCCGTGGTGCGGCCTTGACTGGTGCACCACTTCGGCGAACGGCTCCACCGAGCCGTCCACCGCGAGCAGCGAGAGCGCCGCCGTCGTGCACGTCTGGTCCAGCAGCGCCGACAGCTGGCCCTGCGCCAGCACCGCCTGGCCGATCGTCAGGGCGTTGCTGGACAGGAAGGCCAGCGCGTCAGAGGTCGCGAAGTCGATCGGCGGCAACGGATGCGGGCCCATCCACGGCTGCTCGCCCAGCAGTGTCAGCGCCAGTTCGGCCAACGCCGTCAGGTCGCCCGTGCCGATCGCGCCGATCGAGTGCACCTGGGGGTGGCAGCCCGCGTTCAGGGCCAGCGCCAGCGCGTCCAGCACGTGCTCCGAGACGCCGGAGTGGCCGGCCAGGATCTGGTTGGCACGGACCACCATCATCGCCCGCGCTTCCGTCTCCGGGATCAGCGGACCCGTGCCGCCCGCGTGGCTGCGCAGCAGGCGGCGGCCGAACGCCGCGACTTCCTGCGCCTCCACGCTCACCATGCGGTTGGCGCCCACGCCCGTGGTGCGGCCGTACACCGGGCGGCGTCCCGTGACCTCCTGCGCGAGGTCCGCCGCGCGACGTACCCATTCCCTCGACGTCGGGTCGATGCTCACCGGTTCGCCGCGGACGGCGACCGCGATCACCTCCGCACACGTCAACGACTTGCCGTCGAGCACAACTGCCACAGTGCGAAGGTTAACTCCTCAACAACCGCAGTCCACCGCTGCGACCGGAGCCGTCAGCGGGTCGGGTTCGCCCAGCTCGTCGCCGGCATCCGTGCGGACAGGGAAGCCCTCCCTTATCCAGTACTCGATGCCGCCGATCATCTCCCGCACCTGGTAGCCACGGCTCGTCAGCTCCGCCGCCGCCTTCGTCGCGCCGTTGCAGCCCGGTCCCCAGCAGTACGTCACCACCGGCACCTTCGGGTCCAGGTCGGCGTGCTTGAGCCGGACCGCCCCCGGTATCCGCCCCTGCGCCCAGGCTTCGTCACTGCGCGTGTCCACCAGCACAAAACCCGGGTTTCCGCTGCTCAGAGCCTGTCGGACGTCACTCACATCCGTCTGGAATGCCAGACGAATTTCGAAGAAGTTCATGCCTCAACGCTAGGCACCAGGTACGCCGTGCTGAACCCCACGTCCACGGGGTACTCGCCTTGCGGCCATGGATTCCATGCCATTCTGCCTTCATGACCACGGATTCCCTGGACGCCACCGATTGGCGCATCCTGGAGGCACTCCAGGCCGACGGCCGTGCCAGCTACGCCGACCTGGCCCGCACCGTCGCCATGTCCCCGTCGGCCGTCACCGAGCGGGTCCGTCGTCTCGAAGAGGCCGGCGTCATCACCGGCTACTCCGCCCTCATCGACCCCGAACGCCTCGGCCTGACGATCATGGCCTTCGTCCGCCTTCGTTACCCCACCAACAACTACAAGCCCTTCCACGCCCTCATCGACACCACCCTTGAGGTCGTCGAGGCCCACCACGTCACCGGCGAGGACTGCTTCGTGCTCAAGGTCCTCGCCCGCTCCATGCGCCACCTGGAGGAGGTCACCGGCCGCATCTCCACCCTCGGCCCCGTCACCACGACGATCGTCTATTCGAGCCCGCTGACCCGACGGCCGTTCAAGCCCTAGTTCGCCAACTACGACCGGCACGGCCCGGCCGGTGGCTAGAGTGCTGGTTGTGTCGGTGCCAGTGCGAACGGGTGAGCCCGACCCGGAGCAGACCCAGCCGTTCACCATCCACGAGGCGCGGCTGCCCAGCGACCATCCGAGCTACCGGCCGCGACACGGCGCCAAGCAGCGGCTCGCGCTGGCGTGCTCGGTGATCTTCTTCCTGGGTCCGCTGGCCGGGCTGGCGGTGTTCGGCCAGCCGCCGGCGATCGAGAACCGGCCGCTGCACCCGTTCCCGAGCCTGGCCAAGGGCTGGGGCTTCTTCTCCGACCTGGTGCCGTGGGCGGTGGACAACCTGTCCTTCCGCAGCAGCGCGATCCAGGCCAACGACCGGATCAGCCGCAACGTGTTCGGCGAACCGCCGGCGCTCGGCACCGGCGGCTCGGACGCCGCGCCCGGCGGCATCCAGGCCCCGCCGCAGCAGCCCGCGGTGTTCCCGCAGGTCATCGAGGGCAACAACGGCTGGCTGTACTACGGCGAGGACGTACGGGCCAAGTGCCAGCCGAACGCCTCGCTGGACGCGGTGCTGCAGAGCGTGCTGCGGCTCAAGGACGACGTGGTGGGCTCCGGCCGCCGGTTCATCCTGGTCGTGCCGCCGGACAAGTCGACGGCCGAGCCGCAGAACCTGCCGGCGCAGTACGAGGGCAAGGACTGCGCCAAGAAGCTGAGCGACCAGTTCTGGCCGCGCATCGTCAAGGAGGCGGGCGCGATCGACCTGCGCGGCGCGATCCACGCGGCCGAGCAGCGCAGCGGCGCCTCGCTGTACTTCCCGCAGGACAGCCACTGGACCTTCGCCGGCGGGGTGCTGATGACTCGCGCGGTGGCCAACTCGATCGTGCCGGGCATCGACAGCACCTGGCAGGTTGCCAAGGGGCAGCCCTACAGCGGCCCGGCCGACCTGCCGCCGCTGATCGGCCGCACCGGCGTGGACAGCACCGACCGGCTGACCCTGGCCCCCGACGGCGTCAACGACCGGTCCTTCCAGGACCCGTTCGACTCCCGGAACGTGCTGACCTTCCACACCCCGGCCGACGTCAAGGGCACGGTCGGTGGCACGACCACCTGGATCGGCGACTCGTTCACCACCTGGGCGACGCCGTCGATCGCCGCCGCCTTCCAGAACGTGAGCATCGTGCAGGGCGCGAAGCTGGACAGCGACCCGGCCGCCGTCGCCCAGCTGATGGTGGACAGCGACACCGTGGTCGTCGAGATGGTCGAGCGGGGCGTCGCCCCCGGCATCTCGGTCGAACTCGAGCCGAAGGTGCTGGACACGCTGACCAGGGCGATGGCCACCCACCCGCGGCGGTAGTCAGCCGCGGTGCCGTCCGGGTGGCGGCGCGGTCGGCAACGGCGGGGCCGGCGGCACCGGCCGATTCCATTGGCCGCCAGGCGGCATCGGCATCCGCGGCGGCAACGCCGGCCGTCCGGGCGGCATCGGTGGGGCCATGGGCGGTGGCGCCTCGATGCGGGGAATGCGGGTGGTGACCTCGGCGGCGATCTCGGCCGGGATGTCCCGTGGCTGGTCGTCGGACCGGCGCCGCGACAGCCTGCGCGCCAACTGGTGGCTGGGGTGCTCGATCAGCCGGTAGCCGACCTCGACCGCGCCGAACGTCGCGAGCACCGCGACCAGGAGCGCGAACCCGAAGCCGACGAACGGCTCGACGGCGGTCAGCACGATGTAGCCGACCAGTCCGTGCCACAGGTACAGCGAGTACGTCCGCTCGGACAGCCACGTCCAGACCACGTGCTCCTTGAGCCGGCTCTCGGCGAACAGGCCCAGCAGGAAGCACAGCAACGCGATCAACAGCGACAGGTTGTAGGAGGCGTCGAGCCGGCCCATGTCGCGCATGCCGGCCCACACGTACAGCACCCAGCAGACCGCCATCAGCACACCGGCCGCCCACAACGGGATCCGCTTGCTGTGCGCGGCCCAGATCACCTGGCCCATCACGACGATCGGGATGAACGACACCGACACGGCGAACAGCAGGTAGTTGGGGCCGAACGAGCGCGCCGTCATCAGCACGACCTGCACGAACAACAGCTCGACGGCGATCGCCACCCACAGCTGCCGGCGCACCAGCGGCAGCAACGCGATGACCAGCAGGTAGAAGATGACCTCGATGATCAACGTCCAGGCCACGCCGATCAGCACGACCTGCGGCACCAGCAGGTAGCTGATCAGGGTGGCGTTGGTCAGCAGGGTCAGCGGGGTGACGGTGTCGCCCTGCCCGGTCAGCAGCGGCTGCAGGCCCAGCAGCATGGCGCCGCCGGTCAGCAGCACCACGACGAACAGCGTCGGATAGATCCGCAGGAAGCGGCCGATCGCGAACCGGCCGACGCCCTGACGCACCGCCAGCGGCGTCACGATGAAGCCGCTGACCAGGAAGAACAGCGGCACCGACAGCTGGCCGAGCCCCTGGTCGGTCAGGTACAGCGGACCGGTGACCAGCGAGCTGATGGCGTCGACGACCGGCGAGCCGACGTGGTGGCGCACCGTCCACACGGTGACGAGGTGGCTCTCCACCACGAACAGGGCCGCGACCGCACGGGCGATGTCGATGAACACGACTCTGCGCTTGTTCGTCTGCCCTGCTGCCACCTGCCCCCCTCAGGGACGCCCGACCGAGATGGTCAGACTAGTGAAGCACGGTCAGGGCAATGCTCCGTTCAGGTGTATCACGTAGGTGTAGCTGATCCACCCGTCGCCGGCCAGGTCGTCCCGCTCGGCCCGCAGCACGGTCGCCCCCAGGTGCTCGAACAGCCCGCGCACCAGGTCGATCCGCAGCGGATGCATCTCGATCGCCGCGTCGGACACGGCGGCGTCCACCGTGGCCGGCAGCTCCGCCGCCGGCGCCTCGGCCGGGGCCGCAGCCACCGGCGCGGGGTCGATGTCCACGTCGGCGTACGTGGTCGAGCTGCCGAAGCCGTTCCACCAGCCCACGTGCTCATGCACGAGGTCGAGTTCCAGCAGCGCGCGCCCAGGCTGCTCCGGCGCGGACACCCGCAGCTCGACCTCGACCGTCTCGCCCGGCTCGACCGTGCTCGGCAGCCGCACCCGGCCGTCGTCCTGGACGATGTGCCGGCCGTCGCGCTGCCAGTGGTTGCCCAGCCGCAGCGCGCCCGCGTGCTGCCAGGCCAGCGGGCTCTCGTTGGTCACCCGCACCCGGACCTTCACGGCCTCGCCGACCGCCATCCGCGCGGGCGGATCGATCATCTCCAGCTTCGCCCGGTACGCGGTCGGGTCCAGCGGCACCGGCTCCTCGAGGTGGCTGGGCACCTGGAAGACCAGCACGCCGCCGGGCCGCACCACCCGGGCCAGCTCCAGCAGGCACCGCAACGACACCGCGGCCGGCGCGTGCTGCAACACGATCAGGCTGATCGCGCTGTCGAAGGAGTCGTCGGGGAACGGCAGCGTCTCGCCGTCGCCGTGCACGAACCGGATCCGCTCGGGCTCCCGGTTGAGCTTGTCGGCCTGCTCGACCATGGACGCCGCGATGTCGATGCCGGTGACGTCGTCGACCAGCTCGGCCAGCGCGAAGCTCAGCCGGCCCATGCCGCAGCCGAAGTCCAGCACCCGATGACCCAGCTCGGCGCCGGCGGCCTCGAGCTGGCCGCGGATGTGCGCGACCCCGTCCCGTCCGGTGGCCAGGAACTCCTCGACCTGCCATTCGCCGTCGCGCTGGCCGGGCGTGGACAGCACCGCCCACATGGGGTCGGTGCGGCCCAGCTGCTCCCAGGTGGAGCGAACCGACGTCACGTCACTCGGCGCCATCCCGCTACTTCTTTCTGCTCGTCGGCCGCAGCCACAGGGTCACGAACCCACCCTGCTCCGCTTCCGCGCGGCGGATCACCTCGTCGTCGGACTCGGCGGTGAGCTCGTCCTCGGTCCCCTCGGGCACCGGCACCAACTCGTAGCCCCACGAGCGGTAGCGGGCGAGGGTCTCGGCCGGATCGTCGCCGAGGTCGCGCACCCCGTCGGGCCAGAACTCGCAGACCACGTGCGGCCGGTCGCGACGGATCAGCTCGGCCAGCCCGGCCAGCGCCCGGTGGTCGCGGCCCTGCGCATCCACCTTGACGACGTCGATGTGCCGGGCCCGCAGCGCCTCGACGCCGCCCAGAGCCACACCCTGGACCTCGATCTCGCCGCTCGCACCGATGCGGTTGTCGCCGCTGTTGCCGTCACCGGCCAGCTCCAGCCGTAGCGGCTGATCCTCGTCCCACGCAGCCACCGGCAGCACGGTGAGCGTTGCGGCGACGGCCGGGGACACGTTGGCGCGGACGTTGTGGGCCAACAGCTCACCCAGCCGTTGCCACGGCTCGACGGCGAACACCGCACCGGTCTCGCCGGTGCGCCGCAGCGCCCGAACCGTGTGATAGCCGACGTGCGCGCCGATGTCCACGAAGGTGGCCCCGGGGCTCAGCAGCTCCTCCAGCAGCCGGGACTCGCGTTCCTCCCACGCCGCGTACTCACGCAGCCAGGGCAGCACGACCGTGTCCTCGGCCGGCAGCCGCAGCATGCCGACGTCGGTCGACACCGGCTCGCTGGCCCCGTCGACCGGCGCGGGATCCAACAGCTCGTGGTGGCTGCGGACACTGCGGTCCAACGCCCGGACCTGACGGGTGAGGCTGACTGCCGTCTCGTCGAACCGGGCGTCCCGCTCCTGCACCATCCCGACCAGCTTGTGGTCCAACTGCTCGCCGGTGCGCTGCACGGCGTCGATGAGCCGGCTCGCCTCGTCCGCGCGCCCGGCCAGCTCGCTGACCTGCCGGAACCGCTCCTCGGCCTCGCCGGACAGGCCCTTGCCCAGCCGCTGCGCGTCGCTGTCGAGCGCCGAGACCTGGGAGTTCAGCTCGGCCAGCCGGCTGACCACCTCGTCCATGCGCTGGTCCAGGTCGGCCTGCCGGGCGGTCGTGCGCTGCTCGGACGCCGTCAGGCGGTTCTCCACCCGACGCACCGTGCCCTCGACGCCGTCCATCAGCTTGGCCAGCACACGGCGCTGGTGCACGTCGTAGTGGTCGATCAGGCGCAGCACGCCGCGCCGCACTATCGGCGCGACCGGGATCTTGCTCGGCATACCGGGATCGGCCCGCCAGCGCAGCGCCTCACGGGCCTGCCGGAGCGGGGTGAGCGCCTCGTGGCTGCCGTCCGATCCGGGCGCCGACGACCGGGCGACCGTCGGCTCAGCCCGCCACTGCTGGTAGGCAGCCGTCACCCGCTCGTCGACCCAGGCCGACGCCCGGTCGAACGTCCTGGTCGTCAACACGTGCCGACGGCCGGCCAGGCCACGGCGACGGGCTTCGCCGGGATCGGCGGCGACCGCCCGCATCGCCTCGGCTGCCGCGTCGATGTCGGGCTCGGCCCACACGGCGGTCGGCGGGTAGGGGTGCTGGTTCGGACCGACCGGCACCCGCTCGTACGGCACGAGCCAGCCGACGCCGTCGGTGAGGAACTCGCCGGGACCGCTGTAGTCGGTGGTGATCACCGGCAGGCCCTGCGCCATCGCCTCGGCGACGGTCAGCCCGAAGCCCTCGCTGCGGTGCAGCGACACGTAGCAATCGGACGACGCGAACAGCTCACGGACCTCGGCGCCGGACAGGTAGTGCTCGACCAGCGTGATCCGGTCGTCCCCACGCGCGGCGGCGCGTAGCCGCTCACGCTGCGCCGGGTGCAGCTCGCCGTTGATCGACTTGATCACGAGCTCGGCGTCGGTCCGGCCGTCGAACGCCTGCTGGAAGGCGCGGACCACGCCCAGCGGGTTCTTCCGGTCGAACAGGCTGTTGTAGTCGAAGGCGAACAGGAACCGGGTCGGCCCGTCGTGGTCACGGGCGGGCGGCTCGGCGCCGTCCAGCGGATCGCGCACCGGCACCGGAATGGTGTGCACCGGAACCGAGGAATGGCCGGCCAGCGCCGTACGGCAGAAGTCGCTGATCGTCCAGATCTCGTCGACCAGCCCGTAGGCCGAGTGCATCCACGCGGGGAACTCCTCGAGCTCCCACGACCACACGCCGATCACGTACCGGCCGCCGCCCAGCTGGGAGTGCAGCCGCAGCGTCTGCTCGGTCATGTCCGCGTTCACGCACAGCACGCTGACCGGGAACTTCGGGGGTTGCGGGCGGACTCCGTCGGGCAGCTCGTGATCGGTGCGGTTGTGGACGGTGGATTCCTCGACCGCCACCGCGATCGGCAATGCCGCCTGGCGCATCGCATCGTGCACCAGCCGGCCCATCTCACCGACGCCCAGCTCGGCGGTCAGGTAGCCCAGCACGTTGACGACGCGCGTGTCCTCGATCGCCACGGTCGCATCGGGCTTGGGGCCCGTTGGCACCGCGCGCCTTGGCATCTCGCGCTCGGCGATGCCCGAGGTGACGCACCAGTGGCGGTAGTCCTCGGCGTTCGCGCCGAGCGGGTCCGGGAAGGCGGCCTGGAGGTCGGCGCGAGCCTCCCACAGCGACATGGCCCAGCGCGTCATGCCGACGCCGGCCTGGGCCCCGTCGGCGGGCGAACAGGCCCACCGCATGAAGGCGTCCGGGTCGTCATCGAACGGCGTGGGCGGGACCTCGGTGCCCTTGCGTTCGGCCTGCACCCAGGCGGTCCGGAACGCGCGCCGCAGCGAGTGCGACAGCGGCGTGCCATCGGCCGTGGTGTTCCAGCGGTACGGGATCGACTCCAGCGATTCGGCGTAGCCGGCCGCGATCAGCTTGTCCCGATAGCTGTCGCACAGGTCGGCCAGCACCGGGTACTCCGACAGCAGCGCGCGGGGCTTGTCCGCGAAGTGCGTGCTCAGCAGCCACGGCTTCTCCGGCCGGTAGCCGCTGAAGTGCACGAAGCGCAGCGGCACGCCGTTCGCGGTCAACGTGCCGTCGGCCGTACGGGCCAGCTCGCGCTGGTAGACGTTCCAGTACGCCAGGTTGAACCCGGGATCCCGGACCACGGTGTGCTCGAACAGCGCCGGCACGTTGTCCACCCAGCGCTGGTCGGTGAACAGCTGCTCGGTGACCGACGAGATCGCGTCGTGGCGGAGCCGCTCGGCCCAGAAGTCCAGGAACGCGGCCGCTTTGCGGGACACCGTGACGTAGCCGAGGTTGAACACGCCCGCGGCCATGATGTCGCCCTCGGACGGCCGCAGCTGGTCCCGCGGCATCGGTTCCAGCACGTGCGGCGTGAGCACGATCCCGTGCCGCGCCGCCAGCTCGTCGACCTCGGTGATCGGGGCGAACACCTCGATGTCGGGGTCCAGGTACGTGACCACGTCGTGGGTGAGCAGCAGGTGTTGCAGCAGGAACGGCTTGACCGCCGTGCACAGCTCGGTCACCGAGTAGGCGGTGGCCATCCGGCGGAAGTCCAGTTGTGACACGGAAAGCACGTCCGGGCCGATCAGCTCGAGCTGATCCGTGCCGCCGGTCAGCTCACCGGCGAGCGCGTCCACGACCATGATCGTGAACCGGCCCGCGGGGTGCTGGCGCAGATAGGACGCGGCCAGCACCCGGGCGGCGGGCAGGTAGTTCCGGGCGACGATCGTGCAGGCGACCGGCCCCCCGGTGGGCTGATCAGGCATCGGGCTTCAGCTTGGCGGTCTGCGCGGTGACGGTGGTGGTGAAGTCCTTCTCGACGCTGCTGACGTTGGTGCCGTTGACCTCGATGCGCACCACGTAGTCGCCGGACACGTAGTGCGCCCGCCGCAGCACCGGGGACGCGCCGGGAGTGGTGTCCAGGCCGGTCGCGCTGACGCCCGCGGGCGCGGACTCGGTCTTCTGCCCGTAACCGGTCTGCAGCGTGAGCAGCTGGGACTTGGCCTGCTTGGCCGCGTCCGCGCTGCCTTCCTTGACCACCAGCACGATGATCGTGTCGCCGTTGTTCTTGGACATGGCGAACCGCACGGTGGACGGGTTGCCGGCCTCGTAGGCGGCGACCTCGCTGTCCTTGGCGCCCGGGGTCAGGTAGTTCAGACCCTGCACGGCGGCGAAGTCGGCGACCTTGCGGCCCTCGGGGATCAGCGAGGTGCCGGCGATGTCGGCCAGCAGAGGATCGCTCGGCTTGGTCGTCGTGGTGGGCGCCGCGGTGCTCGAACCGCCACCGGTCGGCGTGGTCGGGCCGCCACGGCCCCAGATCATGTACGCGCCGAAGCCTGCGGCGAGCAGCACGACCACGACGGCCACCGCGCCGATGATCTTGCCGCGGGAGCTCTTGCGCTCCTCGAAGAACTCGGGCCCCTGCCGCATCCAGCTGGCCGCGCTCGGGTTCGGCAGCGGCATCTCGTTGTCGCTGTCCCAGGGGGCGGGCTGGTTCCAGCCACCATGCTGCGGTTGCTGCGGTTGCTGCATGGCGAAGCCGCCCTGGTAGTTCGGCGGCGGGAAGTCGGGCTGCTGCGGGTTGCGCACCACCTGCGTGCGCTCGGCGTTCTCGGGGCCCTGCTGGGGCTGGACGCCCGCGGTGCCGCCGCGGACGACCTGCGTGCGCTCGGCGTGGTCGCCGCCTGGCAGGTCGGTGATCGGCGGCATGATCGTCGTCGACTCGGCGGCCGGCTCGGCGCCGGGGTTGCTCGGCTGCCAGCGGAACGGCGCACCGAACGGGCTCGGCGCGGCCTGCTCGGGCTGCGCCGGCAGCGGCTGCGACGGCGGCCCGATCGGCGTGCCGGCCTGTTGGGCCAGGCCGAGCAGCTGGTCACGGCGCTGGCGATAGTCCTCTGGGGTCACCCGGCCCTGTGCCAGCTCACTGTCGAGCTGCTGCAGCTCCTCTTGCCAGGACATCCCCAAACCTCCGGATAGTCGACCGCGTCGGTGACCCATTCTGCCCAAGGCGCCGCGGCGGCCTCAGGGAAGTACCAGGTTGTTATCTGCTAACTCAACGGGACCCTGGCCATGACCACGGCCATCACGTCCCGAATGCCCGCGACGATGGTGGCCTCGTCCAGTTTCCCGGTTCGCTGGCTGGCCGACGCGATGACCACGGCGTGCGTCGACGGGTAGATCGCCACGCACTGGGCCAGGGTGGCCGACATCAGCTGCAGCGTGTGCACCGACGGCGGCAGTCCGGGCTTGTCGGTCGGCGTCAGCCCGTTCGGCTTCTGGTAGGCCACCAGGTCGGCGGCCATCTTGTCGGCCTGCTCGGCCGTGTCCGTGTTGATCACGAACACGCCGTAGGACAGGTCGCCCATCGCCGATCCGCTGTAGACGATCTGGCCCGCGTGGTCGTCCTTGAGCAGCGTCGACGCGCGGGCTTCGAGCAGACCCTTGGTCACCGCCTGGTCGACCGCGTAGTTCCCGCTGTTCGCGTCCGGCTTGCCCGGCAGCGGCGGCAGGTCACTGAGCTGCACCGCGGTGGGAGCCGTCACCGCCTGCGTGGTCGGCTGCCCGGCGGCGGTCGTGGGCGGCACTCGGAACCCGAACCACCATCCCACCCCCAGCCCCACTATCAGCAGCACGACCACGACCGTCACCGTCGCCGCGTGCTTGCGACTGGTGTTCTTGGTCAGCCGCGCGCTGAACAGTTCGGTCGTCGGCGGCGTGTACTCCTGCGTCCCCGCCCCGGGAATCGGCGTGACCGGAGTCCATACCTCCGGTCCACCCGCCGGAACCGCCGGCCCTTGCACCGGCGCCTCGACCTGTTGCGGAAACGGCAGTCCGGCACTGGTCGGCGGCATCCCGCCCGACACCGACGCCAGCAGATCGTCCCGCCGACTCCGATACTCCGCCGCCGTGATCCGCTTCTCGGCCAGCTCGGCGTCCAGCGCACGCAGATCCTGCTGCCAGCTCATCCGCCGCTCCTCCGCCACCCGGTTCAGGAGACACCATCGTGCGACACCATCCCCCACCACCCCCACCCACCCCAACCCAACCAACGCACCACGCAACCAGCCCACGGGATCCGAGGGCGACGCGAAGCGAGCCCGAAGGGGGGTGCAGGGGGGCGAAGCCCCTCCTGCCTTGGGGTGTGGGGCGAGAGCCCCACAAAACACAAAGCGAGAGCCTTGTCAGCGTTTTCCGCTGACAAGGCTCTCCCACTCTCGCGTGCGCCCGAAGGGATTCGAACCCCTAACCTTCTGATCCGTAGTCAGATGCTCTATCCGTTGAGCTACGGGCGCGTGTTCAGTTGTCACCCTACCAGAGCAGGATGTTGCGGAGGCTCCGGGATTTGAACCCGGGATGGGGGTGAACCCAAACCGCATTAGCAGTGCGGCGCCATAGACCAGACTAGGCGAAGCCTCCCCGGAGCCCTCGGCTACCGTCGATAAGACTACACACTCGGCCCGTAGGCTCCAAAACGGGGGGTCAGTGGGGGTGTGACCTGCGGGTACGCCCTGACGGGTGTGGCGGGGACCACCTGTGTCCGGTGGTGGACGGCCCGGGCGGGCGGTCACTAGCGTGAACGGGTCCACATCGACGTGGCCGGGGAGTGACAATGGACAAGGTTCGGCCGTCTGCGGCTGACGCGGTCAGTGATCTGCCGGCGGGGGCGACCCTCGCCGTCGGCGGATTCGGGTTGTGCGGGATTCCCAGCGATCTGATCAGGGCGGTTCACGCCCTCGGGGTCGATGATCTGAAGGTCGTGTCCAACAACTGCGGCGTGGACGACTGGGGCCTCGGTGTCCTGCTCCACGATCGCCGCATCTCGCGGATGACCTCCTCGTACGTCGGCGAGAACAAGGAATTCGCCCGCCAGTACCTCTCCGGCGAGCTGGAGGTGGAGCTGGTCCCGCAGGGCACGCTGGCGGAGCGGCTGCGGGCGGGGGGCTGCGGCATCCCGGCGTTCTTCACGCCGGCGGGTGGCGGCACGCAGATCGCCGAGGGTGGCCTGCCCTGGCGGTACGCCTCGGACGGCGGGGTGGCGGTGGCGTCGCCGCCGAAGGAGACCCGTGAGTTCGGCGGCCGCGACTACGTGCTGGAAGAGGCCATCACCACGGACTTCGCCCTGGTTCGGGCGGCGAAGGGCGACCGGCACGGGAACCTGGTGTTCGACAAGTCGGCGATGAACTTCAATCCGCTGTGCGCGATGGCCGGCAAGGTCACGGTGGCCGAGGTGGAGGAGCTGGTGGAACCGGGCGAGCTGGACCCGGAGCACGTGCACCTGCCGGGCATCTTCGTGCAGCGCGTGGTGCTGGTCACCGACAACGAGAAGCGGATCGAGCGCCGGACCGTGAGGGAGGCCCAGTGATGGGGTGGAGCAGGCAGGAGATCGCCGCCCGGGCCGCGCGGGAGCTCGAGGACGGCCAGTACGTGAACCTGGGCATCGGCCTGCCGACGCTGGTGCCGAACTACCTGCCCGAGGGCGTGACGGTGGTGCTGCACAGCGAGAACGGCATTCTGGGCACCGGCCCGTATCCGACGGAGGACGCGGTCGACCCTGATCTGATCAACGCGGGCAAGGAGACGGTCACGACGCTGCCGGGCGCGGCCTTCTTCGACTCGGCGCTGTCGTTCGGCATGATTCGCGGCGGCCACATCGACACCGCGATCCTGGGCGCCATGCAGGTGTCGGCGTCCGGTGACCTGGCCAA
Source organism: Kutzneria sp. (assembly GCA_035492655.1). Lineage (GTDB taxonomy): Bacteria > Actinomycetota > Actinomycetes > Mycobacteriales > Pseudonocardiaceae > Kutzneria. The sequence goes on along the minus strand of DATJJB010000335.1, from coordinate 12,733 downwards.
CTGGGCCATCCCGGGCAAGCTGATCAAGGGCATGGGCGGGGCGATGGACCTGGTGCACGGGGCCCGCCGAGTGATCGTGATCATGGAGCACACGGCCAAGGACGGCTCGCCGAAGATCCTCAAGGAGTGCACGCTGCCGTTCACCGGCCGCGGTGTGGTGCAGCGGATCATCACGGACCTGGCGGTGCTGGACGTCACGCCGGACGGGCTGCGGCTGGTCGAGCTGGCGCCGGGCGTGTCGGTGGACGACGTCCGGTCGGCCACCGAGCCGGAGATCTCGGTGGCCGCCGGGGTCGCCTGATCACCGCAGGTGTGAGTCGAACCAGTTGAGAGTGCGCTGCCACGCTTCGGCACTGGCCTTCGGGTCGGTGTCGAAGCGGTGGTTGGCCTGGGCCACGCGGACCACGTCGGTGGCCACGTCGGCCGACGCCGCGGCGTCACGCAGCTTGTCGACCTCCTCGGCGCTGATCTGCTCGTCCTGCTCGCCGTAGAGGCCGAGCCACGGGCAGCTCAGCTCGTGCGCGACCTCGACGAGCGAGGGCAGTCCGTCGGACAGCGGCGTGAGGATGCCGCGTCCGGACACGCTGACCGCCGCGCCGATGGCGCGCCTGGTCGCCACGATCAGGGCGGCCGCGCCGCCAAGGTCGAAGCCGATGACACCGGTCCGGTCGGGGGTGATGCCCCGCTCGGCGAGCCACACGCAGGCCACGTCGATGTCCGCGAGCACGGACTCGACCGGCAACTGCGCGGGCTGGCCATCGGCCAGCCCGTCGGCGTCCGGGTAGAGGTGCGGCGCCACCACGAGCCAGCCCTCGGCCGCCAGCGACCCGGCCAACGCCCGGACCGTGTCGGTGACCCCGCGGGCCTCGTGCAGCAGCACCAGACCGCCCCGCGCTGCGCCCTCTGGTTCCGCGGCTGTCACGCGCAGCTCGCGTCCGTCGGTCAACGGCAGGTTTTCGGTCCTGGTTTCCGTCATCTCGCCACCCAATCACGCCGGGGTGAACTCCAGTCAACGTGACCGGCCCCAGACACAGTCCGCCGTTGCCTACCCGTTGTGATCGAGCTTCAAACCTGCCGCGGGCGTCGCATCACGTGCACCAGCGCGGGCGGCAGATTGCCCCAGATCGTCCTGGTGAGCACGACTTCCTCGAAGCAGCGCCGAAATCCGGCCAGCTGCCGTTGGGACGGACCGGCCCAGCGGGTCCAGGTGTAGGTGAACTGGGTGAACACGCCGGCGGGATGCATTGCCGCGGCGACGGATTCGGTGAGCCGGCCTCGATATGCCGCCCACGGCAAGCCACTGATCACCACATCGGCGAAGACTTCCCGCTCTGCCAACAGTTCCGGCAACCGCTCGGCGTCGGCCACGATCACTTCCACGTCGGGAAAGCGCTTGGCCAGCACGTCGGCCAGCCGTGGGTTGAGCTCGACCGCCAGGTGCCGGCCGCGACCGTCCAGCCGGGACTGGATCACCTCGGTGAACGCGCCGGTGCCGGGCCCGAGTTCGACGACGACCGGCTCGCCCTGCTCCGGGATCGGCGCGACCATCTGCTCGGACAACGCCTTCGAGCTGGGGATCGCCGACGCGGTGGTGAGCGGCGAGCGGAGGAACTCCTGGAGGAAGAGCTTGGCGTCACTCACTGCGTGGCCCCAGTCAGTCGTCGGTCGGTGCGGCGCACACCGTACGGACCGATCGCGAACAGGAAGCAAACGGCGGTCGCCGGAATCAGGTCGAGGCTGAGCAGCGTCAATCCCGTGCCGACGGCCAGCAGGACCGGGCTCCACCAGCCGAGGACGCGCCAGTTGATCGTCGCAAGCACGATCAGGCAGACGTAGAACAGCGCCGGCCCGATCACGTACACGCTTGGCAGCAGGCCCGGCACTGACTGAACTTGGTGGTACAGCGCGTTCATCCCGGTGCGGTCATTCGCGAGCAGGCCCACGACCACGTCGATCACCACCTGGGCCGCCGAGGCCGCCAGGCCGAGCAAGCCGACCGCCGCCACCACCGGCGCCGCACCCGGCCGGTCCCCCAGCGTCAGCAGGACCGGCACGAACAGCACGAGGCCGCCCAGGAACAGCAGGTGTCCCACGGTCCAGCCGATGCCCGGTCCGTGCCCGCTGAGCAGCCGCACCACGCCGTAGCCGCCAAGCAGCACCGGCGCGGCGACAAACGCGCTGTTTCGTACCTTGACCATGCTTCGAGCCTGCGCCGCGCGCAGGCTCGAAGCATCAGGGTCGGACCCTGGCGTTGCCCTGGTTCAGCTGGTCCGACGCCGCCGCGACAGCAGTACCAAGCCCACGCCGATCACCAGCGCGGCACCGGCGGCCAGGCTCAGGCCGAACACGTCTGCCACGCCGGTGTAGGCCAGCACCGGGGACGCCTGCGCAGCCGGCGAGACCGGCACATTGGTCGTCGGCGGGTTGGTCGGGTTCACGGTCGGGTCCGGCTGGTTCGGACCGGGCTCGATGAGGATGTTCCGCCCCGGGTTGTCGCCCTCGAAGAACGGCCACCAGGGCGCCTCGCCGTCGGTCAGCTTCCACGGACCGACCAGACCGATGTCGTAGATGCCGGCTGCCAGCCCGGCGAACGAATACGTGCCGTCGGCGGCGGTGACCGTGCTGGCGACGAGCTTCTTCGAGATGTGGTCGGTCAGGTAGAGCTTGACCCCGGGGACGGCGGCCTTGGTCGTCTCCAGCTTGCCCTCAACGTTGGCTACCGCGCCCGGCACGTGTGCGTACGCGACGTTCGACCGGGTGACGCCGTCCCAGTAGTACTCGTTGAACTGGCCGAATTCACAGGCAAGCGCGGTGTAGCCGTAGCGATGAGCATCATTCGGCACCGGCTCGGTCGCGTCGATCGTCACGGTGCTGTGTGCCGGCACCGTGACGCCATGGCCGTCCCGGAGGTCGCCCCAGCCGTCGCTGCGGCCGCTGAGCTGGTTGGGATCGCCGATCCGGTTGCACATCGCCGTGAGCCCGGTCAGGGCATGGTCGCCGCTGTTGGTCAGCGTCACGGTCACGTGCGCGATGTCGCCGACCGCGTAGGTGTCGGCGTTCAGCGCCACCGTCGCCTTGAGCGTGTCGGAAACCTTGTGCCGCGCCTGCACGAGAATGTGCTGCGGCTGCTGGCCGATGCGCAAGCCGACGCTCGGTGCGACGAGGTCGCCGAGACCGTCGAAGGTCAGCGAGTAGTTCCCGGCCGGGATGTCGGTGACGGAGAACTTGCCGTTGGCGTCGGTCTTCGTCGCCGGCTCGTCGTGGGACGGCACGCCACCGTTGATCTTGACGTCGATGTTGGCCAGGCCCTCGCCCTGGTCGTACGCGCCGTTGCCGTTGGCGTCGTAGTACAGGGTGCCGTCACCGCTGCCGAAGGCCTTGGTGACCGTTGCCGTTGCGGTGTCCTGCTGCGTGATCGTGTTCGGGTTGTTCGGGTCGGCCTGCAGGTCCGCCGTCATCTTGATCGGCGCGTCCGGCTTCGAGATGTTCGCCGTGAACTTGAGGACGAGGGTGTTACCGGCGGCGATGTCGACGCCTGGCTGGCTCGGCCAGAACTCCGATTCCCGTTCGACGTTCCACGACGACAGGTTCGTGCCGTACACGGACATGTGCAGGCCATGGGCATCCACCGGGCCGGTGTTCTTGATCGTCACCGAGCCGCTGACGTCGTCGCCCGACCCGTAGGCGGCCTTGTCGAACTTCACGGCCAGGTTCATCGTCGGCACCGGCTGGTCCGCGTTCGGCTGCGCCTTGACGGCGGCCTTGTCGCTGGGCGTGGCCGGCGCGCTGCTGGTCGGCGTGTCGACGGTAGGTGTCTCATCCGCTGCCGCCATGCCGCCGAGGGCGGTCATGAGCGCAATCGTCAGCGCGCCGGATCCAACCGCGATCCGACGCGAAAGGGCGTACGACAAAGAGAACCCCTCCCCTGGTTCAGCCAGCCGGCACAAACCGGCTCTACCAGCAGGATCGGTACTCACCGCGCCCCGCGTTACACAGTCGGCGTAACGGTCCGGCTCGGCGTGTCAGACGACCGACGGCAGAGACCTCACGGCCGCCCAGCGCGCCAGTTCACGCCGCAGTTCCGGGTCCCGCATCCACTCCGCCAGCCTTACCGCCGCGTCAACCATTCGCTTGTCCGAAAACCGCAGCGGTTCCGTCGTCACGACCTGCTCGAGACAGGCTCGGGCCACCTCGTCGGCACCCGGCAACATTTGTGCCAGTTCCACGAACTCACCCCGGGAATTGGTCGGCGATGGCGGCGATCAGGCCACCGGTAGTCCGCCCTTCTTCCACCGCCGTGACCAGCCCCCGTTCACGCCCACACCTCATCGCCCACAAGTACAGACCGATCCAATCCGCCCGCCGCCGCTCACCGTTGCCCCAGGCCCGCCCGCACGCGTACCGCCACACACCACGCAACTCGTCCCCATCCCGATTACGCAGCCAGCGATCCGCTCCGCATCACTCATCGCCATTAGCGCCTTGAGGTGATCCCGGTTGTCCGGCTCACCCCAGCACCCGCGCCACCCCATCAGCCGTCACCCCATGATCAACCCCCCGGCACCTCCCCAAACTCCACCGCATCCCCAAATAGCTCCATATCGCCCGCCCCACCACCTTAGGCGACCCCTCAACTCCTTTACGACAACAATGGAAACCGCCCAGCCCGCTCCCCCAACACCACCTTCTCCTCGTCACTCAACGCCCGTCTCCCGGTAGCCACCGCCAGAAACACCGCATCATCCCACCCCAATTCCCCCGCAGGTTCTTCCCCCAGCAAATCCACAAACACCGGCTTAACCACCGCCAATGCCTCCACGGTCGTCCAGCCTTCCCTTCCCAACGTGATCGCCACATCCAGGCTGTGCGCCGCCACCGCAATCGCCCTCGTAACCACCCAATCCCCCAACCGCATGGGGCCCCTGCCCGGGATAGCCACCGCCCGGTCCGGGTCATCCGCCTCAAGCAGCGCCACCGTCTTCCCCGCCACCCGTTCGAACCACTCCGTCACCGACACCCCCACCGGCACACTCCCCGCCAACCTCACCGCTCGCTCAACATTCCGCTGCCGATACTCCTCCGTACCCCGCTCCGGCCGCCGATAGTAATCCGCAGCACTGAACAGGCCTTCATCCACAGCACAATCAGGAAGTTTCCGCCCCAAAGAAACACTGTCCGCCATATGCACCACCAACTCCCCCAAATCCCACGGCGGACAGTTGGTGGCCAACATAAACGCGCCAGCCTCAAGCCCCCTCAAAACGCTAATCAACGCCTCACATTCCCCCCGAAGAGCCCCCAACGAATCCACACCTATCTCCTCCCAGAATGGAAACACGCCCCCATACCGGACCCACGCACCCAGGGGCGACGGCGAAGCCGAGCCCGAAGGGGGGTCCAGGGGGCGAAGCCCCTCGGCTTGGGGTGTGGGGCGAGAGCCCCACAGAACACCTGGAGCGCCATGGCGAAGCGGCGACAGCCGCGAGCACACGACCCTCTAAGCGGAAGCGGAGGGATTTGAACCCCCGGACCCTTGCGGGTCTTCCGCTTTCAAGGCGGATGCATTCGGCCGCTCTGCCACGCTTCCCTGGGGTGTCAGGGTAGCCGGTCAGTCGTCGGGCGTCTCGGCCAGCATGGCGCCGACGCGTTCGAAGACCTTGGCGATGGTGGCTTGTTGGGCGTCGGTGGTGAGGTCGATCATGTGCCGGCGCACGCCGTCGACGTGGGTGGGGGCGGCTTCGCGGAGTTTGGCCATGCCGGCTTCGGTGAGCACGGCGTAGACGCCGCGGCCGTCGTCGGTGCAGTTGTCGCGTTCGACCAGGCCGGCGCGTTCCATGCGGGCGATCTGGTGGGACACGCGGCTCTTGGAGGAGGCGACTTCGCCGGCGAGCACGCTCATCCGCATGCGCTGGTCGGGGCATTCGGCGAGGCGGACGAGGACCTCGTAGTCGGCGAGGGTGATGTCGTGGGCGTCCACCAGCTCACGGTGCAGCTGGCCTTCCAGCAGGATGCTGGAGACGCGGTAGGCCCGCCAGGCGGCCATCTCGCCGGCGTCGAGCCATCGGGGTTCGCTCACCTGTCAAGGCTAACCGTCACGTGCCGTTCAGTCGCCGACCCTGGCGTTGTCGCGGGTCACGGGGCACACTCCTGCGCCGAACGCCCGAACGGGGAGTCGGGCGCAATCCGGAAGGATCTACATGATCGTCTTGGCTAGACGGCTCGGCGCGCTGGCGGTCACCGCCGCGGCGGCGCTGACGCTGACCGGTGTCCCGGCGCAGGCCACGCAGGCCCCGATCGACCTGCGGCTGATCGCGTTCAACGACTTCCACGGCAATCTGGAGCCGCCGGCCGGCTCGGCCGGCCGGGTGACACTGTCGGACGGCACGACCGTCACGGCGGGTGGCGCCGCGTACATGGCGACGCACGTGCAGCAGCTGCGGACCAAGAACACCCTGGTGTTCTCGGCCGGCGACAATGTCGGGGCCTCCCCGCTCGCCTCGGCGCTGTTCCACGACGAGCCGACGATCGACTTCATGAACGACATCGGCGTGAACGCGTCGGCGATCGGCAATCACGAGCTGGACAAGGGCTACCAGGAGCTGCTGCGCAAGCAGTTCGGCGGCTGCGCCAAGGACACCGGCTGCCAGTTCGACCAGCCGTTCAAGGGCGCGAAGTTCCCTTACCTGGCCGCGAACATGACGTTCGACAACGGCCTGCCGGCGGCGCTGCCGTTCACCGTGGACTTCAGCGGCGGGGTGCCGGTCGGCGTGATCGGTGTGCCGCTGAAGGATCTGCCCAGTGTCACGTCGGCGGAGGCGATCAAGGGCCTGAAGTTCGGCGACGAGGTGCAGGCGATCAACCGGTCGGCCGACCTGCTGGACCGGCTGGGCGTGAAGACGATCGCCGTGCTGCTGCACCAGGGTGACAACACCGAGGGCGGCGGCCCGGACGACTGCCGGACGTCTCCCGGCCCGGCGCTGGCGATCGCCAAGGCGGCGTCGCCGAAGGTGGACGTGATCTTCTCCGGCCACAGCCACCAGCAGTACAACTGCTCGGTGCCGGACCCGGCCGGCAACCCGCGGCCGCTGATCCAGGGCGCCTCGTACGGTCGGCTGCTGTCGGTCGTCGACCTGAAGATCGACCCGCGCACCAAGGACGCGATCCGCAGCAAGACGGTGGCGCACAACGAGGTTGTCACGCGGAACGTGACGCCGGACCCGACCGTGCAGGCGCTGGTGTCCAAGGCCGTGACGCAGGCGGCGCCGATCGCCAACAAGGCCGTCGGCACGATCACTTCGGACATCGTTGCGGCGCAACAGCCTTCGGGCGAGTCGCCACTGGGTGACGTGATCGGTGACGCGCAGCTGGCGTCGACGCAGTCGGCCGGCGCGCAGGTGGCGCTGATGAACCCGGGAGGTATCCGGGCCGACCTGAACTTCAAGTCGTCGACCGCTGGTGTGCCCGACGGGACCGTGACGTACGCCAACGCGTTCACGATCCAGCCGTTCGCCAACATCCTGCAGACGGTGACGTTCACCGGCGCGCAGCTGAAGGCCGTGCTGGAGCAGCAGTGGCAGCCGCAGCCGAACGGCACGGTGCAGACGAAGATGCTGCAGATCTCGTCGAGCCTGCACTACACCTGGTCGGCGTCGGCCCCGGTCGGCTCGCGGATCACCTCGATCACCGTGGCCGGCCAGCCGGTGACCCCGGAGGGCAGCTACCGCGTGACCGCGAACAACTTCCTCATCGGCGGCGGTGACGGCTTCACGGTGTTGACGCAGGGCGCCAACCTCGTCGCCGGCGCGATCGACCTGGACGCGTTCACCGCGTACCTGACGGCGAGCCCGAATCTGGCTCCGCCTGCTGCCGACCGCATCACGCGGACGCCCTGACCCTGTGTGACCAGCACAATCAACCGATTCAGGTACCCAAGGGGGGTTGTGATCAAGGTCACGTCGGAGCAAGCTCGGAACACGGACGGCCCAGCGGAAACGGGTTTCGCGGAGCACCGGGAAGGGACCAGGTGGTTGCATGGCGGAAGAGCTTCGCTGTGACGGTCGGTGTGTTGGCTGCACCCCCGCGGCCGGGTTGGTCGGTGCCTGTCCGGTCGCGACTGTGAGCAGCACCAGCTAGGTCTCGGGTGCGCAGACGCCGAGGGCGTTGGTCCTTCATTCGCGCACGTCGACGATGTTGAACCCCACATCGGATGCGTTTCAGGGCGCACCTGGTGAGGTTCCACGCCAACCTCGCGACGACCGCGACCGTCACGTTTTCCGGTAGGGCCTGGGTGCGGTGACCTTCGGGGGCACCGCACCCAGGCATGTCCGGGGTCCGCCTATCGTGGACGTCGTCGATCGGAACGGGAGGAACCGTGCAGTTCAACGACGACGCGGAGCTCGACACCTCGCAGGTCGAGGACTACCGGGGTTCGGGCGGTGGCGGCGGTGGCGGTTTCGGCGGCTTCCCGCTCGGCGGCCTTGCGCTGGGCGGCGGCGGGCTGGGCATCGTCGGCCTGGTGCTGTGGCTGGTGATCAGCCACTTCGCCGGCGGCGGCGGGTCGAACCAGCTGTCCGGGCAGCCCAACAACTCCACGATCAACCAGTGCAAGACCGGCGCGCAGGCCAACGCCAGCCAGGACTGCCGGGACGTGGCCCTGGTGAACTCGATCCAGGCCTACTGGCAGGACCAGTTCGCCCGGTCGAGCAAGACGTACCGCAAGGCCACCACGATCTTCTTCAGCAACCGGCAGCAGACCGGCTGCGGCACCGGCACCACCGGCATGGGCCCGTTCTACTGCCCGGCCGACCAGCACGTGTACATCGATCTGACGTTCTTCAAGGAGCTGCAGACCAAGTTCGGCGCCACCGGCGGGCCGTTCGTCGAGGGCTACGTGCTGGCCCACGAGTACGGGCACCACGTGCAGAACCTGCTCGGCACGTCCAAGAACATCGGCAAGGGCAGCGGCGCGACGTCCGGCTCCGTGCGGCTCGAACTCCAGGCCGACTGCTACGCCGGTGTGTGGGCCAACCACGCCACCACGACCCCTGGTGCCAACGGCAAGCCGCTGATCAGCAACGTGTCGCAGCAGGACATCACCAACGCCCTGGACACCGCCTCCCGGATCGGCGACGACTTCATCCAGAAGAACCTGGGCAACGGGCAGGTCAACTCCGGCTCGTTCACCCACGGCACGTCGGCGCAGCGGCAGCACTGGTTCACCACCGGCTACCAGAGCGGCAACCCGGCCTCCTGCGACACCTTCAACACCGACAACCTGGGCTGACGCCCGACAACCTCGGCTGACGCCGGCACATGCGCTTCCCATGTGGCGCCAGAGCGCAAGTGGGAAGCGCATGTGGCAAAACAGGGGTCGGGATCAGGCGATGAGCATCGGTAGGCACGCCTCAAGACCGGCGACGTCGAGCTTCCAATGCGGCCGGAACGAAGCGAAGCGGTCGGCGGTGAGGAGCATGCGGAGCTGGACGGCGGGTTCGCCGCGGCGGCTGTCGCGGAGGGTGCCGTCGTCGACGTAGCCGAGGGAGCGGCTGACGTGCAGGGAGGCGGCGTTGTCGGCGTAAGCCGAGGTGCGGGCCTGGACGGCGCCGAGGTGGTCGAAGGCGAAGGAGAGCACGGCGGCGCGCATCTCGGTGCCGTAGCCGTGGCCCTGGAAGCGACGGCCGAGCCAGGAGCCGGTGGAGACCTCGCGGGTGACGGCGAAGTCGCGGGCGTGCACGGACTGGGTGCCGATCACGCGGCCGTCGAGGTGGATGAGGAAGTTCAGGTTCCAGTCGTCAGGCCGGAAGGCGGCGCGCTGCGACCAGTAGAAGCGCAGGGTGTTGCTGCCGAGCTCAGCGTCGGGGACATCGGTCCAAGGCACGCCGAAAGGCATGAACGACGGGTCGTGCACACCAGCACGGGCGACCTCGATGAGCTCGAAAACGCCGGCGTCGTCGTCGGGGCGGAGTTCGAGTCGAGGGGTGCGTAGCACGAGGTTCCGCAGTGGCCAAGGCTCCATGACGTGATGGTGCCTGCGAAGCAGCGGACCGGCCAGCGGATTACGGTCGACGCCATGCAGGCGATCACGATCAGGCAGCCGGGCGGGCCGGAAGTGCTGGAATGGACGGAGGCGCCGGATCCGACGCCGAAGCCGGGCGAGGTGCTCATCGACGTCGCGGCGACGGCGGTGAATCGGGCGGATCTGTTGCAGCGCCAAGGGTTCTACCCGCCGCCGAAGGGCGCGTCGGAGATTCTGGGCCTGGAGTGCTCGGGCACGATCGCGGCGCTGGGCGACGGCGTCCAAGGCTGGCAGGTCGGCGACGAGGTGTGTGCGCTGCTGGCCGGCGGCGGTTACGCGGAGAAGGTCGCGGTGCCGGCGGAGCAACTGCTGCCCCGGCCGAAGAACGTGAGCCTGATCGATGCGGCGGGCCTGCCGGAGGTGGTCTGCACGGTGTGGTCGACGGTGGTGCAGGCGGCCGGCCTGACCGAGCACGACGTGCTGCTGGTACACGGCGGCGCGGGCGGCATCGGCACGTGTGCGATCCAGATCGGCAAGGCGCTCAACGTCACCGTCGCGGTCACCGCGGGGTCGGACGAGCGGCTGGCCAAGTGCCGGGAGCTGGGCGCCGACATCACGATCAACTACAAGACCCAGGACTTCGTCGAGGAGGTCCGCAAGGCGACCGACGGCCACGGCGCGGACGTGGTGCTGGACAACATGGGCGCCTCCTATCTGGCCCGCAACATCGACGTGCTGGCGATGGACGGCCGCGTGGTCAACATCGGCATGCAGGGCGGCGTGAAGGGCGAGCTGAACATCGGCGCGCTGATGGCCAAGCGGGGTGGCATCTACTCGGCCGGCCTGCGGGCCCGCCCGGTGACGGGCAAGGGCAGCAAGGCGGACATCGTCGCCGACGTACGAACGAGGCTGTGGCCGCTGGTGGAGGCGGGAAAGATCCAACCGATCATCGGCCGCACGCTGCCGATGGCCCAGGCTGCGGAGGCGCACCGGGCGCTGGAGGCGTCGGACGTGTTCGGCAAGGTCGTGCTCACGGCGTGAGCAGCGCGTAGCCGATCGTCTCCTCGCTGCGGAAGCGGAGCTCGAACTCCCGCCGCCAACGGTCCATGACGGTCAGCTCGCCGGGGCGCCCGATGTCGTCGAGCAGCACGGCGGCGCCGGGCGCCAGCACGCCGCGGAACACGGGCATGGCGGGGTAGCGGATCAGGTCGTCGCCTGAGGGCCCGTCGACCAGCAGCAGGTCGACCAGCCCGTACCGGTCGACGTACTCGGACACCTCGTCGTGCACGATCTCGGGCGCGTACCAGCCGGCTGAGCCGATGGCGGCGGGATGGGGCGTCAGCGGCACGTGCACGACCCGGGCGACGTGCCCGAGGCCTTCACGGCGCAGTTGGCTGGCAACGAACGCGGCCTGCCGCTCGTCGTGCTCAAGCGACAGCAGGTGCCCGAAGCCCCGCCGGTGCAGCAGCCGCGCGATCAGCACCGAACCGGCGCCGCAGCCGCATTCGACCAGCACGCTGCGGGCCCCGAGCAGCACCTCGTCGAGCAGCACGGTGAGCGCGGACGGCCGCAGGTCGGCCCGGGTGAACGGCAGGTACTCGGTCAGCAGCGGCGTCAGCCGGATCCAGGCCGAGACGTCCGCCGCGGCGCGGCTATCCAATGTCGGCCAGCGCGCGGATCAGCTGGTCGACCTCCATCTGGTTGGTGTAGTGGGCCAACCCGATGCGCACCGCCCCGCCGATCTCGCCGACGCCGAGCACGGAGAAGACGCCGCTCTGGCCGGGGTCGGCGAAGGCGCACACGCCACGTTCGGCCAGGTGCTCCACCGCCTCCACGGCCTTCACGCCGGTCACGGTGAAGGCCAGCGACGGCACGCGCCGCATGGCGTCGCCGATCACCATCGCGTTGCGGGACCAGCGCAGTTCGTTGATCAGGTGGGACAACAGTCCGGCCTGATAGGACTTCATCGAGCCCAGTGAGGCCAGCAGCCGTTCCCGGCGCGGCCCGACGGCGGCGTCGTCCAAAGTGGCCAGGTAGTCCACAGAGGCGACGAGTCCGGCCAGCAGCGGATACGGGTGCGGCCCCAGCTCCAGCCGCTCCGGCCCACGGGCCCCGGCCTCCAGGGCCACGGAGGGCAGCCGGTCGAGCAGTGTGGCGTCACGGAACACCAGGGCGCCGACCGGCGGACCGCCCCAGGCGTTGGCCGACACGGCGACGACGTCCGCGCCCATGGCAACGATGTCCAATGGCATGAAAGGGGCCGCCGACGAGGCGTCCACGACCACGAGCGCGCCGGAGGCGTGCGCGGTCTCGGCGATCTTGGGCAGGTCGGGTCGGGTGCCGACCGCGCCGGAGGCGGCGGTGATGGCCACCACCTTGGTACGGGCCGAGACCAGCTCGTCGTACTGCCAGGCCGGCAGCTCGCAGGTCTCGATGTCGATCTCCGCCCAGCGGACCGTCCCACCGGAACGCTGCGCGGCCCGTTGCCACGGCGAGACGTTGGCCGGATGGTCCAACCGGGACACCACGACCTGGTCGCCGAGCAGCCAGCCGTCACCGAGCGCATCGGCCAGCCGCTGCAGCAGCACGGCCGAGCTGGTGCCCAGCACGACCCCGGCGGGGTCGGCGCCGACCAGGTCAGCGACGGCTCGCCGGGCCGCGTCCACGATCGCCTCCGCGCGCTGCGACGCCGGGAAGATGCCGCCCGGTCCGGAGACC
>DATJJB010000334.1:0-5674 GCA_035492655.1 Kutzneria sp. | reverse complement strand
TAGGGGAAGTGGCTCATCCGAACCTCACCGCAAGCGTGGCGGCCACCACGAGCACCGCACCTCCGAGGATGGAAAGGGCGTACGAACGCACGAACCCGGTCTGGGCCCGGCGCATGCGGCTCGATCCGCCGCCGACGCCCGCCGCCAGGCCGTTGACCAGCCCGTCGATGCCGCGGTTGTCGAGGTAGACCAGGGCGCGGGTGAGGTACCGGCCGGGCGCCTCGAACACGATCTCGTTGAACGTGTCCACGTAGAGGTTGCGGCGGGCGGCGGTCACCACCGGACCGGCCGGCTGCTCCTCCAGGGCGGTGCCCTTGTTGAACAGCATGATCGCGAACAGGGCGGCGAGGATCGTGAGCACCAGCGAGAGCGTGGTGATCAGCCAGCCCGCCATGACCGGCTCGTGCTCGACGTGCTCGGCGCCGTACACCGGGGTCAGCCAGTCCGGAATCGACGTCGACAGCAGCCAGCCGGCGAAGACCGAGCCGACCGCCAGCAGGATGAGCGGGATCGTCATCACCGCGGGCGACTCGTGCGGGTGCTTGATGTCCTCGGTCCAGCGCTCCGGTCCGTGGAAGGTCAGCCAGAACAGCCGCGTCATGTAGAACGCGGTCAGCCCGGCGCCCAGCAGGGCCGCGCCGCCGAAGAGCCAGGCGGTCCAGCCCTCGCGCTCGAAGGCCGCGGCGATGATCGGCTCCTTGGAGAAGAAGCCGGAGAAGCCGGGGAAGCCGATGATCGCGAGCCAGCCCAGGCCGAACGTGACCCAGGTGATCGGCATGTACTTGCGCAGGTTGCCGAAGCGGCGGATGTCGGTCTGGTCGTTCATGCCGTGCATGACCGAGCCGGCGCCGAGGAACATGCCGGCCTTGAAGAAGCCGTGCGCGAGCAGGTGGATCAGGGCGAGCGCATAGGCCGCGCCGCCGAGCCCGACGCCCAGGAACATGTACCCGATCTGGCTCACCGTCGACCAGGCGAGGACCCGCTTGATGTCGTCCTTGGCGCAGCCGATGATGCAGCCGATCAGCAGCGTCAGCGCGCCGACGGCGACCACCACGGTCTGCGCGTCCGGCGAGGCGTCGAAGATCGGGTGCGAGCGGGCGATGAGGTACACGCCCGCGGTCACCATCGTGGCCGCGTGGATGAGGGCGGAGACCGGGGTCGGGCCCTCCATCGCGTCGGGGAGCCAGGCCTGCAGCGGGAACTGGCCGGACTTGCCGGCCGCGCCGAGCAGCAGCAGCAGGGCCATGGCGAGCACCACGCCGCTGCTGAGGCCTTTGACGTTGTTGAAGACGTCGGCGTAGTTCACGGTGCCGACGTAGGCGAACATCAGGAAGATCGCGATCGCGAAGCCCGCGTCACCGACGCGGTTCATCAGGAACGCCTTCTTCCCGGCGGTCGCTGCGCTCGGGCGCAGGTACCAGAAGGAGATCAGCAGGTAGGAGGCGAGACCGACGCCCTCCCAGCCGAAGTACAGCATCACGTAGTTGTTGCCGAGGACCAGCAACAGCATCGCCGCGATGAAGAGGTTGAAGTACCCGAAGAAGCGCCGCCGGCCCGGGTCGTGGTCCATGTAGCCCACCGCGTAGAGGTGGATCAGCGACCCGACACCGGTGATGAGCAGCACGAAGATCGCCGACAGCGGGTCGAAGAGCAGGCCCAGGTCGACGTGGAAGCTCCCGACGCCGATGTAGTCCCAGAGCTTGATCTCGACGCCGTCGCGGTTCTCCATGCCTCGCAGCGCGAAGAAGTACGTCAGCGCGAGCACGAACGACGCGGCGACGCTGAGCACGCCGAGCCAGTGACCCCAGCGGTCGGCCCGCTTGCCGAGCAGCAGCAGCACCGCCGCGCTGGCCAGCGGAATGACCGGGAGCAGCCAGAACGTTCCCAGCCATCCCGTCGCCGCCGAGTAGGCGATAGTTTCCACCACCGGCTCCCTTAGTACTTCAGCAGGTTCGCGTCGTCGACGCTGGCCGAGCGCCGAGTCCGGAAGATCGACATGATGATCGCCAGACCGACGACGACCTCGGCCGCCGCCACGACCATGACGAAGAACGCCATGATCTGCCCGTCGAGCGTGCCGTTGATCCGGCTGAACGTGACCAGCGCGAGGTTGGCCGAGTTCAGCATCAACTCGATGCACATGAACAGCACGATCGCGTTCCGGCGGATGAGCACGCCCATCGCGCCGATCGTGAACAGGATCGCCGCGAGGACGATGTAGTACGTCGGAGTCACTTCTCGGTCCCCTTCGGTGCGACGTCCGCGGACGTCAACTCCCGGGTCGGCAGGATCTTGGAGATGCTGCGGTCGGAGGGCGTCCCGTCGGGCAGGCGGGCCGGCGTCGCCACCGAGTCGGAGCCGGCGAAGACGCCCGGGCCCGGCTTCGGCGCCGGGTAGTTGCCCGGGCGGAACCGCGCCAGCATGCGCTCCGGCTGGCTGATCTTGTCTTCCTTGCGCTTCTCGGCGTGCGCCAGGATCATCGCGCCGACGGCGGCGGTGATCAGCAGCGCCGAGGTGACCTCGAAGACCCAGACGTACTTGGTGAACAGCAGCCGGGACAGGCCGATCACGTTGCCGGCCGAGTTGGCCTCGGCCAGGCCCTTCGGCTCGATGCCGCCCAGCGCCCGGTACAGCCCGATGCCCAGCAGCAGCGCCAGGCCCAGGCCGAGCACGCTGGCCGCCATCCGCTGTCCGCGCAGGGTCTCGATCAGCGAGTCGGAGGAGTCGCGACCGACGAGCATCAGCACGAACAGGAACAGCATCATGATCGCGCCGGTGTACACGATGATCTGCACCATGCCGATGAACGGCCCGGCCTGCAGGACGTAGAAGACGCCCAGGGCGAGCATGGTGATGATCAGCGACAGGGCGGAGTGCACCGCGTTTCGGGCCCAGACCATGCCGATGGCGCCGAGCACGGCGAGCGGGCCGAGGATCCAGAAGGTGACGGCCTCGCCGCCCTTCACGTCGCCGGCCGCGGCCAGCGTCTGCAGCGCCAGGGTGCTGGTCACGACTTGACCCCCTTGTACCGCTCGGCACCGGCCGAGGTGCCCGGGTTCTCCAGCGCGCCGACGTAGTAGTCCTTCTCGGTGTCGCCCAGGCGCATGTCGTGCGGCGGGCGCTCCATCCCCGGCAGCAGCGGCGCGAGCAGCTGCTCCTTCGTGAAGATCAGGTCGCGGCGGTTGTCGCGGGCCAGCTCATACTCGTTGCTCATGGTCAGCGAGCGGGTCGGGCAGGCCTCGATGCACAGCCCGCAGAAGATGCAGCGGGCGTAGTTGATCTGGTACGTCTGGGCGTAGCGCTCACCGGGCGAGAAGCGCTCGTCCTCGGTGTTGTCCGCGCCCTCGACGTAGATCGCGTCCGCCGGGCAGGCCCACGCGCACAGCTCGCAGCCGATGCACTTCTCGAGCCCGTCCGGCCAGCGGTTGAGAATGTGCCGGCCGTGGTACCGCGGAGCGGGCGGCTTGCGCTGCTCCGGGTACTCCTCGGTGACCACCTTCTTGAACATGTGCGAGAAGGTGACCCCGAACCCCTTGAGGGTTCCACCAATAGACACGTCAGTTCTCCTTGCCGGTCGGGACGGTTTCCCGCTCGACGATCACGCGCTTGGCCCGCGGGCTGGGCGGCACCTCGAGGTTCAACGGCGGCAGCGGGAAGCCCTTGTCGCCGCCCACGCGGCCGCCCGGGTCCACCGGCGACTGCTCGGCCAGCGGCGCGCGGCGCCCCCGCTGCAGCCAGACGAGGACCAGCACCAGCACGACCAGCGCGGCGATGCCCACGATCACCCCGGTACGTGCGCCCGTGCTCAGCTCCTCGTGGGTCTGCAGCAGCCGGATGCCGGACAGGGCGAGGATCCAGACCAGGTTGGCCGGGATGAGCACCTTCCAGCCGAAGCGCATGAACTGGTCGTAGCGCAGCCGGGGCAGCGTGCCGCGGAGCCAGACGAAGACGAACAGCAGCAGCAGCACCTTGATGGTGAACCACAGCACCGGCCACCACCCGTGGTTTGCGCCGTCCCACAGCGAGATCGGCCACGGTGCGCGCCAGCCGCCGAGGAACAGCGTGGTGCACAGGCCCGAGACGGTGACCATGTTGACGTACTCGGCGAGGAAGAACAGCGCGAACTTCAGCGACGAGTACTCGGTGTGGAAGCCGCCGACGAGCTCGGACTCGGCCTCGGGCAGGTCGAATGGCGCGCGGTTGGTCTCGCCGACCGCCGAGGTGAAGTAGATCAGGAAGCTCGGGATCAGCAGGATGGCGTACCACGCGGGCAGGTGCCACTGCATGCCGAAGACGTTCGCGGTGCCGTTGCCGGCCTGCGCCTCAACGATCTGCGAGGTCGACATCGTGCCCGACACCAGGAACACCGAGACGATCGACAGGCCCATCGCGACCTCGTAGGAGATCATCTGGGCGCTCGAGCGCAGGCCGCCGAGCAGCGGGTACGTCGACCCGGAGGCCCAGCCGCCCAGCACCACGCCGTAGATGCCCATCGAGGAGCAGGCGAGCACCAGCAGTACCGCCACGGGAATGTCGGTGAGCTGCAGCGGGGTGTGCGTGCCGAAGACCGACACCGAAGGGCCGAACGGGATCACCGAGAACGCGGTGAACGCGGTGACCGTGGAGACGACCGGCGCGAAGAAGAAGACCACCTTGTCCGCCAGGCGCGGCATGATGTCTTCCTTGAAGGCGAGCTTCAGGCCGTCGGCCAGCGACTGCAGCAGGCCGAAGGGGCCGTTGCGGTTCGGGCCGGGGCGGACCTGCATCCGGGCCACGACCCGGCGCTCGTACCAGATGGCAAAGAGCGTCATGACGACCAGGAACGCGAAGATCACGATGACCTTCGCGAGCACCAGCCACCAGGGGTCCTTGCCGAACTGGTCCAGGTTGCCGTAGGCGAGAGGCGTCATTTTGCGCTACCCCCAGTGGAGATCTCGACCAGCGCGCCCTCGGTGACGCCGAGCGTGCGACGCAGGCTCGAGCCCGGTGAGTTCGTCGGGATCCACACAACCCCGTCGACCATGTCGGTGACGAGCGCCGGCAGGGTGATCCCACCCCGCTCGGTGCCGACCGTCACCGCGTCCCCGTCGACCACGCCCAGGTCGGCCGCGGTGCTCTTGGAGATCCGGACCACGGCCGGGCGGGCGGTGCCGGCCAGGTGGCCGTCCCCGTCCTGCAACGAGCCGCTGTCGATCAGGTGGTGCCAGGAGGCGAGGATCGCCTGGCCGCTGCCCGGCTTGGCGGGCGCGCCCGGCTCCACGTCCGGCGCGGTGCCGCGCACGATGCTCGGGTTGCCCGCGCCGGCCGAGACGGTGCCCGGCAGCTGCAACTGGGCCAGCGCCGCCAGCTGGGCGCGGGCGCCGGCGACGTCACCGACGCCGAGCTGCACGCCGAGCTCGCGGGCCAGCGTGTCCAGCACGCGGCCGTCGCTCATCGCCTGCGTCTTCAGCACCGTGCCGAACGGGCGGACCCGGCCCTCCCAGTTGAGGTAGGAGCCGGACTTCTCCACCGCCGGTGCGATCGGGAAGACCACGTCGGCCCGCTTGGCCACCGCGGTCATCCGCAGCTCCAGGCTGACCAGGAAGCCGACGTTGTCCAGCGCCTCCTCGGCGGCGATCGGGTCGGCCAGGTCGGACGGGTCGACGCCGCCTACGACCAGCGCGCCGAGCCGGCC
>DATJJB010000333.1:0-18891 GCA_035492655.1 Kutzneria sp. | reverse complement strand
GGGCACCCGGCCAAGCGCACCTTCCAGGCGCTGCGCATCGAGGTCAACGGCGAGCTGGAGGTGCTGCGGCGGGCCGTGCCGGCCGCGCTGTCGGCGCTGGCCGTCGGCGGCCGCATCGTCGTCGAGTCGTACCACTCGCTGGAGGACCGGCTGGTCAAGCGGGCGCTGACCGAGCTGTCGGTGTCCACCACGCCGCTGGACCTGCCGGTCGAGCTGCCCGGGCACGGCCCGGAACTGAAGCTGGTCACCCGCGGCGCCGAGGTGGCCGGCGAGCAGGAGATCGCCGACAACCCACGGTCGGCGTCCGTGCGGCTGCGTGCCGCGGAACGGATCCGGAGGGCGTCATGAGCGCACCCCCACAGGAGGTGGGCGCCCCGACGCCCCGTGCCCGCACGACGCGCCGCAGCAGCGAGCGCAAGATCGAGCGCGATGGCGAGCAGCCGGGCACGCGGGCCACTCGCGGCCGGACCACCGCCGCGCAGCGGGCGTACGCCCGCAAGGCCAGCCGCAAGAAGCGCCTGCGGCTGCCGGCCGGGTTGAAGTCGGCCTCGCGCACGCCGTTCGTGCTGCTGGTGATGGCGCTGCTGGCGGCCGGCGTGCTGGCCACGCTGTTCCTGTCCATCTCGGCCGTCTCCGACTCGTACCGGCTCGAGGACGCCAAGAAGAAGACCACCGACCTGACCAGCCGGGTCGAGCAGCTCAAGGCCGACGTGGCCAAGGGCGAGTCGCCCGAGGTGCTCTACGACGAGGCCCGCAAGCTCGGCATGGTGCCGGCCCCGGACCCGGCGCGGATCAAGGTCAACCAGGACGGCTCCGTGAGCGTTACCGGCAGCGCCGTCGCCGCCACCACGACCACCACGCCGCCGCCCTCGTCGTCCTCCACCTCGGCCCCGCCGCCCTCGGGCCAGCAGACGTCGGGCCAGCAGACCTCGGGAACCAGTCAGCCGCCAGCCTCAGGGGGAGGCCACTAGATGCCCGCCAACCGCACCGCCGGCGGACGCCCGGCCACCCGGCCCCGTCCCGTCGCCCGTGGCGGGCCCGCGCCGCGTCCTTCGTCGGCGCGCAAGCCGCAGCGCGCCGCCGCGGCCGGCGTCGGCAACCACCCCAAGCGGATCGTGCTCAGCCGGATCCTGATGGTGGCCGTGCTGGTCGTCGCGGCCGTGCGGCTGGTGCAGGTGCAGGGCGTGCAGGCCAACGAGCTGTCGGCACTGGCCGAGCAGCAGCGGGCCACCCGGGTCGTGCTGCAGGCGCTGCGCGGGCAGATCGTCGACCGCAACGGCACCCAGCTGGCGTTCAGCGTGGAGACCCGGTCGCTGTCGATCAACCCGCAGTTCGTCAAGAAGGACTGGGCCGAGAAGCCCGAGACCTACAAGGCCCTCGATCTCGGCACCAGCTACGACGACTACTGCCAGCGGCTGGCCGACTTCATCCACGCCCAGCTCGGCGACCAGGCCAAGACCGCCGACATGCTGGCCAAGATCCGCGACACCAGCACCACCTACCAGCTGCTGGTGCGCGACGCCGACCCGGTGAAGGCCAAGGCGATCACCAGCAAGTTCGCGTCGGTCACCGGCACCGCGCGGCAGCAGCGGATCTACCCCGACGGCACCGTCGCGTCCAACGTCGTCGGCTACGCCAACTGGCGCGAGGACGCCAAGACGCCGCAGGGCCTGATCGGGCTGGAGAACTCGCTCGACGACACCCTCAAGGGCGCCAACGGCACCACCACCGTCGACACCGCCAACAACAGCGACGTCCAGCTGCCCGGCACCATCCGGGACGACACGCCGGCCGTGCCCGGCTCCAACGTGCAGCTGACCATCGACGCCGACGTGCAGTACCAGTCGCAGAAGATGCTGGACGCGTACAAGGCCGCCAGCGGGGCCGCCGACGGCAGCATGGTGGTGATGGACGCCAAGACCGGCGAGGTCTACGCGTTGGCCGTGACCGACGGCTTCAACCCCAACAACTACGGCGACTACAAGCTGGAGCAGCTGGGCAACGCCGCCGTCTCCACGCCGTACGAGCCGGGGTCGGTGAACAAGGTGGTCACCGCCGCCGGGGCCATCGAGTACGGCATCGAGCAGCCCGACTCCGTCATCGACGTGGCGTCGTCGTTCAAGATGGCCGACCGCACCGTCACCGACGCGTGGAGCCACGGCGACGTGCAGATGACCTTCGCCGGCGTGATCGGCAAGTCCTCCAACATCGGCACCCTCGAGGTGGCGAAGAAGATCGGCGAGGACCGCTACGTCGACCTGCTGACCAAGTTCGGGCTCGGGCAGAAGACCGGCATCGGCCTGCCCGGCGAGAGCGCCGGCATGGTGCCGCCGCGCAGCACGTGGTCCGGTTCCACCTTCGCCAACCTGCCCATCGGCCAGGGCCTGTCGATGACCCTGCTGCAGATGGCCGGCATGTACCAGGCCATCGCCAACGACGGCGTGCGGGTGCCGCCGCGGATCATCAAGGCCGTCACCAAGCCCGACGGCACCGTCGTGCCCGCCGCCAAGCCCGACCCGGTGCCCGTGGTCAGCCCGCAGACCGCCAAGACCGTCCGGGACATGATGCGGGCCGTCATGCAGAAGGACCCCAAGGACTACCTGCAGAACGGCACCGGCTACCCGGCCGCCATCGCCGGCTACCAGCTGTCCGGCAAGACCGGCACCGCCCAGCAGCCCGACGCCGCGCTCGGCGGCAACTACAGCCAGACCAAGTACTGGATCACCTTCGCCGGCATCCTGCCCGCCGACAACCCGCGCCTGGTCGTCGGCATCATGCTGGACAAGCCCAAGTACGGCACCCAGACGGGTTCCTCGGCGGCCCCGCTGTTCCACCAGATCGGCACCTACCTGGTCCAGCACTTCCAGATCCCGATGTCCGCCACCCCCTCCCCGGTGGTCCAGCTCCAGCTCCCGTAAGCCCCCCGCATGCGGTCCCGTTTTGCCACATGGGCTTCCCACTTGCGCCCTGGTGCCACATAGGAAGCGCATGTGGCACTCCGCCCACCCCCCCCGCACCCGCCGTTTTGTCACATGCGCTCCTTATGTGCCGCCTGGCGGCAAGTGAGGAGCGCATGTGGCGTTTGCCTGTGCGAAGGCGGGAGCCGAGTGGGGGATCGGGCGTGTCGGCTGGGACGTTCGGCGTAGTGCGGTGGGCGCGGGGCTCGGCTCTTCGGGTGACAGACGTCGGTTCCTTGACGCGGCGTCAGGTAGAAGGGAGTGCCGGACTCGGGGAGGTGCGGATGGTCTGCGAGCAGCAAGCGGCGCGCTACTCGGACGTGTTCGTGGTGCGCGAGTTCAGAGCGGTGTTCGCGGCTCAGCTGCTGTCGGTGATCGGGGACCAGTTCGCCCGGGTGGCGCTGTCGGTACTGGTGTTCAACCGCACGGGATCGCCGGGACTGACCGCGCTGGCCTACGCGCTGACGTACCTGCCGGACCTGTTCGCCGGACCGCTGCTGGCGGGCATCGCGGACCGCTACCCCCGCCGCACGGTGATGGTGGCGACGGATCTGGCCCGGGCGGTCCTGGTGGCCCTGATGGCCTTGCCGGGAGTGCCGTTCCCGCTGGTGTGCGCGCTGCTGGTGGGGGTGCACGCGCTGGGCGCGCCGTTCAGCGCGGCGAGGGCGGCGACGCTGGCGTCGATCCTCACCGGCGACCGCTACGTGCTGGGCACGGGCGCGGCGGACATGGTGGACCAGCTGGCCCAGGTGCTGGGCTTCGTGGTCGGCGGCCTGGTGATCGTGGGCATGGGGCCGGACCGGGGCCTGCAGATCGATGCGGCGACGTTCCTGGTGTCGGCGGTGATCGTCCGGCTGGGCGTGCACGACCGCCCGGTGCCGGCGTTCCCGACGGTGCGCGACCCGGTGCAGCCGTGGTGGCCGTCGCTGGTGACCGGCGCGGTGACGGTGTGGACGACGCCGAAGCTGCGCGCCCTGGTGATGCTGGCCTGCGTGGCCGGTTTCTACGTGACGATCGAGGCGCTGGCCGTCCCGTACGCGATGGACGTGATGGGGTCGGAGAGCGCGGTCGGGTGGCTGCTGGCGGCCGGCCCGGCCGGCACGATCGTGGGCATGTGGGCGATCAGCCGGCTGCTGCCCGGCCGACGCCTGCAACTGCTCGGCCCGCTGGCCGTGGCGGCCTGCCTTCCGTTGGTGCTCAGCGCCTTCCGGCCGTCCGTGCCGGTGATGGTTGCCCTTCTGGTCGTGTCCGGTATCGGCTCCGCCTACCACATGGTGGCCCGGTCGGCGTTCGTGCAGTCGGTGCCCGATCACGGTCGTGGCCAGGCTTTCGGGCTCGCGGTGACGGCGCTGCGCACGGCTCAGGGCACCGGTCTGCTGCTCGCGGGCGTGTGCGCGGAGACCTTCGGCGCGCCGGTGGTGTTGTCCGGTGCCGGCATCACCGGCACACTGGTCGCGGCGGCGGCGAGCCTGACCTGGTACCAGGCTCGCCGCCGCCCTCGTTAGTCCTCACCAGTTGTTGGCATCGTCGGACACGATGGAATTCCCTTCTGCCGCTGGGGATTCGTCTCTCGTTGCTACGCGTGACGCGGCGGTGACGGTTCAAGCCCATGATGGTTCGCATGCCGCCGATCAACGACGCAGCGTGCCCGCAACTGGTCCCCGGCGACCCGGGCTACGACGACGCCCGCCGGGTGTGGAACGGGGAGATCGACCGCAAGCCCGCGGTCATCGCCCAGGTCACCGGGACCGCCGACGTGGCGGCCTGCCTCGCCTATGCCCGGTCCAACGGGCTTGACGTCACGGTCCGTGGCGGCGGGCACAACCTGGGCGGCGCGGCCGTCGCCGACGGGGCGGTGCTGATCGACCTGAGCGGCCTGCGGACCGTGCACGTCGATCCCGAGACCCGGACCGCGCGGGCCGGCGGCGGGGCGCGCAACGCCGATCTCGACGCCGCCACCCAGGCCCATGGCCTCGCCGTGCCGGCCGGGACGTACGCCGACACCGGTATCGGCGGGCTCACCCTCGGCGGCGGTTTCGGCTGGCTCACGGCCAAGCACGGGCTGGCCATCGACAACCTGATCTCCGCCGAGGTCGTGCTGGCCGACGGCCGGGTCGTCCGGGCCTCCGCCGACTCGCACCCCGACCTGTTCTGGGCGCTGCGCGGTGGCGGCGGGAACTTCGGTGTGGTCACCGAGTTCGAGTACCGGCTGCACCCCGTCGGCCCGCTCGTCGACGCCGGCTTCTTCTTCTGGGAGCTCGACCGCGGCGCCGAGGCCCTGCGCCTGGTTCGTGAGCTGACGCCCACGCTCGGCAACACCGGTCTCATGATCGTCGGCCTGACCGCCCCGCCGGCGCCGTTCGTGCCCGATGAGCACCACGGCAAGCTCGGCTACGCGCTGATCCTGGCCGGCTTCGACGGCACCGAGGCCTTCGCCGCCTTGGCCGAGCGGGTCCGCGCCGCCTTGCCGCCGCTGTTCGACATGGTGACTCCGTTGCCGTACACCGAGTTGCAGCACATGCAGGACGGCGTCGGCTTCCGTGGCAACCACGCCTACGAGAAGGCCGTCTACGCCGACGACCTCAGCGACGAGATCATCGACGTGTTGGTGAAGACCTTGCCCGGCAAGGCTTCTCCCATGACCGCCACCCCTACCGTGCTGCTGGACGGCGCCTACGCCGACGTGCCCGAGCACGCCACCGCCTTCGGCGGTCCGCGCCGCCGGGTGTTCGCCGTCGGCCTCACCGCCATCTGTCCCGTGCCCGAGCTCCTCGCCCCCGACCGCGCCTGGGTTCGGTCCACCTGGGAGCAGCTGTTGCCGCACGCCAGCAACACCGGCGGCTACGTGAACTTCATGGCCGACTACGAGGCCGACCGTGTCAAGGTCGCCTACGGTCCGGCCAAGTACGAGCGGCTGGCCCGCATCAAGGCCGCCTACGACCCCGAGAACGTCTTCCGCCACAACGGCAACATCCGGCCGGCGGTCGGGTAGGTCACAGAGTCGCTGCTTTCCCTCTCCGACCGGAGCAGAATGCTGGTCGGGGAGGGAAACATGTCGACTCCAGGGGTGAAGACAGCGGCCTGGTCAAGCGGACTGGTGTTGCTGGCGGCGGTCGCGCAGTTGACCGCGACGATGGTGGATATCGACGTGCTCGGCGCGCCTGGCGGCGGTCGGCTCTATTACCTCGCGCTGGGGCTGTACGGGCTCGCCGGCTTCATGCTCAACAGCGTTGTCGTGGTACTGGCGATCGTCGATCTGTGGATCGGTCGGCTGCGGGCAGCGCTGTTCGTTTTCTCGATTCTTTTTCTGCTCTGGCAGGTGATGGGCGTTGCCGGCGCGGCCGATGTCGGCCACCTGCGCGACCAGTGGTACTTCACGTTCGGCGACGACCTCGCGCTCACGTTCGCTTATCGCGCGCTGCTGATCGCCCTGCTCGGCGCGGCCGCGGCGCTGCTGGTCCGACCGGGCCGGTGGAAATGGGGAATGCGGGAAATCGGTCGGCGGGCGCACGACTACTACACGGTCGACCTGCCGATTCCGGCCACGGTCGATTATCCGCCGATGGGTGGGCCCGTGTTTGAGGGGCCACCGGCGGCCATGCGCGAATACCGGCCGACGCATCTCCGGGGAACCGTACAAGATCATCATCAACCCGGTTGAGACAGGGGCGTGGCCGGTTGCGCACAGTGCGCCGGTAGCCTTCCGCGCGTGCCTGCCAACTCACTACCGGGCAAGGTCGCGACCGCCCCGCCACGCCCGTCCAAGATCGAGCCGACCGCGCCCGCGCGGCTGGCCGCGGAGATCGGCGCGCGGCTGGTGCACGCTGACGCCGCGAGCCCCGTCACGGGAGTGACGCTGCGCGCCCAGCATGTGCGGAGAGGCGACCTGTTCGCGGCGCTGCCGGGAGCGAGGGCGCACGGGGCGGACTTCGCGCACCAAGCGCTGGAAGCGGGCGCGGTGGCGGTGCTGACGGACCCGGCGGGGGCGGAACGAGAGTCCCTCAAGGACATCCCGGTGCTGGTCCACGACGACCCTCGGGCGGTGCTCGGCGCGGCGGCGGCGGAGGTGTACGGCAACCCCTCGCAGCGGCTGAAGGTGCTGGGCGTGACGGGGACGTCGGGCAAGACGACCACGACGTACATGCTGGAAGCCGGCCTCGCGGCGGCGGGACTGGCGACGGGCCTGGTCGGCGGCGTGGAGATGCGCATCGCGGGCCAGCGGATCGAGAGTGCGCTGACCACCCCCGAGGCCCCGGACCTGCAGGCGCTGTTCGCGGTGATGCTGGAGCAGGGCGTCACGCACGTGCCGATGGAGGTCTCCAGCCACGCCCTGGCCCTTGGCCGGGTCGGCGGCACGCACTACGCGGCCGGCGCCTTCACCAACCTCTCGCAGGACCACCTGGACTTCCACCCGGACATGGAGGACTACTTCCGCACGAAGGCGCAGCTGTTCGACGGCCGCGCCGACGTCGAGGTGGTCTGCACGGACACGCCATGGGGCGAGCGGCTGCTCAAGCCGACGACGATCACCGTCTCCACGGCCCACGAAGCGACGTGGACGGCCAGCGACATCGTGGTGTCCAAGTCCGGCACGCAGACCTTCTACGCGCACGGCCACGGCCGCAAGCTGCCGGTGGAGATCCTGCTGGCCGGCTCGTACAACGTGGCCAACGCGCTGACCGCGATCGCGGTGCTGGACGCCATCGGCCTGGACGAGAAGGCCATCGTGGCCGGCCTGGCCAAGGTGCAGGTGCCGGGCCGGATGGAACGGGTCGACCTCGGCCAGGACTTCACCGCGGTCGTGGACTACTCGCACAAGCCGGCCGCGGTGGCGCTGGCGCTGGACGCGGTGCGGGCCCGCGCCGACGGCCGGGTCATCGTGGTGCTGGGCTGCGGCGGCGACCGCGACGCGGCCAAGCGCCCGCTGATGGGCGAGGCGGCGGCGGTCCGCGCCGACCTGACGATCGTCACAGACGACAACCCCCGCAGCGAGAACGCGTCTGACATCAGGGCACAGATGCTCGCGGGCGTGCCGGCCGACCGGCGGGACACGGTGGTGGAGATCGCCGACCGCCGGGCCGCCATCCGGTACGCCGTGGGCCACGCCCGCACCGGCGACGTGGTTGTCGTCGCCGGCAAGGGACATGAGACCGGCCAGGAGGTCGCAGGAGTGATCCACCCGTTCTCCGATCGGGACGAGCTGACCGCGGCGATCGGCGAGGCCGCCCGGTGATCGAACTGACCTTGCGCGAGATCGCCGACGCCGTCGGCGGCCGCCTGCATAACGCGACCGGCGACGAACTGATCACCGGCTCGGTGGAGTTCGACACCCGGAAGATCGAAGATGGCGCGCTGTTCGTGGCGCTGCCGGGCGAGCGTGTCGACGGCCACGACTTCGCGGCCAAGGCGGTCGACCAGGGCGCGGCCGCGGTGCTCGCGGCCCGCGAGGTCGACGCACCGGCGGTGATCGTGCCGCCGGTGAGCGAGGCGCACTCCCGCTCGGTCGCGCTGACCGGCGACAAGGACGGCAGCGGCGCGGCCGTGCTGGCCGGCCTGGCCAAGCTGGCCCGCTACGTCGTCGACCGGCTGCCCGAGCTCAAGATCGTCGGGGTCACCGGCTCGTCCGGCAAGACCTCGACCAAGGACCTGATCGCCCAGGTGCTGGCCCCGCTGGGCGCCACCGTCGCGCCGCCCGGCTCGTTCAACAACGAGCTCGGCCACCCGTGGACGGTGCTGCGGGCCGACCGCGACACCCGGCACCTGGTGCTGGAGCTGTCGGCCCGCGGCCTGCACCACATCGCGCATCTGTGCGAGGTGGCGCCGCCGCACATCGGCGTCGTGCTCAACGTCGGGAGCGCTCACCTCGGCGAGTTCGGCTCCCGTGAGGGCATCGCCCAGACCAAGGGCGAGCTGGTCGAGGCCCTGCCCGAGGACGGGCTGGCCGTGCTCAACGCCGATGATCCGCTGGTCGCCGCCATGGCCAGCCGGACGAAGGCCCGCGTGGTCTTCGTCGGCGAAGACGAAAAGGCCCAGATCCGGGCCACCGACGTCGTGCTCGACGAGCAGGCCCGGGCGTCGTTCCACCTGGTCACGCCGCAGGGCGAGGCCGATGTGACGCTGGGCGTGCACGGGGCCCACCAGGTCGGCAACGCCCTGTCGGCCGTCGCGGTGGCGCTGGAGCTGGGCGCGACCGTCGACCAGATCGCGCAGTGGCTGGGCAACGCGCAGCGGGTCTCCGAGCGTCGGATGGATGTGCGGACCCGCGAGGACGGCGTGACGGTCGTCAACGACGCCTACAACGCGAACCCCGAGTCGGTCCGCGCGGCGCTGAAGAGCCTGGCCTCGATGGCCAGGGCCGGCGCGCGGCCGCGGCGCTCCTGGGCGGTGCTGGGCATGATGGGCGAGCTCGGCGACTCCCACGTCAGCGCGCACGACGAGATCGGGCGGCTGGCGGTGCGGCTGGACATCAGCCGACTGGTCGTGGTCGGCGACGCGGCCCGGCCGATGCACCAGGGCGCCCATCTGGAAGGCTCGTGGGGCGAGGAGTCCGTGCTGGTGCCGGACGTCGCCGCGGCCGTTGCCCTGCTGCGTGACGAACTGCAACCCGGTGACGTCGTGCTGGTCAAGGCGTCCAAGTCCGAGGCCCTGTGGCGGGTCGCCGAGGAGCTGCTCAACACATGAAGAACATCCTGGTCGCGGCCGCCGTCGCGCTGGTCGTGTCCATCCTGCTCACGCCGTACCTGATCCGGGTGTTCTCCCGGCAGGGCTTCGGTCAGGAGATCCGGGAGGAGGGGCCGGACAGCCACAAGAAGAAGCGGGGCACGCCCACCATGGGCGGCGTCGCCATCATGGTGGCGATGTGGGCCGGCTACCTGGTCTCCCACCTGTACAGCTACATGGCCAAGGGCCCGACCCAGGCCGACGTGCCGATCAGCGTGACCGGCCTGCTCATCCTGTTCCTGACCTCGGCGCTGGGCCTGGTCGGCTTCCTGGACGACTTCATCAAGATCCGCAAGCAGCGCAACCTCGGCCTCAACGCCACCGCCAAGCTGGTCGGCCAGTTCGTCGCCACCATCACCTTCGCGCTGCTGGCCATCCAGTTCGCCAACCGGGACGGCATCACACCGGCCTCGGTGAACCTGTCCTTCGTGCGGGACATCTCGGTGATCTCGTTCGGCACCATCGGCTTCATCGTCTTCTGCTACGGCGTGGTCAGCGCCTGGTCCAACGCGGTGAACCTGACCGACGGCGCGGACGGCCTCGCCGCCGGCTCGTCGGCGATGGTGCTGGGCTCGTACGTGATCATCTCGTTCTGGCAGTTCCGCTACAACTGCGGGACGGTGTCCACCCTCGGCTGCTACATCGTGCGCGACCCGCTGGACGTGGCCCTGGTCGCCGCCTCGGCGATGGCCGGCTGCATCGGCTTCCTGTGGTGGAACGCGGCCCCGGCCAAGATCTTCATGGGCGACACCGGCTCGCTGGCGCTCGGCGGTCTGGTGGCCGGCCTGTCCATGGTCACCCGCACCGAGCTGCTGATGATCATCATCGGCGGCCTGTTCGTGGTCGAGGTGGTCTCGGTCTCCAGCCAGATCGCGGTCTTCCGCACGACAAGGCGACGCCTGTTCCGCATGGCCCCGTTCCACCACCACTTCGAGCTCGCCGGGTGGGCCGAAACCACGGTGATCATCAGATTCTGGCTGCTGGCCGGGATCTGCTGCATGTTCGGGTTGGGCCTGTTCTACAGCGACTGGCTGAGCCTGGCCGGATGAGCCGACAGCAGCGGGTTCTGGTCGCGGGGGCCGGCGTCACCGGCCCCTCGGTCGTGCGCGCGTTGCTGCGCGACGGCGCGCACGTCACGGTCACCGACGGCAACGCCGAGCGGCTGGCCAAGCTGGCTCAAGACGGCGTGGAGCTGGCCGTTGGTCTGACCGAGCCGCCGGCCGGCACCGACCTCGTGGTCACCGCGCCGGGCTGGAAGCCGACCGCGCCGCTGCTGGTCGCCGCGGCCGAGGCCGGCATCGAGGTCATCGGCGACGTGGAGCTGGCCTGGCGACTGTGCCAACGCATGGCCGAGCCGCCGGCCTGGCTGGTCGTCACCGGCACCAACGGCAAGACCACCACCGTCGGCATGCTGGAGTCGATCCTGCTGGCCGCCGGCCTGGACGCGGTGGCCTGCGGCAACATCGGCCTGCCGGTGCTGGAGGCGTTGGAGCGCACGCCGCGGGTGCTGGCCGTGGAGCTGTCCAGCTTCCAGCTGCACTGGGCCCCTTCGGTGCGGCCGAAGGCCGGGGCGCTGCTCAACATCGCCGAGGACCACCTGGACTGGCACGGCTCGCTGGAGGCGTACGCACAGGCCAAGGCCCGGGTGTTCACCGGCGAGGTGGCCATCGGCGGCGTCGACGACCCGTACGTGGCCAAGCTGCTGATCAACGCCCCGGCCGCGCGCAAGGTCGGCGTCACCCTGGACGAGCCGATCGAGGACCAGTTCGGGCTGGCGAACGGCAAGCTGGTCGACCGCGCCTTCGGCGACGAAGAGCTGATCGACGCCGCCGACGTGACCCCCGGCGGCCCGCCCGGCCTCACCGACGCCCTGGTGGCGGCGGCCGTGGCCCGGGCCTACGGCGTGCCGGCGCAGGCTGTCGCCGACGGCCTCAAGTCCTACCGGCCGGCGGCGCACCGCGCGGCCGTGGTGGCCGTGCACGACGGCATCACCTACGTCAACGACTCCAAGGCGACCAACCCGCACGCCGCGGCGGCGTCCATCCGCGCCCACGACCGGGTGGTGTGGATCGCCGGCGGCCTGCTCAAGGGCGCCTCGGTGGACGACCTGGTGGCCGAGGCCGCGCCCCGGCTGGCCGGCGTGGTGCTGATCGGGCAGGACCGCGACGTGATCGCGGCCGCGCTGGCGCGACACGCGCCGGATGTCCCGGTGCGCCAGGTGGCCTCGGGAGACGATGACGCCATGACGAGGGTGGTTGACCTGGCGGGCGCCCTGGCGCGTCCGGGTGATGTCGTGCTGCTGGCGCCGGCGGCCGCGTCCATGGACATGTTCACCGACTACGGCCATCGGGGGCGAGCGTTCGCCGAGGCGGTGCTGACCCGTCTCGGGCTGTCGACATGACCACCACGACGGCCAAGACCAGGGCCAAGCGCGGCCGGGTCGGCGCGCTGCGCCAGGGCCTGACCGCCTGGCTGAGCCGCCCGCTGGCCTCGTTCCACCTGCTGCTGGCCGTGTTCGGCCTGCTCGCGGTGATCGGCCTGGTGATGGTGCTGTCCGCGTCGGCGGTGCAGGACGCGCAGAAGACCACGCTGTCCAGCTTCGGCAAGCCGCTGCTGCTGGACGGGCTCGGCCTGATCGGCTTCTACCTCGGGCTGCGCGTCCCGCTGCGCTGGCTGCGCCAGTTCAGCCCCACCCTGCTGCTGATCGCCGCCGGCCTGCTGGCCCTGGTGCTGACCCCGCTGGGCTCCGGCGCCAACGGCCGTGAGCACTCCTGGTTCACCCTCGGCTCGCTGTCCTTCCAGCCGGTCGAGCTGGCCAAGGTGGCGCTGGCGCTGTGGGGCGCGCACGTGCTCGTGACCAAGCGGGCGCTGCTCAGCCAGTACCGGCACCTGCTGGTGCCGCTGGTGCCGGTGTCCATGGTGCTGTTCGCGCTGATCATGTTGCAGCCCGACCTGGGCAGCACCGTGAGCCTGGGCATCGTGCTGCTGGCCCTGCTCTGGTACGTCGGCGCGCCGATGCGGCTGTTCGCCGTGGTGCTGGGCAGCGCCGCCGCGGCCGTGGTCGTGTCGTCCATCGGCAGCGGCTACCGCAACGACCGGCTGTCGGTCTTCCTCAACCCCGGCTCGGACCCGCTCGGCGCCGGCCAGCAGCCGCTTCAGGCGCTGTACGCGCTGGCCGACGGCGGCCTGTTCGGCCGCGGCCTCGGGCAGGGCGCGGCCAAGTTCAACTACCTGTCCAACGTCCAGAACGACTTCATCTTCGCCCTCATCGGCGAGGAGCTGGGCTTCATCGGCGCGCTGGTGGTGCTGGGGCTGTTCGCCATGCTGGCCGTGGTCGGCCTGCGCATCGCCGCCCGCAACACCGACCCGTGGATCCGGCTGGTGGCCTCGGCGCTGACCGCGTGGGTGGTCGGCCAGGCCGCCATCAACGTGGGTTACGTGATCGGGTTGCTTCCCGTCACGGGCATCACACTGCCGCTCATCTCGGCGGGCGGCACGTCAATCGTGATAACCATGATGGCGTTCGGGATTCTCGCCAACTGCGCTCGCAACGAGCCGGACGCGGTGGCGGCGCTGCGCTCGCTCGGCCCCGGCCGGGTCGGCGGCCTGCTGCGCCTGCCGGCGCCCGAACCGTACCGGCCGCCTGCCCGGCGCAAGCCGGTGCGACCATCGACGCCGCCGCGTGGTGCGGCGCGCAC
The DNA here is from genome assembly GCA_035492655.1 of Kutzneria sp. Classification (GTDB taxonomy): domain Bacteria; phylum Actinomycetota; class Actinomycetes; order Mycobacteriales; family Pseudonocardiaceae; genus Kutzneria. The sequence goes on along the minus strand of DATJJB010000333.1, from coordinate 5,516 downwards.
CGGTGGCAGCCGGGCCGCCGCGCCCTCGCCCGAGGAGCGGCGACGGGTGCACCGCTCTGCGCCGCCGACCGAGTACCGGCGACGTAGCGCCTGGCGCTCCGGCCACGGACGTTCGACAGAAGGAGGACGGCGTTGACCGCCCCAGACCGGATGGGCCCCTGCGTTGTCGTCGCGGGCGGCGGGACCGCCGGCCACATCGAGCCGGCGCTGGCCCTTGCCGACGCCGTGATGCGGGCCCGGCCCGACGCCCGGGTGGTCGCGCTGGGCACCGCGCGCGGCCTGGAGAGCAAGATCGTGCCGGCCCGTGGCTACCAGCTGGAGATGATCCCGCCGGTGCCGATGCCCCGCAAGCCCTCGCCCGACCTGCTCAAGCTGCCGCTGAAGGTCCGGGAGTCGATCAAGCAGACCAAGGCCGTGCTGGACCGGGTCGGCGCGGACGTGGTCGTCGGCTTCGGCGGCTACGTGTCGCTGCCGGCCTACCTGGCCGCTCGCGGCAAGGTGCCGATCGTCGTGCACGAGGCCAACGCCCGGGCCGGCCTGGCCAACAAGGTCGGCGCCAAGTTCGCCGCGAAGGTGGCCGCCGCGGTGCCCGGCTCCGGGCTGCCCGACGCCCAGGTGATCGGCATCCCGCTGCGGCACTCGATCACGTCCATGGACCGCGCCGCGCTACGCGCCCAGGCCCGCCAGTACTTCGGGCTGCACCCGACCGCACCGGTGCTGTTCGTGTCCGGCGGCTCGCAGGGCGCCCGGTCGCTGAACGACGCCGTGTCCAACGCGGCCGCCGTGTTCGCCCGTGCCGGCATCAGCGTGCTGCACGCTCACGGCCCCAAGAACTCCCTTGTGGTGCAGGACGTTCCCGGCGCGCCGCCGTACGTGGCGGTGCCGTACGTGGAGCGGATGGACCTGGCCTACGCCGCCGCCGACCTGATGCTGTGCCGGTCCGGCGCGATGACCGTGGCCGAGGTGTCCGCGGTCGGGCTGCCGGCGGTGTTCGTGCCGCTGCCGCACGGCAACGGCGAGCAGGCGTTGAACGCGCTGCCCATCGTCGAGGCCGGCGGCGGGCTGCTCATCCCCGACGAGGAGCTCACCTCCGAGCGGGTCGTGGACGAGGTGCTGCCGCTGGTCGGCGACCGCACGCGACTGGCCGTGATGAGCAACGCCGCCCGGTCCGGTGGCCACCGGGTGGCGGCCGACGTGTTGGCCCAGATGGTTCTCTCGGTGGTGAACAAGTGATTCCGCCCATCCACTTCGTCGGTATCGGCGGCGCCGGCATGAGCGGCATCGCCCGCATCCTGTTGGCCCGTGGGGTCGAGGTGTCCGGTTCGGACGCCAAGGACTCGCGCACCGTGCTCGCGTTGCGGGCCCAGGGCGCGCGCATCGAGCTGGGGCACGCCGCCTCGCATCTCGGCGACGCCAAGACGCTCGTGATCTCCACTGCCATCAAGCCGGACAACCCGGAGCTGGTCGAGGCCAAGGCGCGCGGCATCACCGTGCTGCACCGGTCGCAGGCGCTGGCGTCGCTGATGGTCGGCCGCCGTGCCGCGTGCATCGCCGGCACCCACGGCAAGACGTCCACGACGTCGATGCTCACGGTGGCGTTGCAGCACTGCGGCGTCGACCCGTCGTTCGCGATCGGCGGCGACCTCAACGAGTCCGGGGCCAACGCGCACCACGGCACCGGCGACATCTTCGTGGCCGAGGCCGACGAGAGCGACGGCTCCTTCCTGGTCTTCGAGCCGTCGGTCGCGGTGGTCACCAACGTCGAGGCCGATCACCTCGACCACCACGGCACCGTCGAGGCGTACGTCGGCGTGTTCGACGCCTTCGTGCAGCGCATCGAGCCCGACGGCGTGCTGGTCGCCTGCACCGACGACGCCGGCTCGGCCGCGTTGGCCGACCGGGCGGAGAAGCTCGGCGTGCGGGTTCTGCGCTACGGCGCCGAGGGCCCCGACGCGCGGATCCTGTCGTACACGCCGGTCGACACCGGTGGCCTTGCCGTGGTGGAGATCGGTGTGCAGCAGGTCGAGGTGCGGACTGCTGTGCCCGGCTCGCACATGGCGTCCAACGCCGTCGCCGCGCTGTTGGCCGGCCTGGAACTCGGGGCCCCGCTTGAGGGTTTGCTCGCCGGGCTGGCCGCCTTCGGCGGTGTTCGGCGTCGGTTCGAGTTCAAGGGCGTCGCCAGCGGCGTTCGCCTGTACGACGACTACGCCCACCACCCCACCGAGGTCGCCGCCGCGTTGAAGGCCGCCCGTCCCGTCGCCGGTGACGGCCGGCTGCTGGTGATCTTCCAGCCGCACCTGTACTCGCGGACCCGGGAGTTCTCGGTCCAGTTCGGCGAGGCGTTGGCGTTGGCCGACGAGGTCGTCGTGCTCGACGTCTACGGCGCCCGTGAGGACCCCATGCCGGGCGTCACCGGCGTGCTGGTCGCCGACGCCGTGACCCTGCCCGAGGGGGCCGTGCACTACGAGCCCTCCTTCGACCGGGTGCCCCGCCTGATCGCCGGTCTGGTCAAGCCCGGCGACCTGGTGCTGACCATGGGCGCCGGCGACGTGACCATGCTCGGTCCCGAGATCCTCGCCGCCCTATGACCGACGACGACCCGACCCGCCACCGCCCGGACCGCCCCGCCGATTCCGACGGGGCCGGTTCGGGCCGTGCCGGCACCGGCGATCCCCGCTCGGCCGAGCGCGCGGGCTCGGGTCGTTCGGCTTCGGACCGGGCTGCTTCCGGCCATGCCGCATCGGAACGGTCGGGTTCGGCGCGTGCCGGCTCCGATCGGGCTGTGTCGGGCCGGGTCGGGTCAGGCTCCGGCCGCCCCGGGCGCGGCGGCGATCGCGGCGACAACCCCTCCCGCCGGGCCGAGGGCGGCGAGCGGTCCACGCGCGGGCGTCGGGCCAGCGGCGAGCGGGTCGTCTCCGACCGGGGCCGCCGGGTCTCCGAGCGTGGCCGGGTTCGTCGCCGTGGCGCGCAGCGGGGTCGCATCATCCGCCGCCGCGTCATCGCTCTCACCCTGGTCGTCGGCACCCTCGGGCTGCTCTACGGCGTCTACTTCACGCCACTGCTGGGCGTCCGCTCGGTCGAAGTGCTGGGCACCAAGGATCTCACCAAGCCCCAGGTCCTCGACGCCGCCGCGGTGCCGTCCGGCAACCCGATGCTGACGATCAACCTGGCCGCCATCCGCGACCGGGTGGCCGCCCTCAACCGGGTCGCCTCGGTCAACGTCTCCCGGTCCTGGCCGGCCACGGTCCGCATCGACGTCGCCGAACGGGTGGCCATCGGTGTGATCAAGACCCCGACCGGCGCGCACCTGGTCGACCACACGGCCAAGGACTTCGCCACCGTCTCCTCGGCGCCGGCCGGCCTGCCCGAGCTCCAGCTGACCAGCTCGGCCGCCAACGACCCGACCGCCGTCGCCGTCGTCCAGGTGCTGATGGCGGTGCCGGACAAGATCCGCGCCGAGGTGCTGTCCGTCTCGGCGAAGTCGCCGAACTCCGTGGTGCTGTCGTTGTCCGCCGGCCGGCAGGTCCGGTGGGGCGGCGTCGCCGACTCCACCCGCAAGGCCGGCGTCCTCACCGCCCTGATGAGCCAGCCCGGCAAGGTGTACGACGTCTCCAGCCCCCAGCTGGCGACGATCTCCAACCCCTAGACGGTCCACCCCGTCTTCAGACCGGCCCCGGACAGCGGGACGACGACCTCGCCCCAGGAGCCCTCGCGCGCCCGCGCCGCTGCCCAGCACACGGCGGCGGTGTCCTCGACGTACCACCCGCGCCGGGCCAGTTCCGACCGGCCGGCCAGCACCTGTTCCTCGGTCACGGTCACGATGTCGTCCACGGCGGCGAGGATCTCCGCGCCGCGGGCCGGCGCGGCGATGGCGATGCCCTCGGCGATGGTCGGCGACGACTCGACGGCCAGCGGCTCCGCCGAGCCCGCGCGCCGAGCGGCAGCCAACGGTGCACAGTTCGCTGCCTGTACGGCCACGATTCGCGGGGCCGCCGGGATCAGCTCGGCGGCCAACAACCCTGCCACCGCTCGGGTGACACCGAGGACCAAAGTCCCGTTCCCCACCGGCAGCACCAGCGTCTCGGGCAGCCGGCCGCCCAACTGCTCCCACACCTCGAAGCCGTAGGTCGCGGTGCCGAGGTGGAACACCGGGTTGTAGACGTGGCTGGCGTAGAACGAATCGCCGGCCTCGACCGCTTCGATCGCCGCGGCGGCGGTCGCCTCCCGGGTGCCCGGCACCAGGTTCACGGTCGCCCCGTGCGCCCTGACCTGGGCGATCTTCTTCGGTGACGTCGACGCCGGCACGAAGATCTCCGCCGGCAGCCCGACCCGGGCCGCATAGGCCGCGACCGCCGTGCCGGCGTTGCCGCTGGAGTCGGCGATCACCTTGGCCGCCCCGGCCGCCAGCGCCTGCACGATCAACAGCACCACGCCGCGGTCCTTGAACGACAGGGTCGGGCTGGCGTACTCGACTTTCACCGAGATGCCGTGGCCGGCGGACAGCAGTGGCGTGATTCCCTCACCGAGCGTGGCCGACCGCCAGAGCTCCGCGGGCACGCCGAGGGCCTCGGCGTATCGCCAGGTGGTCAGCGGGCGGCCGGCCAGCTCGGTCAGCCGCACGGGAGCCGCGGGCGGCTCGGCCAGCCGCATCGGCGTGCCGCAGCAGCGCCACGCCGGATCGGTGAACTCGAACTGTCGACCGCACTCGGGGCACACCCGCACCGGACCCGTCACGCCCCCACCGTACTGGCTACCCACCGTGACCACGGCCGGGTGCGGGTGATCTCCGTCCGAGACCCCGTCGCGCCGTGTTCCACAAGTGCCGAGGCAATGTCCGGGAACGGACCCGACCTCGCCCCGCACCACACGGGTGACGGCCGCACAGACTACGCTCTGCATTGCGTGGTTCGGCGTGAACGCCGTACTCGGGGACATGCCTGAAAGGGGTGCGGCCGACGTTCGGCCGTCTAAGACCTGGGTCCGTGTTCGGCGTGGCTGCTGGACCGTCGCACCTGTGGTGCATACCGTCCACCCCAATGTCGGGGTTGACATAACTCGAAGCCTCTGGTTGAGGTCGAGAGTTTGACCGGAGCCTGGCCGGGGGCGGCCAGGACGGGAAGGTGACCACCGCAGGACGAGAGCTCGAGTACCACGATCAGGAAGGCGGATCCGATGACGCCCCCGCACAACTACCTCGCGGTGATCAAGGTCGTCGGCATCGGCGGCGGCGGCGTCAACGCCGTGAACCGCATGATCGAGGTCGGGCTCAAGGGCGTCGAGTTCATCGCGGTGAACACCGACGCCCAGGCGCTGCTGATGTCCGACGCCGACGTCAAGCTGGACATCGGCCGCGAGCTGACCCGCGGTCTCGGCGCCGGCGCCAACCCCGAGGTCGGGCACAAGGCCGCCGAGGACCACCGCGAGGAGATCGAGGAGGTCCTCAAGGGGGCCGACATGGTCTTCGTGACGGCCGGCGAGGGCGGCGGCACGGGCACCGGCGGTGCGCCGGTGGTCGC
>DATJJB010000332.1:0-8122 GCA_035492655.1 Kutzneria sp. | reverse complement strand
CCTGGACCGGTTCCTCGGCCTGATCGCGGATGCCGGCATGCACGCCATAGTGCGGCCCGGCCCGTACATCTGCGCCGAGTGGGACAACGGCGGCCTGCCGACCTGGCTGCCCGAGGAGGGGGTTCGCAGCTGCGAGCCCGGTTACCTCGACGCCGTCCGGGAATACCTCAGCCAGGTGTACCGCGTGGTCGTGCCCCACCAGGTCGACCGGGGCGGCCCGGTGCTGCTGGTCCAGATCGAGAACGAGTACGGGGCCTACGGCAGCGACCACCGCTACCTCGCCGAACTCACCCGCCACACCAGGGAGTCCGGCATCACGGTGCCACTGACCACAGTGGACCAACCGCTGGACGGCATGCTCGCGGCGGGCGGTCTGGACGGACTGCACCGCACGGCGTCGTTCGGCTCCCGGACCGCCGAGCGGTTGGCCGTGCTCCGGGCCCATCAGCCCACCGGACCGCTGATGTGCAGCGAGTTCTGGTGTGGCTGGTTCGACCACTGGGGCGCGCACCACCACACCACGTCGGTCGAGGAGTCCGCGGCGGAGCTGGACGCGCTGCTGGCGGCCGGCGCCTCGGTCAACATCTACATGTTCCACGGCGGCACCAACTTCGGGTTGACCAACGGGGCCAACGACAAGGGCACGTACCAGCCGATCGTCACCTCCTACGACTACGACGCGCCGTTGGACGAGGCCGGCAACCCCACGGCCAAGTACCACGCGTTCCGCGACGTCATCGCGCGCTACCACAAGGTTCCCGACAGCGTGCCGCCGCCGGCGCAGCCCCTGCCGACACCGGTCACGTCCCTGCACGATCCGTTCCCGTTGCTGGCGGCGCCGGGACACCGGGAGCAGTGGCCGACGCTGCCCGCCTTCGACGACCTGACGCCCACCCCGCGCCTGATGTTGGCGCGAACACAGATCGCCAGCGACGGCCCGGCCGTGCTGGTGTTCGGCGAGATCCGGGACCGGGTCACGGTTTTCCTCGACGGTGTCCGGCTCGGCACACTGCTGCGGGAGCACCATGACGAGGCCATCGGGCTGCCGGTGACCAGCGGTGAACTGACGCTGCTGATCGAGGACCTCGGCCGGGTGGACTACGGTCCCCGGCTCGGCGAACCCAAGGGGATCATGGACGGCGTCAGCCTGCACGGGCGGGCGCTGACCGGTTGGGACGTGCTCCCGATCGACGCCGCGACGCTGCCGGACCGCTGTCCCGGCAGCGTCGACGGCCCGGCCGTCACCGGGCCGCTGGCCGGACCGGTGCTGGTCCGCGGCCGGCTGACGGTCGCCGAGTCGACGGACCTGTTCCTGGACACCGCCGGCTGGGGCAAGGGCATGGTCTGGTTCAACGGGTTCCTGCTCGGCCGCTACTGGCGCCGCGGGCCGCAGCGAACGCTCTACGTGCCCGCACCGCTGGTCAGGGCCGGCGCCAACGACGTCGTCGTGCTCGAACTGGACACGATGATCGACCCCGTGGTCCGCTGCGCCCCGTTGGCGCGCCTCGGACACACCGAAGCCTGAGGAAGGTCGTCAATGAGCTCTTCTTCGTTCAGACGGCGGCTCGCCGCCGTCTGCTGCGCCGTCGGCGTGGCCGGCGCGATGGTCGTCACCGCGCCTGCCGCCGGCGCCGCCACCTCCACCAGTGAGTTCCACGGCGTGAACTGGGCCGACCCGCGCGACAACTACGCCGCCGACGAGGTCGTGCCGTCCGGTCTGTCCACATCGGACAGCTATGCCACCACCTTCGCCAAGGCCAGCGCGATCATCAGCCAGTTCCGGGCCAAGGTTGGCGCTAACACCGTGCGCCTGCCGGTGAACCCGGCCTCGGTCAACGGCCCGTTCTGGCAGTCCTACACGGCGGCCGTCGACGCCGCCACGGCCAAGGGCTTCAAGGTGATCCTGGGCTACTGGGAGTCGCCGACCGCCAAGGACGGCCGGATCGACGACCAGTCCACGTTCGACGCCATGTGGCGGCGCATCACCACGCGGTTCGGGTTCTACCCCAACGTCTACTTCGAGCCGATGAACGAGCCGTTCGGCTACAGCAGCCAGGAATGGACCGGAATCGTCACGTCGTGGCTGTCGACCTACTGGTACGTGCCGCGGTCCCGGGTCGTGGTCGACGGCACCGGTTACGCCGACGACGTCAAGTCGGTGTGCGCCGACAACCGCCTGGCCGGCACTCATCTGGCCCTGCACTTCTACGGCTTCTGGCACAGCACGTGGACCGACCCGCAGCAGTGGCTCGCCGACTTCGACCAGCGGCTCGGCACCTGCTCGTCGCGGACGATCCTGGACGAGTTCGGCGCGAGCATGACCACCGGGCTCAACTACAACGGGCAGATCAACGGCTCCAACGAGATCGCCTACCTGCAGACCGTGACCGACCGGCTGCGTGCGCTGCACATGGGCTCGGTCTACTGGCCCGGGCTGCGCACCGGCGACACCTATTCGCTCACCACGCTGAAGGGCAGCGGCACCGACCTGTCGCTGACCGTCAACAATGTCAGCGGCGCCAACCGGCTGGCCTGGGCCTGGGGCTGGTGATCACGCCTGCGGCGTGACGGTGAGCAGCCGGGTCACCGGCCGGGCGCCGATGCCGTGCACCAGCACGCTGCCGAGCACACAGACCACGGTGATCACCAGGATGGTGTCGGCGGTCGATCCTTCCGGCAGCCGGTTGAACGCCAGTAGCCCGAACACGATCGACGTCGTGCCGCGTGGTCCCAGTGCCCCGACGAGAAGCCGCTCACGCGCGGAGAACGTCGAGCCGACCAACGACAGCAGAACCGGCCCGACCCGGACCACGGTGAGGGCGAGCACGCAGAAGACGACCACCTGCCAGGGGATCCCGATCAGGACCGTGAGCACCGCCGCGATGCCGACCATGAACCACATGGTCATGGTCAGCACCGTGGTGATGTCCTCCAGCAGATGGAAGTCCTGGCTCAGGGCGTGCGTGGCGCCGGCCGGCGTCGAACGCAGCCGGCGCGCCTTGGCCAGGCGGTGCACGTAGCGGAAGGCGATGCCGCAGATGAACGAGGCGACGAATCCGTTGCCGTCGATGCCGACCGTCACGGTGTAGGTCAGCAGCGGGGCCAGCAGGACCGTGATGCGGCCGGACTGGTCGGTCATCCAGCCGGCCCGTTCGGCGAAGTTCATCAGCAGCGCCAGCAGGATGCCGATGACGACGCCGACGACGAGCGCCTTGAGCGCGAACGGGACGGCGGTGCCGAGGGCGTCCAGCGGCGTGCGCTGCTGATCGTGATCGCCGGCGAGGATCAGCGCGAACAGGAACAGCGGGGAGACGATGCCGTCGTTGTAGCCGCTCTCCACGTTGAGCACGCTGCGCACGCGCGTCGGCAGCCCACGGTCACGGACGAGGCGTTCGGCCGGCGCGAAGTCGGTCGGCACCACGACGCCGGCGATGAGCAGCAGCACCGGCCACGGCAGCCCGGGGAACAGCAGCCAGCCGCATGCCATGGCCAGCGCCAGGCTCAGTGGTAGCGCTACCAGCAGCACTCGGGCGACCAGGCCGCCCGAGCCGCCGAACAGCCGGCCGCCGCGGACCTCGGTGGCGTCGGTGAACAGCAGCACCGCGAGGATGATCTCCGCCGCCTGCTGCACCGCCTGGGTGTTCAGCAAGGCCGACAGCGAGTTCTCGTTGAGCAGCCCGACGGCCACCCCGGCCAGCACCATGACCACCGGCGCGCCGAGGTTCCACCGGTCGAGGCGGGCGGCGGCCAGCGATCGGACCATGAGGGCGACGGCGATCGCCAGAAAGAGGGAGTTCATTCGACCGGTGCTCGTTTTCGTCGTCGGGCCGGTTGGTCGGATCGGATCATAGACGAGGTCAGACCGTGTCCACATCGGACCGAGCGGGGGCGGGGCCCGATCGACGAATTCGACCGTGACCACTGGGCGAAACCGCGGCGGAAGGCGATCGGCCCGACCTAGCCTCACGTTCATGTCGAGACTCCCCTGGGCAGTGGCGGTCGCGCTGGTGACCGCCCTGCTCCCCGCCGGCGCCGCCGCCGCGGCCGGCACGCCGCACACCGTCGTGGCCGACCCGCGACCCGAGATCGGCGCCCTCTCGGACGGCTCCGATCCCACCAACCACCACTGCTCGGCCAGCATCGTGGCCAGCCCCAAGGGCAACGTCATCGTCACCGCGGCGCACTGCGTGGCCGGCAAGGCCCACGTGTACTTCACGCCCGGCTACCACGACGGCCAGGCCCCGTACGGCACGTGGCGGTCGGCCGCGACCTACATCGACCCGGGCTGGGCCACCAGCCATGACATCGACGGCGCCGGTTCGCCCTACGACTACGCGTTCCTCGTGCTCGAGCCGCGCAACGGCAAGAACGTCGCCGAGGTGACCGGTGCCTCGCTCACCCTGAAGACGGACGCGGCCCTGCCGGCGGACCTGAAGGTGTACGGCTACCCGTCCACCGGCACGTCCGGCTACCAGGACAAGCCGTACGTCGGCAGTAGCACCGCGAACAAGGACGGCCAGTACTGGGAAACGCTCCAGTGCACCGGCATCCCCGGCGGTTTCAGCGGCGGCCCGTGGATCCTGGGCGGCGGCAAGGACCTCATCGGCGTGATCGGCGGCAAGGGCCAGAACCTGCCGGCCAGTGATCCCCGCAACTACAGCGTCCGCTTCGACGAGCGCGTCAAGGCCCTGTACGACAAGGCCGTCGCCGCGCCGGTGCCGCCGGGCGACGGCAACCTCGGCTACCCGCTCGGCGACGGGCCGCTGTGGAAGCACGCCGACCTGATCACCAGCGGTGACTTCACCGGCAGCGGCCAGCTCGACATGATCGTCAAGTGGAGCGACGGCGAGGTCACGCTCTACCAGGGCGGATCGACCACGGATCCGCAGAAGCCGTTCGTCGGCGAGACCCAGCTGGCCGCGCCGGGCGGGCTCTGGACGCACGCCAAGGGCATCGCCACCGTCAACCGCGGTGTCGTGGTCACGTGGAGCGACGGCGAGGTCACCTACTACGGCTCCGTCAGCAAGAGCGGCTTCGCCAACGAGGTCCAGCTCGCCGCCCCCAACGACCTGTGGCGCGACCACGCCTCGCTGATCGCCGGCCTCGGCGGCGACCTGGTCGTTGTCTGGAATGACGGCGAAACCACGCTCTACCAAGGCATCGCCGCCAACGGCATCCACTCCGAGCGTCAGCTCGCCGCCCCCAACGGCACCTGGACGCACGCCCAGACCATCTCCGGCGGCAACTGGGTCGGCTCCGGCGCCGCGGACCTGCTCGTCCGGTGGAGCGACGGCGAGTTCACCATCTATGGCGACGTCTCCGCCGCCAACCTCGGCCAGGAACACCAGGTCGAGGCCCCGAACGAGCTGTGGACCCACGCCACCGTCACCGCCGGCCGCGGCAACGGGATCCTGGTCCGCTGGAGCGACGGCGAGGTCAGCCTCTACCCCGCGGTGGACGGCCAACTGCACCGCGAGATCCAGCTGGTCGCGCCGTAGCGCGCGCAGCCGGGCCGGCCTCGGCCGGCCCGGCTGGCGGGTCACCACTGGTCGACAGTGTTAGCCCTAACATGGTCGAGGTTCCAGTCGTCGCCGAGACCCGGCGCGGTCGGCATGGCGACCAGGCCGTCTTCGTCGACGGCATCCAGGACCGAGTTGCGGTGCGGTGGCAGCCGGTCGAAGTCGACGTGCGGATGCAACAGGCCGCGCTCGTACCAGCGGGGGTTGGCGCTGGCGCCGAGGACGGCGAGGTTGCCGGAGCCGTTGCCGTGGATCTCGCAGTCCATGTTGAACGCCTCGGCCAGGTGCACGGTCTTGAGCGTCGCGCTGATGCCGCCACAGTCGTCGACGCCGGCCCGCAGGATGTCGCACGCGCCGGCCCGTATCCACTCGGCCCGGACGAAGTGCTTGCCGGCGGCGGTTTCCGGCCCGATCACCGGCACCGCCAGCTGCTGGGCCAGCCACCGGTAGGAGCTGATCGACGCCTCGTCCATGGGCTCCTCGTACCAGGCGAAGTCCAGCTTCTCCAGGGCGCGCCCGAGCTCCAGCGCCTCGGACCGGCGGTACCAGTGATTGGCGTCGAGCATGAGCGCGACGTCCGGTCCGACGGCCTCCCGCACCGCGGCGCAGGTGCGGATGTCCAGCTGGAGGTTCGGGGCGAACGGCACCGGCGGCATCCAGGTGTGCAGCTTGATGCCACGGTAGCCGCGTTTGGCCAGCTGCTCGGCGAACGCCGCGTAGTCCTCGGGGGAGCTGAGCCCGCCGGGGATCTCGTCACCGCACATGGTGCTCGCGTAGGCCGGCACGCGGTCGCGGGCGCCGCCGAGCAGCTTCCACACCGGCAACCCCGTGCGGCGGCCGAGCAGATCCCACAGCGCCTGGTCAACGTAGCCGAGCGCGCGGTCGGTCAGGCCGCCGTGCGCGCCACGCTGCCGTCGGGACAGCGTCTGCCAGATGTGCTCCCGCTGCCACGGGTCACGGCCGAGCAACGCCGGCCGGATGTGCGCGGACAGCACCGGTTCCCGCAGATGGTCGGGCTGCACCTGGCAGTAGCCGGTGTGGCCGTCCTGGTCGGTGATCTCCAACAGCGCGGCCCGCACCTCGTGCTCGGGCGCCGGATGACGGTGCCCGGCCTCGTCGACCGAGGTCCACGCGGTCGTGGTGAAGACCCGGACGGCCACAGCTTCGATCAGCATCGGCGATGTGTTCCTATCCGTTGTGCGAACGCCGGTCGCGCTCGGCGGCGGTCAGTTCGTCGGCCAGCTTGCGTAGGAAGTCCTTGGGGGACAAGGTGCCTAGCAGCACCTTCTGGTAGAGCGGCTCGCTGTCGGCCTTGGTGATGGCGGAGAACTGTGGTAGCGCGAACGGCGCCGTGGCCAGCACGGTGTCCTTGGCCCGCAGCACCCCGAGCGCCATCGCCACCGGCTGGTTGGTGCGCAGCCAGCCGTCCTCGTACACGTCGGTGTTGGCCGGGATCTGCCCGACCTGCTGGTTCCAGTAGCTGTTGCTGTCCTTGGACAGGAGGAACTGGACGAACCGCCACGCGGCGTCCTTGTGCTCGCTGGCCTTGAACACGCCGAAGCCGTCGGTGGGGTTGGGCACCACGGTGCGTTTGCCGGACGGGCCGACCGGCAGCGGGACCGCGCCGACCTTGTCCGGCCCCAACGCCTTCATCAGATCGCCGGACGAGCCGAGATTGTGGTGCATCATCGCCACCGTGCCACCGGTGAACTCGGCGACCATCTGGGTGTAGCCGTTGTTCACGTCGGCGCTCGGCGTCGCCTTGCCGTACAGCGCGGCGACCTTGCTCACGAGGTCGACGTTGCCCGGGTCGGCGACGGTGCTGACGCCGTCCGCGGTGAAGAACGCCGGCACACTCGAGTAGGCATACGCCTCGCTGAGCAGCTGGAACACCGAACCGCCGCCGCCGCGGACGGTGTAGCCGAACCGGTTGGCGGCCTTGTCGGTCAGCCTGGCCGCGTCGGCCAGCAGCTCGTCCCAAGTGGACGGTGATTGCAGACCGGCCTGGGCGAACCAGTCCTTGCGGTACCACAGGACGTCCAGATTGGCCGAGGACGGCAGCTCGTACAGCTTCTGACCGCCGGCCCGCCGGACGTCGTCGACCAGATCGGGCAGCAGCTTGTCGTGCAACGGGCTCGCCGACAGCCGGTCGTCCAGTGGCTCCAGCGCGTCCTGGCCGACCAGGTCGGCAAGATAAGACGTGGTGATACCGCCGACATCGGGGGTGGCGCCGCCGGCGATCGCGGTGTCGTACTTCTGCTGCACCGAAGAACTCGGAATGCCGACGTACTCGACGTGCACATCGGGGTTGGCCTGCTCGAACTGCGCGATCAGATGCTGGAACACCGGCGTCCGGGCCGGACCGCCGTTGTTGTCCCAGAACGTGATCGTCTCCTTGCCGCCGCCACCGTCGTCGCCGCAGCCGGCCATGGCCAGCGCACACGCCAGGACCAGCGCCACCGTCTTGGCTCTGCTCATCCCTTCACCGCTCCCGCCGTCAGTCCCTGCACCAGGAATCGTTGGATCACCGCGAACACCGCGACCACCGGCACGGCCGCGACCAGACCACCGGCCGCCAGCGCGCCGAAGTCCACATTGAACTC